>NZ_JBKFAI010000004.1:0-435342 GCF_053345555.1 Brevundimonas sp. M1A4_2e | reverse complement strand
AGAAGCTTTTTCAAACTCCCGCCCCGACCAAAACCCCGAAAACCCAGTCTCCGAAGCCCCGTTGGGCCAGCCCGTCTCCGAGCGAGGCGGCGATATACGAGGCGCTTTTCACGAGGGCAATAGGCAAAACCGGCTTTTGCGATCTATCCACAGATCGAGCCGTTATACACAGCGCGCGACCCGGCCCGATCCGCCGGCCTACCCCGCCGCTATATAGGTGCGCAGGCTTTCGGCTTCCTGCGTGGCCTGGGCGATCTGGCATTTGACCACGTCGCCGATCGAGACGACGCCGGCGAGCCGCTTGTCCAGCAGGACAGGCAGGTGCCGGATGCGACGGTCCGTCATCCGCGCCATCAGCGCCTCGACGGTTTCTGCCGGATCGGCGAAGACAACCTCGCTCGTCATATAATGGGAGACCGGCCGTTCCAGGGCCTGCGTACCGTGGCGCGAAATGGCCCGCACGATATCGCGCTCGGACAAGACGCCAACCACGCGATCGCCTTCACAAACGATCAAGGCCCCGACCTGGCGGCGCTCCAGCTCGGCGCAGGCTTCATTCAACGTGGCGTCCGGCGCCAGCGTGAAAACAGCGCTCCCCTTGCCCTTGAGAATCTCGGCGACCAGCATGGCGACTTACCTCCTTATGGGCAGGCCGTCGTCCGCGGGTCGCGGACCGGCCGCTTGAAGGAAGACAGGTTCGCTCAGACGCCGCCGATAGGCAAATCACGGCGCGCGGCGAACCAGCCCCCGATCGGCCCGATGGCGAGAATACCGAACACGAAGCCGACGGCGTGCGCCTCCCAGGCGATGCGGGCGCCCTCCGCTCCCGGCGCCAGACCGATCAGACCCACAATGAGATTCACCGCCATCCAGGCAGCCGAGGCGCGCAACACCATCGGATGAAACAGCGGAAGGACGCGCCCATGCCCGCCCATCAACCGGGTGGCGGCTCCGATCAGGCCGAAGACCGCGCCTGAGGCGCCGACCAGCGGCCCCATGCTGTACGGATGCACCAGGCCATAGCCCAGGGCCGCCACGACGCCGGCGGCTATATAGAAGAGGACGAAGACCAGCGGTCCCGGCCCGCGCTCCATCAAACGCGCGACGGGCGCGCCGAAGGCCAGGGCGCCCACCGCATTCATCGTCACATGAGCCCAGCCGCCGTGCAGCAGCATGGAGGTGAACAGGCCCTGCCAGTCGCCCGCCCACAGCCTTGCCGGAACGAAGGCCATCGACACTCCCAGATCGGGAAGCCGCTCCTGCAGATAATAGAGCACCGGCATGGATGCTGCGATCAGCAGAGGCAGGAAGGGCGCGTTGAACATCTTTTCGCGCGGCGGTCGCGGCGAACGGGCGTCAGATTGGGACATTCGCCCTTGATGGGGCCAGTCGCATTCCAGCTCAAGCCGTCGTTTTGCGCCATTCCGAGACTGATATGGGCTGGCATGGTCATTGCGAGGGGCCTTCCAGAAGTTCTCGGGAGCGCCTGATGCCGTCTCATAGACTGACACTCATGACCGTTGCGGCCGCCGCCGTCGTGCTGGCGGGCCTGCCTGCCGGTTCGGCCGTCGCGCAGTCGACCGGCTCGGCCGGCGCGGGCCAGTTCCAGGCCGGCTACGGCGCCTCGCGCTACACCACCGCCCAGGCCAGCCGCGGCACGACCCGCGACGCCAACGGCAACCGCCTGGTCGTCGACGGCATCATCCAGCAGAACGGCAGCGCCTATTCGCGAAGCGACAGCAATGCGTCGTCCAGCATCTTCAACGGCGGCGTCGGCTCGAGCGGCGTGACCAACATCGGCGGCTCGACCGCCATCGGCAACAACCTGAATGTGGTGGTCCAGGGCAACCGCAACACGGTCGTCGTCAACTCCAACCAGACCAACACCGGCGACATCAACGCCGGCACCACCCTGAACGGGCCGCGTCCATGAAAATCTCAGCCATCCGCCGCTCGCCTGTGCGCGCCCTCGGCTGCGTAGCCGCCGCCGCCGCCCTGCTGGGCGGTTGCGTCAGCACCTCCGCCGGGCCGTCGGGCCAGTACGCCAAGCCGATCGGCAACGCCCCGGTGACGTCGAACCCGACGCCCTATTCGACCGCGCTCTACTGCTTGGCCGACTATGCGCGCCGCTACAACCTGCCCTCGCCGCGCATGGCCGTGGGTCGGATCAGCGACTACACCGGCTCCATCTCTTCGGACGGCGGCCGCCAAATCACCCAGGGCGCGTCCCTGATGGCCAACACCGCCCTGGCCAAGGCCGGCGCCCGCATCGTCGAGCGCTACGACACCTCGGTGTCGGAGCTTGAGCTGCGCTACGCCAACAACAAGCTGATCGGCGACGACGTGCCGAACGGCGCGCCCCAGGACGCCGCCTTCCGCCGCATCCTGGCCGGTCAGGTGCCGGGCTCGGACTTCTACGTCGTCGGCGGCATCACCGAGGTGAACTACAACATCCGCTCGGGCGGCTTCGACGTCGCCGGCGGCGAAGTGAAACAGAACGGCGGCTCGGGCCTGATCACCGGCAAGGTGTTCGTGATGAACGTCGCGATCGACCTTCGTCTGGTGCAGACCACCACCCTCGAAGTCGTGGATGTCGTCTCCTATCAGAAGCAAATCGTCGGCCGCGAAGTGTCGGCCGGCGTGTTCGACTTCCTGAACGGCAACGTCTTCGACATTTCCGCCGGGTCCAGCGGCCTGGAGCCGGTTCAACTGGCCGTCCGCGCCCTGGTCGAACGCGCCACGGTCGAGTTCATGGCCAATCTGTACGGCGCCCCCGGCCCGGAAATCTGCCTCAACCCCGCCAACGACCCGCTGGCCGACAGCCCTGTCGGCCCGACGGGCGGCTATTATCCCGCTTACGCAAACACGGACACGAACAATGGCCAGACTCGCGCCGACCCGTCTCGCTGGCACGATCGCCGCGACAGCGCTGTGCGTAGCGGCGGCCGCTGAGGCTTCCGCTCAAGATCGCGGGCTGGTCCTGAATGAGCAGCTCAACCTTGGCGACGTCATCAGCGGTCAGCGCCTGAACGTCGTCAACGTCAGCGACAACGTCGCCGTGTCGAACGCCGCCATGGGCAACGCCCTGTCCGGCGGCGCCGAAGGCCGCGCCGCCGACATCCGCTCGACCCAGGACATGCAAGGCGCCGCGGTCGCGGACACCTCCCTGACCCTGCGCGGCGACACCGGCTACGTGAACAGCGTCACCCAGGCGCGCGGGAACTATCTGGCCGCCACCGCCGTCAACACCGGCATCGACGTCGAGGCTGGCCAGAACCTGAACGGCGACGTCACGGCGCGCACACGCATCGAAGAAACCGGCGCCCGCCTGAACTACGGCGGCCACGTCTCAGCTGACGCCATCGGCAACACCGTCGCCCTGGGCGCCAGCGGCACGGGCGACCAGCGCGGCGCCATCACCGGCCGCGCTGATCAGAACTCAACCGGCCAGATCTACGCCGAGAACGAGGCCCGCTTCACCTACGCCCCGGCCCCGGCCGTCTTCTCCAGCCAGGCTTCGGCCAACGCCGTGCAGGCGACTTCGACCCCGAACTCGCACCAGGACCTGTCAGTCGCCCAGAACGCCTCGGGCGCCGGCGTCACCGCCTGGACCGGCGTGTGGGCGGGCAACGCCTGGGACATCGCCGGACGCAGCCGCGCCGCCTCCAACCAGGCCGCCTTCTATAATCAGGGCGGGTCGCTGGTCGTGGACGTGGACCAGCAGAACTCGGCCGAGGTGCTGTCGCGCACCGAAGTCAGCTCCTACGACTTCGGCGCCGCCTATTCGACCGCCGAGGCTGTCGGCAACGAGGTTCATGCGGGCAACAACGACATCTATGTCAGCATCGACAACACCCAGATGAACACCGGCGGCGTCACCGCCAGCGCCGGGTTCACCGGCCAGAACGGCTACGACGCCTATGTCGGGGCCAATGCGGCGGGCAACGCCGTCACCGGCTTCGCCTGCTCGACCTGCGGCGGCGACCTGAACGTGCGCAACAGCCAGACCAACGCCGGCGACGTGCGCGCCACGGCGACCGCCACCGTCAACGGTTGGGGCCGCAATGTCGTCGCCGGCGCGAACGCCGTCGGCAACACGGCGACCTTCTATGTCGCCCGACCGGGAAATTAACTTTCGGTAACTTGAGCTAGTCAAGCTCGTTTGTCACCGTGAACAGGCGCGGGGCTGAAGACGCTTCGCGCCTGTCTTACGTGCAGGGCCGCAATCAGTCCCGGGGGCCGCCCGCTCGCACGTCGCGGAGACCACCGAATGCGATCCCCTCGCCGCCTGCTTCTGCTCGCCGCGTCCAGCCTCGCCCTGATGGGCGGCGCGGCCCTCCCTGCCGTCGCTTTGACGCCGCCTTCGGCCGTCGCGACGCAGAACGCTCAACCCTCCAAGCCCTGGGCTCAGGCGGCCAGCGACATCCCGGCTGACTCGGCCGTACGCTTCGGCGTCCTGCCCAACGGGATGCGCTACGCCATCATGAAGAACGCCACCCCGCCGGGTCAGGCCTCGCTGCGCCTGCGGATCGCGGCCGGTTCGCTGATGGAGAACGACGACCAGCTGGGTCTGGCCCACTTCATGGAGCATATGGCCTTCAACGGCACGACGAACGTGCCAGAGAACGAGCTGCTGCGGATTCTGGAGCGTCTCGGCCTGGCCTTCGGCGCCGACACCAACGCCTTCACCAGCTTTGACCAGACCGCCTATACGCTGGAGCTGCCGCGCACCAACGACGAGACGGTGGACACCTCGCTGCGGATCATGCGCGAACAGGTCTCAGAAGCCCTAATGAAGGCCGAGGACATCGATTCCGAACGCGGCGTGATCGAGGGTGAAGAGCGCCTGCGCAACACCCCCGCCCTGCGCTCGCTGAAGGCCCAGATCGCCTTGCTGGCGCCGGGCCAGCGCCTGTCGAATCGCCTGCCGATCGGCGACCTCAGCATCATCCGCAGCGCCCCTCGCGAACGCTTCGTCGAGTTCTACGAGGCCTATTACCGCCCCGAGCGCGCCACCATGATCGCCGTCGGCGACTTCGATGTCGATCAGATGGAAGCCAAGATCAAGGCGACCTTCGGCGACTGGACGCCCAAGGCCGCCGACGGCCCCGAGCCCGATCTGGGACAGGTCGCCCCGCGCCAGCCCGAGACCCGCATCCTGGTTGAGCCGGGCGTGCAGTCGTCGGTTCAGCTGAACTGGATCCGCAACCCCGACCTCGATCCCGATACAGCGTCTGAACGCCGCGACGCCATGCTGCAAGGCCTGGGCATGGCCGTGCTGAACCGCCGTCTGGGCGAACTGGCCCGCGCGGACAACCCGCCCTTCATCGGCGGCGGCGGCGGACAGGGAACCCTGTTCAAGACCCTAGACCTCGCCAGCGTCTCAGCCGCCTTCAATCCCGGCGGCATCCAGCGCGCGCTGGAAACCATCGAGCAGGAACAGCGCCGCCTGGTTCAGTTCGGCGTGTCCCAGATCGAACTGGATCGCGAGATCGCCAACAGCCGCGCCGCGCTGGAAACGGCGGTCCAGGCCGCCGCCACGCGCAGCACCCCGGCCCTGGCAAACGCCCTTCTGGGCGCCGCCAACGACGACAAGGTCTTCTCCTCCCCCGCCACCAACCTGGCGCTCTTTGAAGCTACGGTGAAAGACCTTCAAGCGGCTCAGGTCAGCGAAGCCGTCAAGCGCGCCTTCGAAGGCCAGGGTCCGTTGGCTCTGGTCGTCACGCCCGAGCCGATCGAAGGCGGCGAGGCCGGCGTCACCGCCCTGCTGGAAGCCAGCCGCGCCACGCCGGTCGCCGCCCCGGCGGAACAGGCCGCTCTGGACTGGCCCTACGCCGACTTCGGCGCCGCCGCCACGCCCGCCTCGACCACCGAAGTCGCCGCCGTCGGCGCCACCATCGTCACCTTCCCCAACGGCGTGCGCCTGACCGTCAAGCCGACGACCTTCAAGGACCAGCAGATCCTGATCTCGGTCCGCACCGGCATCGGCGAGATGGGCCTGCCGGCCGATCGTTTCACCGCTCAGTCCCTGGCCCCGATGGTCTTCACGGCCGGCGGTCTCGGCAAGCTGACGGCCGACGAGTTGAACCGCGTCCTGACCGGAAAAATCTACGGCGCCGGTTTCAGCATCGACAGCGACGCCTATCAGTTGTCAGGCGCCACCCGGCCGGCCGATCTGCAACTGCAGATGCAGGTGCTGGCCGCATATCTGACCGATCCGGGCCTGCGCCCTGCGCCGTTCGAGCAGATCAAGGCCGTGCTGCCGCAGGTGATCATGCAGCAGATGGCGACCCCCGGCGGCGCCTTCGGCCTTCAGGCCTCGGGTCTGCTGGCCAGCGGCGACAAGCGCGAATCCATGCCTTCGCCCGCGGAAATCGCCGCCTTCACCCTGGATGAACTGAAGCAGGGCGTGGTTCAGGGTCTGGCGACGGGCCCGATCGACATCGTCATGGTCGGCGACGTCAAGATCGAGGACGCGGTGGCTTCGGTCGCCTCGACCTTCGCCGCCCTGCCCGCCCGCGCCCCGGCCGCCCAGCCTCTTTCCGGGTCGGACCAGCGCCGCTTCCCGGCGCCGACGGCCCAGCCGATCCGCCTGACCCACGCCGGTCCGGCCGAGCAGGGCCTGGCCTACATCGCCTGGCCGACCACAGACGCCGTCAACGACCGCACCGAAGCGCGCAAGGCCTCAATCCTGGCCGAGGTGCTGAAGCTGCGTGTTCTGGACGAGATCCGCGAAAAGCAGGCCTTGGCCTACTCGCCGGGCGTGCGCGCCTCGTCGTCCGACGTGTTCGCGGGCTACGGCTCCATCTCGATCACCGCCGACACGGCTCCGGAAAAGTTCGACGCCTTCTTCGCCGCCGTGGACGCCATCATCGCCGACCTGCGCGACAAGCCGGTCAGCGAGGACGAACTGAACCGCGCGCGCCTGCCGGTGATCGAAAGCCTGCGCCGCAGCCAGGCGGGCAATGAATACTGGCTGGGTCAACTGGAGGATCTGGCCGCCAAGCCCGCCTCTCTGGAACAGATCCAGACGCATATCAGCGATCTGGAATCCTTCACCGCCGCCGACCTTCAGGCGGCCGCGCGCCAGTATCTGAAACCGGATGCGGCGTGGAAGGCCGAAGTCGTCTCGGTCAACGCCCAGTAACAAAGAAGGGGCCCCGTTCCGAAAGGAACGGGGCCCAGTCGTTTGGCCTATCGACGGAGAGTCGATGCCTGACCCTAGACGATCGCGTCTGTCGCCAGGCTGAACAGCGGGTTCAGAAAACCCGGCCGCCGACCCCGCCGTCCATCATGATCATGCCGGTGGAGGCGGCGCCCTCGACCATCTCCTCGCGATACTCGGTGTAGGTCTCTTCGCGGATCATGGTCAGAACCTTCACGCCCGCGCCGTAGCGGCGCAGCAGCGAACGCTCATTACACTGACGCGCCTGTTTTTCAGGACGGCATTCCAGACGGCCGCCGGCGCCGTGCCACAGGGCGTCGCCCTTGTTGCAGGCCGTGGTTTCGCCGGCCGCGCCTTCCGCTTCGCTGACGGTCCACTGCAGCTTGGTGCCCGCCAGGCAGCGATACAGTTCGCCGTCGTAGCTGTCCGCGACGTCCCGGCCCGGAACGACCTGGGACGCCGGGTGCGGGACATTGCGGTCATCGATGCAGACGGCCTGAAGCACGACCTGCTTCTCGATGCGGCGCGAGGCGGTGAAGGGCACCCGCACCATCTGCATCCCGCCCTGGACGTTCAGGCCCTGAATGGTGGTCGGATAGGGCTGGTCGACGTTGAAATAGGCTCCGCCGCCGCCCGCCACGATCACTGTCGACGCCGCGCGCGATCCGGCCCAGGCGCGCGCCGAGGCGTTGGCGCTGGCGTTCGCATTGACATTGACGTTGACGTTCACATTGCCCCCGCCCGAGCCGCAGCACGGAGGGGGCGGAGGCGGCAGGCATCCGCCGCCGCCGCAAGGCGGGGTCACCGGCGGGCGCGGCGGCAGACAGCCGCTAGGGCCGCAACCGCCGCCCGGCGGCGTCACCGGCGGGGTGATCGGCGTCGGCGGAGGCAAGATCGGCGTGGGCGGCGGCGGCGGCAGGCAACTGGACGGCCCGCACTGCGCCGCAGCCGCATCAGCAACCGCCATCAGCCCCACAAAGGCCACAGCGCCGGCCAGCATTTTCGTAATCCCTATCCGCATGGGATCGGACTCCTGCATTGATCGTCGGCAGGACCAATGCAAGCGCTGGGCCGTTTCGACTGTCCGCCAATGGGCTGTTTCATCCCCTCATGCGCGAGTTTGCGCCGTTCCGGCCCGCCTGTCTCAGCCCCTGTCCCATTGTGACCCGTGCCATTGTGGGGCGACGGATCAGTCGATCCGCTTCAGCTGCGCCACATAGCGCCGCCAGTTCTGGACATAGTGCTGCGCCGACATGCGCAGGCCTTCGATCTGACCCTCTTCCAACTCCCGCACCACCTTGCCCGGCTGGCCCATGACCAGACTGTTGTCGGGAATGACCTTGCCCTCGGTGATCAGGGCGTTGGCGCCGATCAGGCAGTTCTTCCCGATGCGCGCGCCGTTCAGGACGACCGCGCCGATGCCGATCAGGCTGTTGTCGCCGATCTCGCAGCCGTGCAGCATCACCTTGTGCCCCACCGTGACGCCCGCGCCGATCGTCAGGGGCGCGCCCACGTCGGTGTGCAGGATGCTGCCGTCCTGAATATTGCTGTCGGCCCCGATGACGATGGGGTCGTTGTCGCCGCGCACCACGGCGTTGAACCAGACGCTGGCGCCCGGATGCAGAATCACATTTCCTAGGACCGTCGCACTGGGCGCAATCCAGTATTCGCCTTCCGGGGGAAGCTGAGGCTTGCTGTCGCCCAGACTGTAAACACTCATCCGCACACCGCCTATTCTTATCAAAATGAAGGCTTTAACCCTTCAGAAACCACGTTAGCATCAATCTGTTGATGCGATTCGGTCGGCCCCATTCGCCCCCGGATCCGAAGCCGGATCAAGCCCGGTCCGGTCAGACGCTGGAGAATGCGCTTGGCGTGTTCGCGACCAGTTCGGGGACGGCGACGCACCTGCTGCGGCGAAGACCCTGCGACCGTTCGGGACGGCTGCGCGACTTCGGCCCCTACCTCCCCCACCGACGACCAAGGCGAGACCCAGCCGGGCTCGCCTTTTTTCATGCCCTGGAGGCGTCCATGAGCAAACGATCGGCCATCAAGCGTCAGCTGCGCGAAGGCGTGCTGGATTCGCCCGAATTCCTTCAGGATGCCAAAGTCCGGCGATTGCCCGCCCGCGTCGGCGGCTGGTCGCCCCTGCCCTCGAACGACGAGCGCGATCAGGGCTACCTCAAGACGCTCAAGCCCAAGTCGGACGGCCAGGCCGCACTGATGGAGGCCGTCGATCACGCCAACCTGGTGCTGGCGCTCGGCCCGGCAGGCACGGGCAAGACCTATCTGGCCGTCGCCAAGGCGGTCGAGGCGCTGGAGGCGGGCAAGGTCGGCCGCATCGTCCTGAGCCGTCCCGCCGTCGAGGCCGGGGAATCGATCGGCTTCCTGCCCGGCGACATGGAGGACAAGCTGGCCCCCTATCTGCGGCCGCTCTACGACGCCCTGTCGGACCGGCTCAGCATGAAGCGGGTCAAGGCGCTGATGGCCGAAGGTCTGATCGAGATCGCCCCCATCGGCTATATGCGCGGCCGCACGCTGAACAACGCCTTCATCGTCGTGGATGAGGCGCAGAACTGCACCTACGTCCAGTTGAAGATGCTGCTGACCCGGCTGGGCTGGCACTCGACCATGGTGGTGACGGGCGACCCGCATCAGTCGGACCTGCTGCCGGGGGTCTCCGGCCTGTCGGACATCGCCGAGCGGCTGGAGGCCGTGCCCGAGATCGCCGTGGTGCGCCTGGCCGAACGCGACATCGTGCGCCACCCGCTGGTCGCCAGCATGATCGGGGTGCTGTGACCCCTTTCCGCCTCTGGTGAGAGAAGGAAAAAAGAGAGTCCAATTCGTCTGATTCGTCTGAAATCTCCCCTCGGCCCGCGCGTAGTCTAGCACAGGGGCCAAGGGGGGATGGTCGATTGCGTTGCGATCCCTGCCCTTCTCCCCTTGTGGGAGAAGGTGGTCCGTGAGGACCGGATGAGGGGTGTCTGCGAGACGACCGGCCATTTTCGCTGAGAGCCTGAACGGTTGACGAGGTGTAAGCACCCCTCATCCGAGCGCCTCCGGCGCCCACCTTCTCCCACAAGGGGAGAAGGATTTTAGCGTGCTACCGCCTACGGCTACTTGAGCAATTTCTCCCACAAGGGGAGAAGGAAAATCGGTTTACGCCCGCACGGCCCGGCTGGCGTCGACGCCCAACGCCGTAGAGGCCGCGGCGGCGATGTGCTCGGCGTTCAGGCCGGCCTGGGCGTACATGATCTCGGGCTTGTCCTGATCCTGGAAGATGTCCGGCAGGTGCAAGGTGCGGACCTTGAGCCCGGCGTCCAGCGCGCCCTTCTCGGCCAGGAGCTGGAGCACAAAGGCGCCGAAGCCGCCCATGGCGCCCTCTTCGACCGTGATCAGGGCCTCGTGCTCGCGCGCCAGACGCAGGATCAGATCGGCGTCAAGCGGCTTGGCGAACCGGGCGTCGGCGACGGTGGCCGAGACGCCCTTGGCCGCCAGCAGATCGGCCGCCTTCAGCGATTCCTGGAGGCGGGTGCCCAGCGACAGGATGGCAACCGACGTGCCTTCGCGCACGATGCGGCCCTTGCCGATCTCCAGCGGGGCGGCCAGTTCGGGGATGTCGACGCCCACGCCCTCGCCCCGCGGATAGCGGAAGGCGCTGGGGCGATCGTCGATGGCCAGGGAGGTCGAGATCATGGCCGCCAGTTCGGCCTCGTCCGCCGCCGCCATCAGCACCATGCCCGGCAGGGCGCCCATATAGCCGATGTCGAACGACCCGGCGTGGGTCGCGCCGTCCGCGCCCACCAGACCGGCGCGGTCCATGGCGAAGCGCACCGGCAGGGACTGGATCGCCACATCGTGGACGACCTGATCATAGCCGCGCTGCAGGAAGGTCGAGTAGATGGCGCAGACCGGCTTCATGCCGTCGGCGGCCAGGCCGGCGGCGAAGGTTACAGCATGCTGTTCGGCGATGCCGACGTCGAAGGTGCGATTCGGGAAGGCCTGGCCGAACAGGTCCAGCCCCGTGCCCGACGGCATGGCGGCGGTGACGGCCATGATGGTCGGATCGGCTTGCGCGTGCTTGATCAGCTCGGTGCCGAACACCTTGGTGTAGCTGGGGGCGTTGGAGACGGCCTTGGCCTGCTTGCCCGACACCACGTCGAACTTGACCACGGCGTGCAGCTTGTCGGCGCTGCTCTCGGCCGGGGCGTAGCCCTTGCCCTTCTGGGTGACGACGTGGACCAGCACCGGGCGGTCAGTGATGGCGGCCGCGTTCTTCAGGATGGGGACCAGGTTCTCCATGTCGTGGCCGTCGATCGGCCCGATGTAGTAGAAGCCCAGCTCCTCGAAGAAGGTGCCGCCCACGATCATGCCGCGAGCGTATTCCTCGGCCTTGCGCGCGGCGTCGCGGAAGGGGCGCGGCATATGGTCGACGAACTTCTTCCCGACCTTGCGGATGTTCTGATAGGTCCCGCCCGAGACCTGCTTGGCCAGATAGGCGCTCATGCCGCCGACGGGCGGGGCGATCGACATGTCGTTGTCGTTCAGGATGACCATCAGCTGGCCGTTGGTGGCCTCGGCGGCGTTGTTCATCGCCTCATAGGCCATGCCCGCCGACATGGAGCCGTCGCCGATGACGGCCACGACGCGGTTGTTCCCGCCCTTGGCGTCGCGCGCGGCGGCGAAGCCCAGCGCCGCCGAGATGGAGGTCGAGGCGTGGGCCGCGCCGAAGGGGTCGTATTCGCTCTCCGACCGCTTGGTGAAGCCCGAGAGACCGCCGCCCTGACGCAGGGTGCGGATCCGGTCGCGCCGCCCGGTCAGGATCTTGTGCGGATAGCACTGGTGGCCGACGTCCCAGATCAGAATGTCCTGCGGCGTCTCGAAAACGTGGTGCAGGGCGACCGTCAGCTCGACCACGCCCAGACCGGCGCCCAGGTGCCCGCCGGTCACGGACACGGCGTCGATGGTTTCCGCGCGCACCTCGTCCGCCAGCTGTTTCAGCTGGGGAATGTCGAAGCCCCGCGTGTCGGCGGGAAACTTGACGGAGTCGAGAAGCGGGGTGTTGGACATGGGAATCGGGGGCCTTCAGACGACGAGGCGTCAAACAGTAACCCGCTGAGGGCGGGCGCGTTTCCTATCAGGACCGGCGCTTGAGCACAAAGTCCACGCTGGCCTTGAGGATTTCGGCGTCATGGCCGAACACGTCAAGGTGCGAGCGGGCCTGATCGGCCAGGTGCGCGACCCTCTGTCGCGCCGCCTCGACCCCCAGCAGGGTGACGAAGTTGGTCTTGCCCAGGGCCGCGTCCTTGCCGCCCGCGGCCTTGCCCATCTCTTCGGCCGAGCCTTCCGCATCCAGAACATCGTCGACGATCTGATAGGCCAGGCCGATGTCGTGGGCGAAGCTGGTCAGGGCGTGCCAGGCGGCTTCGTTGGCGTCGGCGACGATCAGCGGGATTTCGAAGGCATAGGCGAACAAGGCGCCGGTCTTCAGCCGCTGCATCCGGGCGACGCCGCCCAGATCGTCGCGGACGCCCATCAGGTCGATCATCTGCCCGCCCGCCATGCCGCGCGCGCCAGACGCAAAAGACAGACGACGCGCCAGCTCGCAGCGCACGGCCGCCTCGTCGTGGGTGTCCTCATCCAGAATGATGTCGAAGGCCGCCGTCTGAAGCGCGTCGCCCGCCAGGATGGCGGTCGCCTCGTCATAGGCGATGTGCAGGGTCGGGCGCCCGCGCCGCACGTCGTCGTCGTCCATCGCCGGCAGATCGTCATGCACCAGCGAATAGGCGTGGACGCACTCCAGCGCGCAGGCGGCGCGCAGCACGGCGCGGTCGTCCGCCTCCAGCATCCGGCCCGCCTCGATGGCGAAGAAGGGACGCAGCCGCTTGCCCGGCCCCAGGGCGGCGTAGCGCATGGCCTCGGTCAGGCGCACTTCCGGTCCATCGGCGCGCGGCAACAGTTCATCCAGCGCCACGGTGACGACGTCAGCGACCTCGGCGACGCGGTCGATGACGGCCTGCTCGGGCGAGTTGGCGGCCAGCACCTTCAAAACAGCCTCCCGCCCAGCGGCAGGTCGCGATCGACGCCGACCAGGACGACGTTCCCCTCAGCGTCCGGGAAACCGAGCGTCAGCACTTCGGACATCACCGGGCCGATCTGGCGCGGCGGAAAGTTGACGACGGCGGCGACCTTGCGGCCGTCCAACTGATCCAGGGTGTAGTGATGTGTGATCTGGGCCGAGGACTTCTTGACGCCGATGGCGTCGCCGAAGTCGATGGTCAGCTTATAGGCGGGCTTGCGGGCCTCGGGAAACGGCTCGGCCTTGATGATCCGGCCGATGCGCACATCGACCTTCATGAAGTCGTCGAAGCCGATCTGCGGCGCCAGGTCGGACGCGGACATCAGCCGAACTCGGCCGGTTCGACGCCCTTGGCCTGGCCGTCGGCGCCGACGACGATCTTCTCGACCCGCAGCTGGGCGGCCTTCAGCCGCGCCTCGCAGTGGGCCTTCAGCCGCGCGCCCTCTTCGTACAGGGCGATGGACTCTTCGAGCGGCGCCTGACCCGATTCCAGGCGCGAAACGATGCCCTCCAGACGCGACAGGGCGTCCTCGAAGCTGAGATCGGCGGGCACGGCGGGGGAAACGGATGCGTCGGTCATGATGGGCGCAACCTAGAGAGGCGCGCGCGCCGCTTCAACGGCCTTCCTCAGACCGCGACCTCAGCGCCTCTCGAAACGGCGCTGGGACCAGTATTTGAAGCCCTGATTATGCACCAGGCGCCAGCCGTGCGCCTTCAGCCGCCGGCCGACCATGTGGTTAAAATAGCCGTGCGCCAGAACCAGCACGTCGTGGCCCTCCGACGCGCGGGCGATCAGCACGCGCGCGGCCTGATCGGCGCGGACCTCGGCCTCGGCGCGGGTTTCCTGGCCTTCGTGGTGATTGAAGGCGTGCCACCAGATGCGCGAGATCACGCCCCAATAGCGCGGCGACAGCTTGATCCAGCTTGGGAAGCGCGGCGGCGGCAGCGGTGCCTCGATGAACAGGGCGTCGACCAGCACGTCGCGATCCGGCGCCACCGCGCGCGCGGTCTCCTGTGCGCGGGGTCGAGTCGAGGCGTAGATGGCCCCGGCGCCCTCGGCGGCCGTCAGCAGAGCCTGAGGCGGCGTCTGGCCCGCGCGCAGGCCGCCGATCTCATAGCGGCCCCACCAGTCGCGATACTGGTCCGAGGTGATCATGCATTTGCGCGACAGGGCCGGCTCGCCGTGGCGCGCCAGCGTAATGGCCCCATAGGCGGCTTCAGCCCCCGCGGAGCGGGCGGCCGCGACCGGCGTCTGAGTTGCAGATTCGGAATGAGTCATGAGTGCAGGAGAAGTCATAGCACGGGGATCGGCCTGTGAAACCAAGGCCTTGGCGTCCCTTAACCTCCCCATCCGAGCATTGACGGGCGCCGCGGACGGCGCACCTTGGACAAAGGTGGTAGCCCCCGTCGCGCGCCCCTGCAACCACACAAAGATGACGACGCTGCGATGATGTCGCCAAGCCGGTCTCGACACGCCTTCACCCGACGCCCGCCCGGCGCTATGCGTCGGCCATGAGCGCCCCCGTGATCCGCCCCGCCCGTCCTGACGACGCCGCCGCCCTGGCCGTCCTGGGGCGCCAGACCTTTATCGACACCTTCGTCACCGGCTTCGGCATTCCTTACCCGGTCGCCGATCTGACGGCCTTCCTGGACGCCAGCTTCAACGCCGAGGCCATCACCACCAAACTGGCCGAGCCGGGCGCCGCCTGGTGGGTGGCCGAGCGCGACGGCGAACTGCTGGCCTTCGCCAACGCCGGGCCGAACACCCTGCCCCACCCCGACGGCCGCGCCAGCCACGCCGAGCTGCGCCGCCTCTACGTCGGCAAGCCGGCGCAGGGCCTCGGTCTGGGCACGCAGCTGCTGAAGGTCGCGCTGGAGTGGATGGAGGCTCACACCGACGGCCCCTTGTGGATCGGCGTCTGGAGCGGCAACGAAAAGGCCCAGAAGCTATACGCGGCCTACGGCTTCGAGAAGGCTGGCGAGTATCAGTACCCGGTCGGCGCCTGGATGGACGACGAGTTCATCTTGCGGCGCGGCTAGGCTAGGGCCAGTCTTAAGCCCATGCTGCTGCCCTTCTTTACCGCCCTGCGCGAGGCCAAGGTGCCTGTGTCGCTCAAGGAATGGCTCCATCTGATGGAGGCCATGGACAAGGGCGTGGCAGGGCGCGACGTCGAGGCCTTCTACCACCTGTCGCGCGCCGTCCTGGTCAAGGACGAGAAGCATTACGACCGCTTCGATCAGGTCTTCGGCAAGGTGTTCAAAGGGCTGGAGGGCGTCGGCCCCGGCGATGAGATCACCGCCGACATCCCCGAAGACTGGCTGCGGCTGCTGACCGAAAAATACCTGACCGACGAGGAGAAGGCGCAGGTTGAGGCGCTCGGCGGTTTCGACACGCTGATGGAGACGCTGAAGCAGCGGCTGGAGGAGCAGAAGGAGCGCCACCAGGGTGGCAACAAGTGGATCGGCACGGGCGGAACCAGTCCCTTCGGCCACGGCGGCTACAACCCTGAGGGCGTGCGCATCGGCGGGCCGGGGCGGCACGGCCGCGCGGTCAAGGTCTGGGAAAAGCGCGAATACAGGAACCTGGACGACACGGTCGAACTGGGCACGCGCAACATCAAGGTGGCCTTACGCCGCCTGCGCCGCTTCGCCCGCGAAGGCGCGGCCGAGGAGTTGGACATCGACGGCACCATCGACGGCACGGCGCGCCAAGGCTGGCTGGACATCCACATGCGGCCCGAGCGGCGCAATACGATCAAGGTGCTCCTGTTCCTCGACGTCGGCGGCTCGATGGACGGCCATATCCAGCTGTGTGAAGAACTGTTCTCCGCCGCGCGGACCGAGTTCAAGAACCTGGAGTTCTTCTACTTCCACAACTGCCTCTACGAAGGGGTGTGGAAGGACAACCGGCGCCGCCGCAGCGAACGCATCCCGACCTGGGACCTGATCCACAAATACCCCGGCGACTGGCGCGCCATCTTCGTCGGCGACGCGACCATGTCGCCCTATGAAGTGACCATGCCCGGCGGCTCGGTGGAGCACTGGAACGAGGAGGCGGGCGCCGTCTGGCTAAAACGCGCCTGCGAACAGTGGGACAAGTCGGTCTGGCTAAACCCCGTGCCCGAACGCCACTGGTCCTACACCCCCTCGGTCAGCCTGATCAGCGAGATGATGGAGCACCGCATGTTCCCCCTGACGCTGGAGGGACTTGAACGGGCGATGCGGACCCTGGCGCGCTAATCTACCCTGAGCGCGCCGAAGGCGGGCTGGATGCCCGCCACCGTCTCTTGGCGGAAGAAGTAACGGCCGGGGTGGAGGAAGAAGGTCGCCTCCGACGCGCCGGGCGGCAGCAGATAATGATCCGAGGGCGGCCCGGCCGTGGTTTCAGCCATCGACAGGGCCTGGATCAGCACCTGCTCGTCCAGCGGCGGAACCTTAATCGTCACGCGCCGCCGCTCGGGATCCGCCGCCAGCCACCCGGGGCGGCCCGCCACGGGCGTCATGCGCGGATGGAAGACCGACAGATCCATCTTTCCGGCATAGTTGGGCGTGGCGATGCTCTCGCCATCCTTTGACACCACGATCGGGGCCTCGGGCGCAAAACGGGCCAGGACGGCCGCCACGTGCGGGGCATCGTTCTCAGGCGCGAGCGCTGGCCAGTTCCTCGACTGCTCAATGGTCAAGGGGTCGATGCCCGCCTTAGCCTTGAGACGCGCGGCAAACCATAGCCCGCCCCGTCCCTCAACCTCCATCGCGTGACTGTAGCCGACGTAGATGAAGACGCGCGCCTCGGGGTGGGTCGACAGGATGTTGGCGATCAGGTTGTCGGCCTGCGCCTCTTCACGCGCGGCGATCTGCGCGGCGCTGTCCGCGCCCTCGGGCGTCCTCTGGTCGAAACGCTGCTCATAGTCCGAGAAGCGGTAATCCAGCCGGGCCGCCTCGCGCACCATTTCGGCGAAGACCGGATCGTGGGTGTAGTAGCCGTAGCTGGCTAGGAAGGGCGCGCCCTTCGTATAGGCGCCGATCCGGACAAGCGGCACAGGCTGGGGCTGGGTGAAGGTCTCGGCGGCGAACCAATCGTAGCCCAGTGGGCGCAGCGCCCGCATGACCCGCGCGGCGAACGCCCTGTGCGCGGAAACATTGTGCGCTTCGTTCAGGATTACGATGCGGGTGTCGCGGGCGGCCTCGGTGATGGCCTCGATCGCATCACGGGCCACGGCGCCTTCAAGGTCCGGCGGAACGACGGATGGCCGAGGCGGTCGTTCGTCCAGACCGACAGCGGTCTCCTCATCGCCCAGAAAGGACGCGAATTGGCTCAGCATCTGGCGCGCGGCCTCGTCGCCCGCTTCGGACTTGGCTTTCAGGTCCAGATAGGTCGGCAGATAGCGGCCTTCGCTAAAGAGAAGTTCGTCATTCGACAGCGCCTCCTGCGGCCAAACAGGAGTCGCACGCGCCACGCCCGCCCCGGCGGCCCCTAACAAGATCGAACGACGCGACCACATCCGCTTGCTCCCCCAGCAGCGATTGACATGACGACGATACTTAAAACAGATTTCGGCAGGACTGTGGCCGCGACCGCCGCCTGGGAAGGGCGGCGGTCGTTTGGATGAGGGTAGCCTCCGTCCTTACTTGCCCTTTAGGGCGTCCTTGACGCCGCCGACGGCGTTCTGGACCTTGCCTTCGACCTGATCGGCGCGGCCTTCGGCTTTCAGTTTTTCGTCGCCGGTGACCTTGCCGGCGGCTTCCTTGATCTTGCCGCCCATGTTCTTAGCGGCGCCTTCAATGCGGTCGTGATCGGCCATGTTGGACTCCCTGTACAGCAACCGCCGGAAATGGCGGTCTCTCAGGGAAAACAACCCGCTATCGTCGCTGCGGTTCCGAAGCCGCAGCATGACGGTCCCGCAGCCAGCGGGCGACGGCCCAGCTGTGGGCCTCGTGGCGAAGGCTGAACAAGGCGCGCAGCGGCTCCATCCAGACCAACTCGTGGTCGGCTTCCTGCTTGGTCGAAGGGTCGGCGCCGGTCACGCTGACCACCCAGACGCCGCCGACGTTGTTCACCGCGGCGCCGTCCGATTTGAGGAAATATTGTCCGGCCTCGGTCAGGCGGTCTACCGGCTGGATGATCAGGCCGGTTTCCTCGGCGAACTCGCGGACCAGAGCCTGCTGTTCGGTCTCGTCGCCGTCCAGTGCGCCGCCGGGCAGGTCGTAATAGACGCCGCCTTCGCCGCGATCCACGCGGACGCAGGCCAGACGGCCGTCGCGCTCAGCGATGCCGAAAACAGCAGGGCGGTGGATATAGTCGAGGCCGGGGCGCGCCGTGCCGAACTGAAGCTTCATTTCACCGAGCTTAAACCCGCCGGGACGCCCGACGGAAGCCCAAAACGGTCAGAGATCAAAGGCGAGACGGGCGCGCACGCCGTGGTGGGCGGAATCCAGCTCGATCGCCGAGCGCAGGCCGCTGGCCATGGCCGAGATGATCTTGGAGCCCAGGCCGGTGCCTTTGGGCGCGCCGTCGCCCAGACCAGGCCCGTCATCCTCGACCGTCAAGAGGGCCCGACTGCCGTCTTCGGCCTTCTGCAGAAGGATGCGGATTTCGCCGGCGGCGCCGGGTTCATAGGCGTATTTCACGGCGTTGGTGACCAGTTCGGTCACGATCACCCCCAGGGACACGGCCTGATCAGTGGTCACCTGAAGAGGTTCAGCGCACAGGGTCAGGCGCGAGCCGTCGCCATTGGGACCGATCGACTTGCTCAGCTCCTCGACCAAGCCGGCCAGATATTCGTCCATCTGAACCCGTTCGACGTTCGCCGAGGTGTAGAGGCGGCGATGGACATGGGCGACGGCTTCGATGCGGACCTGGGCCTCGCGCAGGGCGGCGCGCGCGCCTTCGTCGGCGAGCTGGCGCAGCTGCAGGGAGATGAAGCTGGAGACCAGTTGCAGCGAGTTTCCGACGCGATGGTTCACCTCGCGCAGCAGGGCCTCGGCGCGGTCGCGCTCTTGACGGACTTCGTCATGCGCGCGCTCGTTTTCGCGCTCCAGCCGGCGACGCAGCAGGGCGTCCTCAATGGCCGAGCGCAACAAGGCGGTGAAGTCCTCGGACACGTCCTTGATGACATAGTCGGCCGCGCCGGCCCTCAAGGCGGCCACGGCGATGCGCCCGTCCTGCGCGCCCGTCACATAGACCACCGGCGGCGGTTCCGGCAGCGCCAGAATGTCGGGCAGAACGTCCAGGCCCTCGCGACCCGGCATATAGTGATCCAGGGCGCAGACATCGAAGGTTTCGGCCTTCAGCGCCTCATAGCCCGCATCGGCGTCGGGCGCGCAGACCACCTGATAGCCGTGGCGCTCCAGCTCCTTCTGAACCAGGCGCGACAGGCCGCGATCATCGTCGATGTACAAAAGCCGTATGGGGGGCCGAGCCTGATCCACGCGTCAGATCTCGGGGGCTTGCATGACGGAGAGGAAAAGGCCCAGCTGCCGGATCGCGCCTGCGAAGGCTTCATAGTCGACCGGCTTGGTGATGTAGACGTTGCAGCCCAGGTCGTAGCAGCGCTGGATCTCGCCCTTGTCGTCCGTCGTGGTCAGCACCACCACCGGGGCGCGGCGCAGACGCTCGTCCGCCTTGACCCGTTCCAGGATGTCCGTGCCCGACATGTCCGGCAGATTGAGGTCCAGCAGGATCAGCAGCGGCCCGCTGCGGCGAACCTCTTCCTGAAAGAGATAATCCAGCGCCGCATCCCCATGGTCGAAATGGACGATGTCATTGGCGATGTTCGCCCGCCGGATGTTCTTCTCAATGAGCTTGGCGTGGCCGTGGTCGTCCTCGACCATGACGATCTTCACCGAGTGGCTCACAGGCGGTCTCCTTGATGGTCACCCAGCATAACGAGACGCTTCGGAAATTTTAGGTAAAAAGTCGAGCCTTCTCCCAATTCGGACTCAACCTCGATCGTGCCGCCCATGCGGCGAACGATGTTGCGCACGAACGCAAGGCCCAGCCCCTCGCCGGGCGTGTCCTGTTTGCCAGAGCGCCGGAACAGTTCGAAAATACGCTCGTGATCGCGAGGCGAGACGCCCCGGCCGTTGTCTCGCACCGCATAGGAGACCCAGCCGTCCGGCTCCTGCCGGCCGCTGACCTCAATATGGATCGATCGGCCCGGCTGCTGATACTTGACGGCGTTGTCGATCAGATTGCTGAAGACCTGCTCGATCGACAGACGGTCGTTCTCCATCGCAGGCAGGTCGCTGATCGTGATCTCGCCGCCCGTTTCGGCGACCTGGTGACTGACGGTGTCGGCGATGGCGCGGACCATGGCCGTCATCTCGAGCGTCTCGGGCTGCAGGGCGCGGCGCCCCTCGCGCGACAGGCGCAGGATGGCGTTGATCAGCCGGTCCATCTTGGCCGTCGAGGTCCGGATAAAGCCCACCGCTTCGGGCGCATCCTCGCGCACCGAACGCAGCGCCTCGGCGTCCACAAGCTCCGGGTGGGTCGCCTCCAGCGCGGTCAGCTGCTGCTCCAGGGCCTTGCTGACCTGCTCAAGCTCGGACGTGTAGCCCATGACATTGACAAGGGGCGCGCGCAGATCGTGGCTGACGATATAGGCGAACCGCTGGATTTCCTCATTGGCGCGGGTCAGTTCGGCGGTGCGGTCGCGCACCTCGTTTTCCAGCCCGGCGTTGACGCGGTCGAGCTCGAAATGCGCCTCCTCGATCTCGGCCACATAGCGCCGAACCATCCAGACGCTGATGCCGGCGAGGATCAGCACCAGGATCGCCGCAAGGGCGTTGACCGCGACCGTGACCGTCTGGGCCCGCTCGGACTGACGCGTCCTTTCCGTCAGACGCTGCGCCTCGACCACATCCACTGCAGACAGCTCGACGCGGATCTGGTCCATCAGAGACTTGCCGCGACCGTTGCGGATCAAGGACACCGCTTCGCCAATGCGCCCCGTTCGCGTCAGCTCGATCGTGTCCGCCATCAGTTTCAGGCGCTCGCGATAGAGCCCCTTCACCTTGGCCACCCGGCGGGCCTGATCCTCATCGCCGACGGCCAGTTGCTCCATCCGCTCGACCACGCCCGGCAGCTTGGCCACGGCGTTCTCGTGCAACCCCAGATATTCGGTCCTGGCCGTCAGCATGAAGCCCCTCTGACCCGTCTCGGCCTCGGTCAGCAGCATCAGCATGTCCTTGGCCGCCAGACGGACCTGCTGGCTGTGATCGACGGTGTCGTTATAGGCCGCCGTCCGCTGGATCATGACGAAGGTCGCGGCGTTGACCGCCATCAGCAGCAGGATGGCCAGGGCCAGAAGCGCGATGATAGAGCGACTGAGGGTCGGGGTGCGCAGGAAGGTTCCGAAGGTGCGCAGGGCCGGCCGAATGCGTTTCATGGCCGGAACCATATTCGCCGCCTGCGCGGTGTCCAGCGATTAACCGTGAAGTCGTCTAAACCGAGCCGACGGTGCGCAGGCGGGCCTTGGGGTGAATCTCATTCTGGCTCATCACCACCGTCTGTCCGCGGAAGCGTTCGATGATGGAGCGCACATAGGGACGCACCTGCGGCCCGGTCAGCAGGACCGGGTTCTCGCCCGTCATGGCGGCGCGCTCGAACACGTCGCGCACGGCGCGGATGAAGTCCTGAAGCTTGCTGGGCGCCATCGCCAGCTGCTTGTCTTCGCCGGGGCCCACCAGGCTGTCGGCGAAGGCCTGCTCCCACTCGGGCGACAGGGTGACGATGGGCAGGGCGCCGTCGTCGGCCTTGTGCTGCCAGCACAGCTGACGCGCCAGACGGCTGCGGACATGCTCGACCAGGGTGGAGACGCTGGTGGTGTGCGGCGCGGCCTCGGCCAGGCCTTCGAGGATGGCGGCGAGGTCGCGGATCGACACCTTCTCGCGCAGCAGGGCCTGCAACACGCGCTGAAGCGTCGTCACGGTGACGACCGAGGGGATCAGCTCCTCGACCAGCTTCTGCTCCTCGCCCTTCAGCTCCTTCAACAGCTTCTGCACCTCGGCGTAGGACAGCAGCTCGGCCATGTTCTCCTTGAGGATTTCGGTCAGGTGGGTGGTCAGCACTGTCGAGGGATCGACGATGGTGTAGCCGCGGAAGGTCGCCTCTTCCCTCAGCGACTCGTCGATCCAGGTGGCGGGCAGGCCAAAGGCGGGCTCCCGCGTGTGCTCGCCGGGCAGCTCGACCTGACGCCCCGCAGGGTCCATCGCCATCAGGGAGGACAGGCGCACCTCGCCCGATCCGGCGTCCATCTCCTTGATGCGGATGGCGTAGCCCTGATTGGGCAGGCGCATATTGTCGAGGATGCGCACGCTGGGCATGACGAAGCCGTATTCCTGGGCCAGCGAACGGCGCAGGGCGCGGATCTGGTCCGTCAGGCGCCGCCCCTCCAGGTCGTTGATCAGCGCCAGCAGGGCGTAGCCCAGCTCGATCTTCACCTCGTCGATGGTCAGGGCGGTGGAGATCGGCTCCTCGACATCCTCCCTGGGTTTGAGGTCCACCGGCTCGGCGGGCGGCGGCTTCAGCCGGTCGCGGCCCAGCTTCCACGCCATGAAGCCGGTCCCCAGCGCCAGCGCCGCAAACGGCAGCAGCGGCATGCCGGGGATCAGGCCGATCAGTCCCGCCGTGCCGGACACCACGCCCAGCGATACGGGGTTGGTGGCCAGTTGGCTGACGAAAGCCTTGTCGGCCGAACCCTCGACCCCGGCCTTGGTCACGAGGAAGCCGGCCGCCACCGAGATGATGATGGCCGGGATCTGGGTCACCAGACCGTCGCCGACGGTCAGCTGCACATAGGTGTTGGCCGCCTGCATCGCCGGCATGCCATGCTGGACCACCCCGATCAGCAGGCCGCCGATGGCGTTGATGAAGGTGATGATCAGGCCCGCCACGGCGTCGCCGCGCACGAATTTCGAGGCGCCGTCCATGGCGCCGAAGAAGGTCGATTCCTGTTCCAGCTCCTTGCGGCGCAGCTTGGCCTGCTCCTCGTTGATCAGCCCGGCCGAGAGGTCCGCGTCGATGGCCATCTGCTTGCCCGGCATGGAGTCCAGGGTGAAGCGGGCCGAGACCTCGGCGATGCGGGTCGCGCCCTTGGTGATGACCACGAAGTTCACCACCAGCAGGATGGCGAAGATGATCACCCCGATGATGAAGTTGCCGCCCATCATCAGCTCGCCGAAGGCCTGGATGATCTTGCCGGCGCTGTCGTGACCTTCCTGGCCGTTGCTGAGGATCAGCCGCGTCGAGGCCAGATTCAGCCCCAGGCGGAACAGGGTCGAGACCAGCAGCACCGTGGGGAAGATGGCGAAGTCCAGCGGCCGCTTCATCATCACGGCCGTCATCAGGATCAGGACGCTGGAGACGAGCGAGATCGCCAGCAACAGGTCCAGAAGCATCTTCGGGACCGGCAGGATCAGCAGCATGATGACGCCGATGACGCCGACCGCCATGCCGACTTCGCCGCGCATCAACCAGCCGAGCGCATCACGCCCCGTGGGGCGCGCCATGCCGTCCTTCATCAGGTACGGCGCGTCAGCCATGACGACGTGCGAAGGTCATGCCGCCTGATGACAGGATTCGCCAGATCTCATCCATGTCAGCCATGCCCCAGCGCCTTGAGCGCCAGCCGGGCGGCGTCAGCGATGACCGCCTCGCGCTGGGCGTCGGTCGAGTCCGGCGTTGCATGGAAATAGACGGCCATAATGATCGGAGCGCCTTCGATGGGATAGACGACGCCGATGTCGTTCACCGGCCCGCCGCCGCCCGTGCCGGTCTTGTGCGCGACGGTCCAGCCGGAAGGGACGCCCGCCTTCAGGCGCGCCTGCCCGGTCGGCGACGCCACCATCCACTCCAGAAGCAACCGGCTGGAAGCCGACTCGAGCGGCGAGGCTTCCGACAGGATCAGCCGCTCGATGTTGCGGGCCGACTGCGCGGGCTGGATGGTGTCCTTGTCGCCGTCCGCCCGGTTCAGGTCCGGCTCCAGCCGATCCACGCGGGTCGTCTCATCGCCGATGCCGCGATAGAAGGCGCGCAAGGCGTCCAGTCCGCCCATTTCGCGGATCAGGATGTTGGCGGCGGGGTTGTCGCTGACTTCGACCGCGCCCTTCATCAACTGCTCGATGGTCAGGGTCGAACCAACCGCCGGCGCCGTCACCGGGGCGTGGGCGATCATGTCGGCCTGCGTCACCGGGATCGCCCGGTCCAGCCGCTCCTGCCCGGCCTGAACGCGCAGCAGGGTCGCGGCGGCCAGATACATCTTGAACGTCGAGCAATAAAGGAACCGCTCGTCGCCGCGCCAATCGGCGCGCTTGCCCTCGGTCAGGACCGAGACGCCCAGGCGCCCGCCGTGCCGGGCCTCCAGCGCCGACAGGTCCAGGTCGATGCTGACGGGCTCGGGCGCCGCTGGCGCCGTCGCGCGCGTGCAGGCGCCGAGAGCCATGCCGCCGGACATCAGGGCGCCGGCGCCGATCAGCAGGGTGCGACGATCGGCGCGCACCGGATCAGCCCGCCGCGCCGTAGGCGGCCGCCACGCCCGACTGGGGCGCCGGGATCGGCGTGCCCTGGTCGGCGTACTCGTTCAGCTTGTTGCGCAGGGTGCGGATGGAGATGCCCAGGATGGTCGCCGCATGGGTGCGGTTGCCCAGACAGTGGCTGAGCGTGTCCAGGATCAGGGTCTTCTCCATCTCGGCCACGGTCTGACCGACGAAGCTGCGGGTCACGGCGTCGGCGGCCTGGGCCGCCTGTCCGGCGACCCCGGCGTCATAGGTCGAGGCGGCGGGCGTCGAGGCTCCGTCCCCGCCCAGCAGCGGGCGGCCGTCCGGCAGGCGGATGGCGTCGACGTCGATCTCGGATCCGGACGCCAGCAACACCGCGCGGTGCATGGCGTTCTCCAGCTCGCGCACGTTGCCGGGCCAGCGGTGAGCGATCAGGGCGCGCCGCGCTTCAGGGCCGATGGCGCGGGGCGGCACGCCGTTGGCGGCGGCGTATTTCTTGACGAAGTGGTCGGCCAGGACGGCGATGTCGCCGGGGCGCTCGCGCAAGCTGGGCAGGCGCAGGTTCACCACGTTGAGGCGATACAGCAGGTCTTCGCGGAAGGTCCCCTCGGCCACGGCCTTGGCCAGGTCGCGGTTGGAGGTGGCGATGATGCGGATGTTGACCGGCACGGGCTTGGAGCCGCCGACGCGGTCGATGACCCGCTCCTGGATGGCGCGCAGCAGCTTGGCCTGAAGGCGGGCGTCCATCTCGCTGATTTCATCCAGCAGAAGCGTGCCCCCGTCGGCCTCCTCGAACTTGCCGATGCGGCGCGCCACGGCGCCGGTGAAGGCGCCCTTCTCGTGGCCGAACAGCTCGGATTCCAGCAGGTTGTCCGGGATGGCGGCGCAGTTGACGCTGATGAACGCCTTGTCGGCGCGGCGCGAGCTGCTGTGCAGATAGCGGGCCATCACCTCCTTGCCGACGCCGCTTTCGCCGGTGATCAGGATGGAGGCTTCCGAGCGCGCCACCTGATCGGCCAGCTGGATCACCGACTTCATCGCCGGATCGGCCGAGATCATCGGCCGCTCATCGTCGGCCACGGCCGACAGCACCGCGGCGATCAACTCCGCATCGGGCGGCAGGGGGATGAACTCCTTGGCCCCGGCGCGGATGGCGTCCGCCGCCTCGCGGGCATCGGCGTCGACGCCGCAGGCCACGACCGGCACATGGATGCGTTCGGCGTCGTTGGCGGCGATCAGGGCGGCGATGTCGATGCGGTAATCGACCATCAGCAGGTCGGCGCCCTGCCCCCGGCGCAGCTGCTCGGTCGCCTGATCGGCGCGCTCGACGTGCTGGACCTTGGCGCCGTGCGCCATGGCCATCTTCACCGCCGTCGCCAGCTGGCCGCTTAAACGACCCACCACCAGAAGACGCATCGCCCTACTCCTTCAAATCCTGTCCGTGACGGGGCGGCCGATCAGGCGCCCTTGTCCTCGGTCTTGATGATTTCCGTCATGGTCACGCCCAGGCGGTCCTCGACGACGACGACCTCGCCGCGCGCCACGAGGCGGTTGTTGACGAAGATGTCGATGGCCTCGCCGACCTTGCGGTCCAGCTCCAGCACCGAGCCCTTGTTCAGCTTCAGCAGTTGGGCGACGGACATGTGCGCCTTGCCCAACACGGCGGAGATGTTGACCGGCACGTCGAAGACCGGCGCTAGGTCGACAGCGGACTTCTCGCCGCCGTCATCGGCCAGGTTGAGGGCGGTGGACTCGCCGAATTCCTCAAGCGAGAGATCGTCGGTGGCCATCAGAAGCCCCTCCTGTCATGGGCGCCGCCTTCGAGGGGCGGCTCAGCGTGGCCGGCTTCGGCGGCCAATGCGGCGTTAAGGGCGGCGGCGACGCGCGCCTCGGCCTCGGCCGGGTCGAACTCGGCGCGCCCGTCGGCCCATTCCAGGGCGAAGGCGGCGGCGGGCAGATGCGGTTCGTCGCGGAACACCACCAGCCCGGAGAAGCCCGCCTGGGCGCACAGGGCCTCGATCTGGGCGCGGCCGTCCTCGTCCAGACCCGAGGCGCGGACGACAAGGCGCGGCGTGGCGTCCATCTCCTGCCCCAGGGCCTCGAGGGCGGCCTCCAGCGGACGGCGCGGGAAGCGTTCGAAGGCGGCCGAACCGATCACACGCGCGGCGGCCAAGGCCAGTTCGGCGGATTCGCGCCGGTGCGCCTCGGCCACGCCGCGCAGGGCGGTCGCCGCCTGAGACACCGTCTGCGCCACGATGGACAGGGCTTCGGCGCGCAGGGCCTCGACCTCGTTCAACGCCTGCTGGCGGGCCTCAAGCCGCGCCTGGGCGACCAGGGCCTCGACCTCGGCCGGGGCGAAGGCGCGCTTGGTCGGCTGCCAGGTCGAGGCGCGCAGCACGGCGCCGTCGGCCCCGAACTCGGTGTCGAAGGCGAAGGGGACGGCGTTTAAAGGAAGGGCGCTCATGTCAGTAGATCAACTCGTCGTCGCCGCCCTGGCCGGCCAGCATGATGTCGCCGCGCGCCGCCAAATCCTTGGCCACCTGGACCATCGCCATCTGGGCGTTGTCGACGTCCTTGAGGCGGACAGGCCCCATGGATTCCATGTCTTCGCGCATGATTTTCGAGGCGCGCTCGGACATGTTGGAGAAGAACATTTCGCGCAAGGAATCCGACGCGCCCTTCAGCGCCAGCCCCAACTGGTCCTTCTCGACCGAGCGCAGCAGGGTCTGCACACCGCCCGGATCGAGGCGCGAGAGATCCTCGAACACGAACATCAGGGCGCGGATGCGCTCGGCCGCGTCGCGGTTGCGTTCCTCCAGCGCGCCGATGAAGCGGGCCTCGGTCTGGCGGTCGAAGCTGTTGAAGATGTCGGCCATCAGCTCATGGCTGTCGCGCTTGGACGTGCGCGCCAGGTTGGACATGAACTCGCTGCGCAAAGTCTGTTCGATCTTGTCGAGGATGTCGCGCTGCACCGGCTCCATACGCAGCATCCGCTGGACGCATTCCAGGGCGAAGTCCTCGGGCAGGGCCGTCAGCACCCGCGAGGCGTGGTCCGGCTTGATCTTGGACAGGACCACCGCGACCGTCTGCGGGTATTCGTTCTTCAGATAGTTGGCGAGCACGGCCTCGTTCACATTGCCGAGCTTGTCCCACATGGTGCGGCCGGCGGGGCCGCGGATTTCCTCCATCAGGGCTTCGACCCGATCGCCGGGCATGAAGGAGGCCAGCAGACGCTGGGTCTGCTCGTAGGAGCCCATCAGCGAGCCCGACCCGCCGATGCCGGAGACGAACTCGACCAGCACCTCCTCAACCACGGCGGCGGTGACGGTGCCCAGGCCGGCCATGGCCTGAGAGACTTCCTTGATCTCTTCGTCGTCGAGCTGCTGCCACAGGGCCGTGTGCTCTTCGCCCAGAGACAGAAGAACGACGGCCGCCTTTTCAGGCCCCGTCAGCTTCTTGGCGTCGTCGACCGCCGCGCCTTTTGACATCAACCGCGCCGCCATCAGGTTTCATGCATCCAGGCGCGCAGGATCGCCGTGGACTCCTCGGGGTGGCTGTCGACGAAATCGGCGACCTTCTTGATGGAGGAGGCCTTCACCTGGCCCTCGATGCGGGCGATGTCGATGCGCTGCTCCATGTCGCTGGGGCCGGCCAGCATGGGCGCGCCGCCCGGCAGGGTCCCGCCGACGAGCTGGGTGTCCAGCGCGGTGACGGGGATTCCATTGGCCCCGACCAGGGCCGGGACGCCTGCGCGCCCCTGTCCAGAGGCGGTCTTCAGCAGCGGGCGCAGGACGAAGAAGATCAGCAGCAGGCCCGTGACCAGCAGGACCAGAAGCTCGACCCCGCGCATGATGTCGTTCTTGTCGAAGGCGAACAGCGACGATCCCTTTTCCTCGCCCGGGGCGACGGAGGGTTCGCGGTTAAAGCGGACGTTGACGACTTCCAGCTTGTCGCCGCGCGCCTCGTCGATGCCGACGGCGGCGGCGACCAGGGCCTTGATCTGCTGCACTTCCTCGGCGGTGCGGGCGGCGTAGGTCGGCTCGCCCTTGCCGTCGGCGGCCGGGGTGTATTTGCCGTCGACCGCGACCGAGACGGACAGCTTCTTGACCTCGCCCGGCTCCTTCACCGTCGTGGTGGTGGTGTTGGAGATTTCGTAGTTGGTCGTCTCGGTGTTCTCGGCGCGGGTCGAGCCGATGGGATTGGCGGGCGGGGCCTCGCCTCCGGGAATATTGGCGGTGGCGGTGGCGCCTTCCTGCTGTCCGGTCGTGTCCTGCGACTGGCTGCCGTTGGTCGAGGTCGAGCGGACGACCTGACCGTCAGGGTCGAACTTCTGCTCTTGAGTGGTCGAGCGGCTGTGGTCGATGTCGGCCGTGACCTGGACGCGCGCCGCACCGGCGCCGACGACGCCCTCGACGATGTCCTTGATGCGGGCCTGCATCTGCGCCTCTGTCGAGGCCTTGGCGGCGTCGGCGGTGGCGGAGGTGAAGCCGGTCTCCTCGGAGCCCGCGGCCAGGGTGCGGTTGGCCTGATCCGTCACGGTGACCTTGTCCGGCTTCAGGTTGGGGACGGATGAGGCGACCACGTTGCGGATCGCGCGCACCTGGTCGGACGTCAGGTCACGGCCCGAAAGGCCCACGACCACGGCGGCGGTCGGATCGACGGCGGCGGCCTGGAACATCTCGCGCCGAGGCATGGTGATGTGGACGCGGGCCGAGGCGATGCCGCGCATCGACATGATGGTGCGGGCCAGTTCGCCCTGCAGCGCGCGCTGTTCGTTCAGGTTCTGCTGGAACTCGGTCTGGCCCAGCACCGACTGGTTGTCGAAGATTTCGTAGCCGACGCTGCCCGAGGTCACGAGCCCCTTGCCCGCCAGCATCAGGCGGGCCGTGCCCACTTCGTCGCGGCTGACGAACAGGGTCGAGCCGTCGCCCTTGGACGAGTATTTGATGCCCGCCTGATCCAGGGCGGCGCTGATTTCGGAAGCTTCACGCAGGTCGAGGTTGGAATAGAGCAAGGCGTCCGGGGCCTGGCCCACGCGCAGCATGACGGCGACCAGCACGGCGGCCACGCCCGCAGCCACGCCCAGGATGGCGGCCAGGCGTCCGATGCCGAACCTTTTCAAAGCTTCCGTGAAGCCGCCCACGCGCCATCGCCCCTGCACACGCGGGACGAACCGAACCCGCTAGGCAGAAACTGCCGCCTGGATGGTAAATGCGGCGTTAAGAGGCGTTAAAGAATGGGAGGCGGGGCCGCTGGCGCAGGCCCAAAAATGATAAAGGGGCGCGGACTTATGGCCCGCACCCCTCAGGCGCCCCCCGGCGCCCGCCCGCCTCCCGAGAGAGGCAGGCTAGCTGGTCAAAGGTCGATCAGACCTTCAAACTTTAGATCTTTAGGGCCGCGGCCTTCTTGTCGGCGGCGGCCTGGATGCGGGCCTCAGCGATGGCGTCGGCGATCAGGTGGGTCGGCTTGTTCTCGGAGACCGAACGCTCGAGGATTTCCTCGAAGGTCTCCATCAGGCGCGACAGCTTGCCTTCGACCCAAGAGGCGTCATAGGCGCCGCCGGTCTGACGGGCGTTCATTTCCGAGGCGACGTTGATGATGCCGCCGCCGTTGATGACGTAGTCCGGCGCATACAGCACGCCGCGCTTGAACAGTTCGTCGCCGATGTCGGCCGTGGCCAGCTGGTTGTTGGCGGCGCCGCAGACGGCCTTGACCTTCAGACGGTCCAGCGTCTGCGGGTTCAGCGTCGCGCCCAGGGCGCACGGGGCGTAGATGTCGGCGGCGACGTCATAGATGGCGTCCGGAGCGACGATCTCGGCGCCGGTCTTGGCGGCGACGGCTTCCAGGTTGGCCTGGTTGACGTCGGTGATGATCAGCTTGGCGCCGGCCTTGTGCAGCTTCTCGGCCAGATAGGCGCCGACGTGGCCCACGCCCTGGATGGCGACGGTCAGGCCGGTCATGTCGTTCTGGTTGAACAGGCGACGCGCGACGACCAGGTTCGAGCGGAACACGCCCTCGGCGGTGACGGGGCTGGGATCGCCCGAGGCTTCCGGACCGTCCTTCAGGCCCAGGACGAATTCGGTGACCTTGCGCGCTTCGGCGATGTCCTCGACCGAGGTGCCGACGTCTTCGGCGGCGTAGTAGTGACCGCCCAGACCGTTCAGATAGCGGCCGAAGGCGTGGAACAGCTCAGGCGACTTCTGGGTGCGGCTGTCGCCGATGATGACCGACTTGCCGCCGCCCATCTCCAGATCCGCGACGGCGTTCTTGTAGCTCATGCCCTTGGACAGGCGCAGCACGTCTTCCAGCGCCTCGGCGGCGGTGGCGTAGTTCCACATGCGGGTGCCGCCGACGGCCGGACCGCGCGCGGTCGAGTGCACCGCAACAATCGCTTTCAGGCCGGTTTTCTCATCATAGAAGGCGTGGACGCCTTCATGGTTCGAGAAAGAAGGAGAATCAAACAGCGTCATGCCCATGACAGGCCTTTCCTGGGGTATTTTTTGTGCGGAAGGACATACGCGCAGCCTGACCAAACGGCAAGCATCACCATGCGGCCGCCCCAGGCTTCTAGGAAACATGCGGAAAATGCGTCCGCATTCCGCAGGTTCTGCGTTCAGCGCGCCTTGGGATCAGCCTGCAGGGCGGGCAGCACAGCCGGCGCGCCTGACGGCAGAGGGCGTGTCGGATCGCGCAGCCAGGATTCGACATCGGCGAACACGGTCTCGGCCTGAAGATCGCGATTCAGGATGTGCCAGCCGTCGGCGTAATAGCCCGTCGTCAGGTTCGACCGCTCGCCTGCCTGCTCCAGCGCGCGGTGCATGGGGCGTTTGGTGATGATCTGATCATGGGCGCCGTACAGCAGCAGGGTCGGCTTCTCGACACGGCCCAGACGCTGGGTCGCCGTCTCCATCAGATCGACCAGGCCGTACAGGGAATCGAAGCGCGTCGACAGGATCGACAGGGGGTCGCGGCCGTTGCGGATCAGCTCCAGCGTATTGTCGGAGGCGCGGATGTCTCGCACGGCGAAGGACGGCGGCTCGACCCGCTTGGCGCCCATCATGCGCGCGGCGGTCCACAGGCCCGCGCTATTAAAGGCGCTCTGGCTGGACCAGCCCCAGACGCCGGGCGCCAGCAGCACCACCCGATCGGCGTCCGGCGGCGTCTCCGATCCGAAGGCGGCGATGGTCGAGGAGCCGCCCATGCTCTCGCCCGCCACCACGATCAGGGCGTTCGGCCGCTCGGCCCGAACCAGGGCGACGATGGTGCGCAGATCCTGACTGGTCAGGCTTTCGGCCGCGAACTGGCCCCGGTTCGGGGCCAGGCCGAAGCCGCGCTGATCATAGGCCCAGGTCTCGATGCCCCGCTGCGCCCACCACGGCCCGGCGAAGCGGAAGGAGGCGTAGTGATCGTTGAAACCGTGCAGGGCGACGATGACGGCCCAGGGCGCCTGGCCTTCCGGACTCCAGCGCAGATAGGGCAGCCGCGCCCCGTCCTGCACCACAAAGGCGCCGCGTCCCAGGGTTCCCGTTTCGATGCGCGGCCCGTTGAACCCGTTGGGGGGCGTCAGCGGCGGCTGGACGTGCGGCGTGGCGCAGGCGCTCAGGCCCAGGGAAAGAGCCATAAGGCCCGCCGCCAATCCGCCCCGCCAAATCTTCACGTCAGTATCTCCGCTGTCCGCTGACGAAGGTAGGGCAGAACCTCGGCCTCGAACCACGGGTTTTTCTTCAGCCAGGCCGTATTGCGCCACGATGGATGCGGCAGAGGCAGTATGGCGGGGGCGTAGTCGCGCCAGGCGCGGACCGTCTCGGTCATGTTGGCCTTGGCCGCCGCGCCTAGAGCCCAGGCCTGGGCGTAGCCGCCGACCAGCAGAGTCAGTTCGACCTTCGGCAGTTCGGCCAGCAGGCGCGGCCGCCACAACTCGGCGCAGCGGCGCGGCGGCGGATAGTCGCCGCCCTTGGGATCGGTGCCGGGGAAGCAGAAGGCCTGCGCCGCCACGCCGAGACGCGGATCGCCGTAGAAGGTCGCTTCATCCACCCCCATCCAATCGCGCAGGCGAACGCCGGACGGGTCGGTGAAGGGCAGACCGCTTTCATGCACCCGCCGCCCCGGCGCCTGGCCGCAGATCAACAGGCGCGTCTCGGGCGCGACCATGACCACCGGGCGCGGCGTGTGGGGCAGCTGGCCCAGGCACGCCCGGCAGGCACGGATCTCGGCCAGGAGCGCGTCCAGGCCGTTGTCTGGGTCAGTCGAAATCGTCATCCGAAGCTTCGACCGGCGGCAGGGCCGCCAGGGCTGCGGCCGTCTCGGCCTCGGTCGGCAGGCGCAGGCGGATCACGCCGCGGAAGTTGTTGGGATCGACCGCCTTGCCCTTCTTGGTGATGGTCAACTTGCCCTGACGCATCAGGCCCAGGGCAGTCGCCTTCACCTTGGGCAACAGGCGTTGCCACTGCTCGGGCTGCAGTTCCTTGGCCACGTCGGCCGGTTCAATGCTCTTGCCGCCGACGTTCTTGGGGTCGGCCTTGGCCAGTTTTTCGAAAATGGCCGCTTCGATTGGATCGCTCATAGGCGCTATATGCTGCACCGCGAGATCGGAAAGAAGGCAAAACCGACATGGCCGAGATAATCACCGTCACCGAGGGCGAGTTCGCCGGTTGGCAGACCTATGACCTGCGCGACACCTTCGATGTGGTGGTGGGGCCCTTCTACGGCAAGCCCGATCCCGACGGGCACATGCGCTGCGCCTTCCGCGCCGAGCAGAAGCACATGAACGCCGGCGGCCGGATGCACGGCGGCTGTCTGATGACCTTCGCCGACATCGCCATGTTCCAGATCGCCTATCAGGAGATGGAGGGCGCCTCGGGCGTGACGGTGCAACTCGACTCCACCTTCATCGACGGCGCGTATGTGGGCGAACTGATCGAGGCGACCGGCCAGGTGACCAAGGCGGGCAAGAGCCTGATCTTCGTGCGCGGCCAGATCACCACCGGCGAACGGCTGCTGATGACCTTCTCGGGCGTGATCCGAAAGTTCACGCCGCGCGGTTGAACCGTACGCCCAGCGCCAGGGCCATGGCGACGGCGGCCGCCGGCCACAGGGCGGTCAGCCCCAGACGGCCGTAGACGACCGCCCCCATCAGCGCGCCTCCGGCCAGCCCCGCCCACAGGGCCATATAGGGCCGGAACGCCCAGGGGTCGCCGCCGCGCACGGCCGCGGCCAGGGCGTGGCCGGTCTTGATCAGGGTTCCGGTCATATAGGTCAGGCTGACCCCGACCTCGCCGTCGCGCAGGAAGACCGAGTTCTCCACCGCCATGGCCAGGACCATCAGGCCGATCGCCAGGGGCGCGATCCCCGCCCCTGCCGCCACGGCGGCCCCGGCCAGCAGCGCCGCCTCGACCGCCAGCACCCGGCTGCGCGAGCGCGCGCCCTCGCCGCCCGCGACCAAGGCCCCGAGCATGGCGCCCAGGATAAACAACAGCAGAACGCCCGCCACCGCGCCCGCCGCCAGCCACCGCCCCTCGGCCAGGTTGACGGCCAGGCGGGTGGTGTTGCCGCTCATGAAGGAGACGAACACCCCGCCCAGATGCAGAAAGCCCAGGCTGTCGACATAGCCCGCCAGCCCCGCCAGCATCAGTGCCAGCCCGCGATCGGGCGCCGTCAGAGTCCGCAAGGCAGGCTCACATCCCCGCCGCCGCCGCCGGACGAGTGCGGCACGTCTCCAGCCAGCGCGCCAGATGGGTCAGCTCCTCGGGCGGGCGATATTTGACCAGGCGGGCGAAATCCAGCCCCACGGCCCCGACGATGTCGGCGATGGTGAAGCGGTCGGCGGCGATGAACTCATGCTCCGCCAGATGCCGGTCCAGGGTCTTCATGAAGCGCTCGGCGCCCAGGCGGTTGTATTCGGCGACCTGGGGCTGGGGCGCCTCAAGCGCGGCCAGGGCCGGATGGGTGAAGCGCACGTTCAGCATCATCGGATTGGCCAGATACATCTCGCACCGACGCATCCACATTTCGATGACGGCCTGCTCCTTGGCGTCGCGGCCGAACAGGTTCGGCTCGGGGTGCAGCGCCTCCAGATAGCGGCAGATGGCGATGGATTCGGTCAGGCAGGTCCCGTCGTCCAGCTCCAGCGCCGGAACGTGCGGCACGCCGAACTTGGCCCGATAGGCGGGGGTGCGGTGCTCGCCCGCCAGAAGCTCGATCTCGACCTGTTCGACATCGGTCACGCCCTTCTCGGCCATGACCCAGCGGACGCGGCGCGGATTGGGCGCGCGGCGGCTTTCATAGAGCTTCATCAGACGGTCCTTTCCGGCTGCCCTCGGCGACGCTACTAGGCGAAGACGGCGGCGGGCAAGGCCCCGACGATGCAGGCGGTCATCAGGGTCGCCAGGAAGCCGGCGAACAGCGCCTTCCACACCAGGCCCAGCACCTCCTCGCGGCGTTCGGGCATCAGCACCGACAGGCCGCTGACGGTGATCCCGACCGAGCCGATGTTGGCGAAGCCGCACAGCGCATAGGTCATCAGCATCCGGGTGCGCTCGCTCATCTCGGCGGCGGGCACCTTGCCCAGTTCGATGAAGGCGACGAACTCGGTCAGGGTCAGCTTGACCCCCAGCAGCCAGCCCGCCTTCTGGGCGTCGGCCCACTCCACGCCGGTCAGCCAGGCCACCGGAGCGAACAGCCAGCCCAGGATGCGCTCGACCGTCAGCGGGTCTCCGGCGATGACGAAGCCGCCCAGGATGATGTTGGCCAGCGCCACCAGGGCCACGAAGACGATCAACACGGCCGAGATGTTCAGCACCACCATCAGGCCGTCGGACGTGCCCTTGACGATGGCGTCGACGGAGCTGTCGTACTTCAGCGCCGAGTTGTAGTCGGCCACCGCCCCGCCCTCGCCGGGCTTTTCAGGAATGATGACGCGGGCCAGCAGGATGCCTGCAGGCGCCGAGACGATGGAGGCCACCAGGACATGGCCCGCCGCATTGGTCAGCACCGGCGACAGGATGGTCGCATAGGCCACCATGGTCGAACCGGCGACGGTGGCCAGACCCACCACCATCATCAGGAAGACTTCCGAACGGGTCAGCTTGTCCAGATAGGCGCGGATGACGATGGGGCTCTCGATCATCCCCAGAAAGACGTTGGCCGCCACCGCCAGCGCCGAGGCGCCGCCCAGCCCCATGGTTCGCTGGAACAGGAAGCCGAAGCCCAGGGTGATCCACTTCAGGATCTTCCAGTGCCACAGCAGAGCCGACAGGGCCGAGATCACCAGGATCAGCGGCAGCACCTTGAAGGCGAAGGTGAACAGGGCGCCCTCGTTGGCCACGGCGTAGGGCTGCTCCCCGCCCGCCAGGAAGCCGAAGATGAAGCGCGTCCCTTCTTCGGTCGCCGCCTCAAGGCCGCTGACGGCGTTATTGATGCCGTCCAGCACCACCTGCGAGCCGGGGATGGCGAAGGTCGCCAGCACCAGCGCGGCCTGAACCAGCACCGCCCCGATCGCCAGCCGCCACGGAAAGGCGCGGCGGTTCTCGGAAATCGCCCAGCAGACGACGACGATGACGAACAGCCCGACCAGGCTCTGGAGGTTCAGAAGGCTGAACATGAAACAAGCGGCTCCGCGACCGGCGCTATCGGAGCCGGCTTCTCAAATGCGCATCAACGCCAGCGGGCGGCCGCTGGCAAGGGGAATAGGGAAAACTGCGCGACTCTTCCCTCTCCCGATGGGAGAGGGCTTGAGCCTCCAAGAGCGAAGCGATTGGAACAGGCGAAAGGGTGAGGGTTCGCCGCTGAAGTCGGCGGAAAGCCGTCGCGTTACGGCTGACGCCGACTGAAACCCTAGCCCCTCACCCTTTGGCTGCTACGCGCCGCCCTTCGGGTCGCGCCAGAACGATCGCTGCGCTCTCGTGCGCTCAAGCCCTCTCCCGCCGGGAGAGGGACCACTGATTACAACTGCCCGCGCACCAGCTTGCCGTAGTCGTCCATCAGGCTCAGCGAGAGTTCGCCGGGCGTGAAGCGATGGTCGCCGACCTGGCCCACCGGCGTCACCTCGGCGGCCGAGCCGGTCAGGAAACATTCGGAAAAATCGCCCAGTTCTTCCGGCAGGATGTCGCGCACGACGACTTGGACGCCGCGCGCCTTGGCCATCTCGATCACCGTCTGGCGGGTGATGCCGTCCAGGATGTGGTCCACGCGCGGGGTGTGCAGGACGCCGTCCCTAACGAAGAAGACGTTGGCGCCGGTCGCCTCGGCCACATAGCCGCGCCAGTCCAGCATCAGGGCGTCGTTGAAGCCGCGCTTCTCGGCCGCCGTCTTGGACATGGTGCAGATCATGTACAGGCCCGCCGCCTTGGCCGTAGACGGCGCCGTGGCGGGGTCGGGGCGGCGCCATTTGGCCCACTCCAGGGCGATGCCCTTCTTCTTGACCTCAGGGTCGAAATAGCTGGGCCATTCCCAGGCGGCGATAGCCAGGTGGACCTTGCTGTTCAGCGACGAGACGCTGAGCTGTTCGGCGCCCAGATAGGCGACCGGCCGGATATAGCAGTCGGTCAGACCGTTGCGGGCGCAGGTTTCCTTGCAGGCGGCGTCGATCTCGGCCACGCTATAGGGAATCTCGAAGTCGAGCAGTTCGGCGGAGCGCTTCAGGCGCTGGCTGTGGGCTGTGAGCTTGAAGATTTCACCGCCATACATACGCTCACCCTCGAACACCGACGAGCCGTAGTGAAGGCCATGGGTCAGGACGTGCGTTTTCGCTTCCCGCCAGGGGACGAAGTCGCCGTCAAACCAGATCCAGCCGTCACGATCGTCGAAAGGAACGAAGGCCATTGAAGTACGTCTCCTGCGCAACGATCTCGGTTAGACGCCTGCCGCAACCCAGCGTCAACGGCGCCTCGCAGGGAGAATGGCGATGAGCATGGTCGAGCCGCGCGCCAACGGCCGTTCCGGTCCCGTCGCCCCCGCCGGCAGCGGACGGCACATCCTGGTCGTCGACGACGACGACCGCATCCGCGAACTGCTCAAGGAGTTCCTGAGCCGCGAGGGCTATCGCGTCACCGGCGCCGCCCACGCGGGCGCGGCGCGCCGCATGGTCGAGCTGATCGAGTTCGACCTGATCGTGCTGGACGTGATGATGCCGGGCGAAAGCGGCTTCGACCTGACGACCTGGATTCGCAGCCAGGCCGCCCTGTCCAAGACGCCGGTGCTGCTGCTGACGGCCAAGGGCGACCCGGACGACCGGATCGAGGGCCTGTCGCGCGGGGCCGACGACTATATGTCCAAGCCCTTTGATCCGCGCGAACTGGCGCTGCGGATCGAGGCCATCCTGCGCCGCACCGGCGGCAAGCTGATGACGCCCAAGGAGATCCACATGGGCCCCGCCGTCTTCGACATGGAGCGGCTGGAGCTGACGCGCGACGGCGCCCTGCAGCGCCTGACCGAAGCCGAGGCGCAACTGCTCAAGACCCTGGCCATCCACGCCCATTCGCCGGTGGAGCGCATGACCCTGTCGCCCGACACCGCCGATGTGACGGGGCGGGCTGTCGACGTGCAGGTCACGCGCCTGCGCCGCAAGTTGGAGGCGGACCCCAAGAACCCGCGCTACCTGCAGACCGTGCGCGGCATCGGCTATATGCTGGCCCCGGACTGAGGCGACGCCGATGCGGCTGATGCCGTTCAACGTCTGGACGCGCTGGATCAAGCGCCGGGTGCCGACCTCCTTGTGGGGCCGCTCGCTGCTGATCATCGTCCTGCCTGTCCTGATCATGCAGGCGGCGGTGACCTGGGCCTTCTTCGACGCCCACTGGCAGGCGGTGACGGCGCGCCTGTCCGAAGGGCTGGCGGGCGACGTGGCCTGGGCCGCCGAGAGCTATCGCGACGACCCATCGGCCCGCAATCTGGCGCTGATCTCGGAGCGAGCCGAGCGGTCGATGCAGTTGTCCATCGCCTTCCAGCCCGAAGCCTCCCTGCCCGCCGAAGAACGGCGCGGCGCCCTGGGACTGGTCGACAGGACGCTGGAGAAGGCGCTGGCCTCGCGGCTGGACCAGCCCTTCTGGTTCGACACCACGCGCTACCCCGCCTACGTTGACATCCGCGTGCAGGAGGCGAACGGCGTCCTGCGCGTCATCGCCCCGCGAGAGCGGGCCGTGGCGACGCAGGCCCACATCTTCGTCCTGTGGCTGATGATCGCCACGGTGCTGCTGCTGGCCGTGGCGGTGCTGTTCATCCGCAATCAGGTGCGCGCTATCGAGCGTCTGGCCCATGCGGCCGAGGCCTTCGGCCGGGGCGAAAGCGTGCCGCGTTTCAAGCCGCATGGCGCGCGCGAGGTGCGGGCCGCCGCCAGCGCCTTCCTGGACATGCGCTCGCGCATCCAGCGCCACATCGACCAGCGCACAGCCCTGCTGGCCTCGGTCAGCCACGACCTGCGCACGCCCCTGACCCGTCTGCGCCTCGAGCTGGCCCTGGCGCCGCCCTTCAAGCGCGCCGAGGCGATGAAGGGCGATCTGGACGAGATGGAGCATATGATCGACGAATACCTGGCCTTCGCGCGCGGCGAGGCCGGGGAAGCCGCCCAGACCATCTCCGTGCCTGAAATGCTGCGCCGCGCCGCCGAGGACGCCCGCCGCGCCGGGGCCGCCGCCCAGGTGGAGACGCCCGACGATCTGAACATGCTGGCCCGACCGCTGGCCTTCCGCCGGGCGATCAACAATTTGGTCGGCAACGCCGCCTCGCATGGCGAGCATGTGCGGCTGTCGGCGCGTCCCCTGCCCTCCGGCGGGCTGGAGATCACCGTCGAGGACGACGGCCCCGGCATCCCCGAAGACATGCACGAAGAGGCCTTCCGCCCCTTCTCGCGGCTGGACGCCTCGCGCAACCAGAACCGCAAGGGCGTGGGTCTGGGCCTGGCGGTGGCGCGCGACGTGGCGCGCAGCCACGGCGGCGACATCACCCTGGGCCGCAGCGAACTGGGCGGCCTCAAGGCCGCGATCCGACTGCCGGCGGATCGTCGCGCCCCCTAGATCCTTGCCGGGCGCCCCTAGCGGAACCGTAAAATCATCGCCATCTTGTCCAGTGTTCCAGGGGGGCCTGGAATTCAGGAGCCTGACTATGCGTTCTATTGCTTTTCTTGCACCGATCGCCGCCGTTCTCGCCCTCTCCGGCGCGGCTGCGGCTCAACCTTCAACCGTCGTCGTGACGGTCAGCCCCGACTTCGCCAAGACCGCTGCGGAACTGGGCGAGCGCGATGTTCAACAGCAGGTCAGCGACCTGACCCGCACGGTCGAGCGCGTGCTGACGGAACGCCACGCCCTGGACGGCGCCCGGCTTGAACTGGTCATCACCGACCTGAAGCCCAACCGTCCGACCATGCAGCAGCTGTCCGACAAGCCGGGCCTGGACGCCATGCGCAGCCTGTCGATCGGCGGCGCCGCGGTCGAAGGCACGGTGACGACGGCTTCGGGCGAGGTTCAGCCGGTCAAGTTCAACTACTACACCCCGACCCTGGCCGACGCGCGCGGTTCTACGACCTGGAGCGACGCCCAGCGCGCCTATGACCGCCTGGCCCGCAACCTGGCCGACGGGCGTTTCGTCACGCGGTGAGGCGGCTCTTTCCTCCCCCTGTCATGGGGAGGGGGGACCACGAAGTGGTGGAGGGGCTTACGCCAGCGGAGCCAAGCAGCCCCTCCGTCTCGTCGGCTGCGCCGCCGATCCACCTCCCCATTTCATGGGGAGGAAAAACCGATCAGCCGCTGAGTTCAGTGGACTTGGCGACCGCCGCCTTCACGGCGCTTTCGACCGATCGGTCGAGGGCGCCGTTTTCATTGAGGGCGATCAGGCCGGCTTCGGTCACGCCGCCTGGCGAGGCCACGCGGTCGATCAGGGCGTTCAGCGCCTCGTCGCCCTCCGCGCCCGCCGCGGCTGAACGCAGGGTGGCGCGCGCCAGACGGGCGGCGGCCTCGTGCGACAGGCCCTCGGCCTCTCCCGCCTCGGCCAGAGCCCGCGTGAAGGCGAAGAAATAGGCCGGACCGCATCCGGACACCGCCGTCGCGGCGTGCATCAGCGCCTCGTCGTCCAGCAGGACGGTTTCCGCGATCGGCTCGAACAGGGTCTGTCCGACCTTCAGGGCGTCGGCATCAGACGACCACAGCGTCGCCACGCCCCGCGCCTGCGCCACGCCGGTCGTCGGCATGACGCGCACGACCGGGCGGCCGTTGTAGCCGTCAGCAATCGTCTGGCCGCGCACCCCGGCCATGACCGAGACGATCACGGCGTCAGAGGCGAGATGCGGCAGCACCGCCTGCGCGGCTTCCAGCCATTTGGCGGGCTTGACGCCGATGACGAAGGCGCGGGCGTCCGCCAGCGCTTCCAGCGGCGGATTGATCCGCGCGCCCTTCGCCCGCGCCGCCTCGGCGACCGGCTTTTCCGACGGCGTCAGAATGATCAGATCGGCCGGGTCGACGGCGCCCGTCGCCAGCCAGCCTTCCAGAATGGCCGAGCCCAGGCGCCCTACGCCTTGCAGCACGACCGGACGTCCGGAACCGCTCATCAGGCGTTGCCCACCGTCTCGAACAGGCAGGCGTCGATCGCCTCCTGCGGCTTCTTGGAGCCGCGCACCATGAAGTCGAAGGCCGGATAGTAACGATCCGCCGCCTCGACCGCCGCGTCGATCATGGACGCGGCCTGCGCCAGGGTCGGCCGTTCGGTGTGCGGCAGGGCCAGGGCGTGGCGGAAGACGATCTCGCCCTCGTCCGGCCAGATCTCGAAATGGCCCAGCCAGGTGCGCTGGTTGATCATGGAGACCAGCTCATAGGCCGCGGCGCGGCGCGTCTTCACCACCCGCAGGTCCAGCGCCAGGCACAGTTGCAGGCAGTCGCCCTCGGGCCGCCAGGCGAACCACAGCTCATAATCCTTCCAGTCGCCGGCCAGGGCGAAGGCCAGATCGCCCTCGTCCGTGCGGTCGAACGGCAGGTTCTCCGCCGTCAGGACGTGTTCGACCACATCCAGCGGATCAAAGGGCAGGTCGACCTCTTCGGGTCTCACAGCATCCATCAGGCGTTCAACTTCTTCAGCAGCGACAGCGACTCAAAGGGTCGCTTTCGAGGACGGTAGGCGTGTTCGCAGATTCGGCTCAACCGGCTGAATCCGGGGTCGAGGCGGCGTCTGTGGACGATCCCGCGCCGGCCTTCGCCGGAGCCGGCGCAGCCGCCTTCAGCGCGGCGATCTCCGCCCGCAGGACGGCGATTTCGTCTTTCAGAACGTCGAACTCGTCGCGACGCACCAGGTCCATTTCAGCGACGAAGCGGTCGGCCTGGGCGCGCCAGGCGGCCTTGGCCTCTTCGCCCGCAGCCTGGGCCAGGCCCATGGCGCCGGTGGTCAGCTTGGCGAACTCATCAAGGAGGGGATTGCGCGTCTGCATGGCGGCCTCTTGAGAACTCCCGGGCCTGCCGGCCCGATGATGGTTAACGGTGCATTGATTTGGGTAAACCAAACCTTACCCGCCAACGGCCTATAGACTGCTTCGCGGGAAAAGCGCGCGACGAATGCAGTCCCGCTTGCTAGACCATGGGCGACCCCTGAAAGCGCAGACGGAGGCCCCGTGCCCTTTCCCGAATTCGACCCTGTCCTGATCCATCTCGGCCCCCTGCCCATCCGCTGGTACGCCCTGGCCTATGTCGCCGGCATCGTGCTGGGATGGTGGTACGCCTCGCGTCTGGCCAAGACCGAGCGGCTGTGGGCGCCCGGCAAGCCGCCGGTGACGGGACCGCAACTGGACGACCTGGTGCTGTGGATCACCCTGGGCGTCATTCTCGGCGGCCGCTTGGGCTATGCGCTCTTCTACAAGCCGGCGATGTTCGCCCAACTGTTCACCGGCGACAGCTGGGGCGAGCGGCTGGAGCTTTTGCAGCTGTGGACCGGAGGCATGAGCTTCCACGGCGGCTTCCTGGGCGTGGTCGTCGCCCTCGCCCTGTACGCCCGTCGCCAGAAGGTGAACCCGCTCAGCCTGGGCGACCTGATCGCCCCGGTCGCGCCGCTAGGTCTGTTCTTCGGCCGCATCGCCAACTTCATCAACGGCGAGCTGTGGGGCCGCGAAACGACCGTCCCCTGGGCCATCCGCTTCTGCAATGAGCGCATCCAGCAGATGTACGGCTTCTGCCCCGCCGGCAACGAACCGCGCCACCCCAGCCAGCTGTATGAAGCGGGCCTTGAGGGCCTGCTGCTGTTCGTCATCCTGTCGCTGGCGATCTGGAAGTGGCGGATGCTGAAACGTCCGGGCTTCGTCACCGGCCTGTTCCTGCTGGGCTACGGCGTCTGCCGCGCCGCGCTGGAGAACGTGCGCCAGCCCGACGCCGGGCTGGAGAACCTGCCGCTGGGCCTGACCATGGGCATGATCCTGTCGATCCCGATGATGCTGGTCGGCGCCTGGCTGATCTGGCGCGCGCTGAAGAAGCCGGAAGTCGCGGAGGCGTAAGACCACTATGGCGGAGACGCTCAAGGACCGGCTGGTCCGCGAGATCGTGCTGACCGGGCCGATGACGGTGGCGGACTACGTCACCCGCTGCCTGCACGACCCCAAGGGCGGCTATTACGCCACCCGTCCGGCGCTGGGCGAAGGCGGCGACTTCATCACCGCCCCGCTGATCAGCCAGATGTTCGGCGAGCTGATCGGCCTTTGGGCCATCGAGACCTGGAGCCGCCTGGGCGCGCCCGAGCGGGTCCGCCTGGTCGAGGTCGGCCCCGGCGACGGCACGCTGATGTCGGACGTGCTGCGCGCGGCGCGGCTGGTACCGGCCTTCCTGCAGGCGGTCGATCTGATCCTGATCGAGCCCAGCGCCCCCTTACGCGCCGAACAGGCCCGGCGCCTGGCCGACGCCCACGTGCATCCGCGCTGGCTCAGCGCCCTGCATCAGGTCGAGACGGACGCCCCCGTCATCCTGATCGCCAATGAGGTGCTGGACTGCCTGCCCGCGCGTCAGTTCATCAAGACCGAAGGCGGCTGGGCCGAGCGCCGCATCGGCGTGACCGACGACAATGAACTGACCTTCGGCCTGACCGCCATCGCCGACGGCTTCGAGGCGCCGGGCTTCGACGTTGAACCGGGCCAGATCATCGAGATTTCTGAACAGCAGGCCGCCTTCGGCCGCGATCTGGCCAGCCTGATCCGCGCCGCATCCGGTGCCGCCCTGCTGATCGACTACGGCCGCAGCAAGCCCGAGGCGGGCGACACGCTTCAGGCCCTGCGGCGGCATCAGAAGGTCGATCCCCTGTCCACGCCGGGCGAGGCCGACCTGACGCAGTGGGCCGACTTCCCCCTGGTGCTGGAGGCCGCCGTGCGCGGCGGCGCTGACGTGACCGGCTGCATCGCCCAGGGCGCCTTCCTTAAGGCGCTGGGGATCGAAGCCCGCGCCAAACGGTTGATGCAGGGACGCCCCGAGGCCGCCCCGGTCATCCAGCGCCAGTTGGATCGCCTGACCGCGCCGGATCAGATGGGCGAACTGTTCAAGGCGGCGGCGATCTTCTCGCCGCGCTCGCTGGCCCTGCCGGGCTTCTGACGCAGCCCGCCCGATGATGGAGGCTGATACGGCCATGACCTTCACCGACCACGAGCGCCAGATCCTGCTGGCGACCAAGGGCGTCGGCCCCAAGGTGATCGAACGGCTGGAGGAACTGGGCGTCGGCGGCTTCGCCCGTCTGGCCCAGGCGGACGCAGCCGTCGTTTGCGCGGGCGCCGCCGCCAGCGTCGGCTCCACCTGCTGGAAGAACAGCCCTCAGGCCCGCAAGGCTGTTCAGGCCGCCATCGACGCCGCCCGTTTCGAACTGGAGGGCGCTGCATGAGCCTGAACCCCGTCACCCACCCGTTGCTCCACAAGGCCGGGGTGCGCCACGGCTTCTTCACCCGCGAGGGCGGCGTGTCCGAGGGGATCTACGCCGGGCTGAACGCCGGTGTGGGGTCCAAGGACGACCCGGCCCGCGTCGCCGAGAACCGCCGCCGCGTGGCCGAATGGATGGGCGGCGCCGCTGACGACCTGTGCGGCTGCTATCAGGTCCACTCCGCCGTCGCCCGCGTAGCCGAAAGCGGCTGGGGCGGAGAGCGTCCCGAAGGCGACGCCGTGGTGGCGGGCGTAAAGGGTCCGGTGCTGACCGTCTTGACCGCCGATTGCGCGCCCGTCCTGTTCGCCGACGCCGAAGCAGGCGTCATCGGCGCCGCCCACGCCGGGTGGAAGGGCGCTCTTGGCGGCATCATCCACTCGACCGTAAAGGCCATGACGGCCCTGGGCGCCGAACCGTCGCGCATGGTGGCCGTTGTCGGCCCCTGCATCGCGCAGGGCTCTTACGAAGTCGGCGCCGATTATCAGGAGCGCTTCGCCCACCACGACCCCGGCAGCGAACGCTTCTTCCGCCCGGGCGCGGCCGAAGACAAACGCCAGTTCGACCTGCCCGGCTTCGTTCTGTGGCGACTGGAACAGGCCGGCGTCGGAGAGGCCGCCTGGACCGGCGACGACACGCGGGCGGACGAACGTCGCTTCTATTCCAACCGCCGAGCCTATCTGGCGAGCGAGCCGGACTTCGGGCGGTTGATGTCAGCGATTACGCTAAGCTGATCCTTCTCCCCTTGAGGGAGAAGGTGGGCGCCGCAGGCGCTCGGATGAGGGGTGTCAGCGCGACGTTCGGAAATTATTTACGGCAAGCGACGCGCCCGTCCGGACACCGGGGCGTCTTCACCCCTCATCCGTCAGGCTCCGCCTGCCACCTTCTCCCACAAGGGGAGAAGGACACGGTCAGCCCGCCATCGCCATATCAGGCACGCGCGTCGTCTCACGCCAGGCGTTCGGCTGGGCCAGCAAGGCGCGGACCAGCTTGTTGTTCAGGGCATGACCCGCCTTGACGCCTTCGTAGCGACCCAGCAGGGGGGCGCCGAGGACATACAGGTCGCCGATGGCGTCCAGCGCCTTGTGACGCACGAACTCGCGTTCCATGCGCAGACCGCCGGGGTTCAGGATCTGGTCGCCGTCGATGACCACGGCGTTCTCCAGCGACCCCCCGCGAGCCAGACCCGCCTGACGCAGGGCCTCGACCTCATGAGCGAAGCCGAAGGTGCGGGCGGCCATGATATCCGAGCGGAAGGTCGCCTCGTCCACGACGAAATCCACCACCTGATTGCCGATGACCGGCGTGGGGAAGTCGATCTCGAAGCGCATCTCATAGCGGTCGCACGGCAACAGGACGGCGGACTTGTCGCCCTCCTCCACCCGGACGGCTTTCAGGATCTCGATATAGGTCTGCGGCGCCTCTTGACGGCGGAAGCCGGCGCGGTCCAGCAGTTGCACGAACGGCAGCGCCGAGCCGTCCAGGATCGGCAGCTCCGGCCCGTCCACCTCGATCACGGCGTTGGAGACGCCAAGAGCGGCCAGGGCGGCCATCAGGTGTTCGATCGTCGACAGGCGCACGCCCGCCGCATTCTCGATCATGGTGTTCAGGCGCGCGTCCACGACGGCTTCGCCCGAGACGGGGATGCGGTTGTCGCGGTCGGTCACATCGGTGCGCACGAAGACGATACCGTGGCCGGGCGCTGCCGGGCGCACGACCAGACGCACGCGGCGGCCGGTGTGCACGCCGACGCCGGCGCAGATGGCCGGGGCGACGATAGTCTGTTCGTACTGGTCGTTGCGGACCGTCACTCGGATACTCTCTGTTGCGCGACCCGCCCCCATCAGGACGGTCTTCGCCTCACCCGTCGTTTACGCCTGGGGGCTCAAGCCCGAAATGAAAGTCGGGTTTCGGATTGTTTCGCTTTGGTTACGATCGAGACACCGGCCGGCGCGCCCGCCGCGGGGCCGCTCGCCCAAGCAAAACGCCCCGGAGACCAGCTCCGGGGCGCTTCTAGACTTTAGGGCCGTTTAGGGCGGTCAGTTCGCGAGGCGGCGAAGAAAGGAGGGAATCTCCAGGTCGTCGTCTTCGCTCTGGCCCAGTTGCGGGTCCTGATGCTGCGGCTGAATCGACTGGGTCTGACGCAGCTGCTGGGTCGTGCGGTTCGACGACGGCGGCGGCGCGTAGGAGGGCTGCTGCTGCGACTGCTGGCGCTTGCGACCGAACAGGCTCCAGCCGCTGCGGCGGTGATCGCGCTCGTCATAGAAGGGCTCTTCGGCAGGCTCTTCGTGGCGGGCGGCCGGACGCTGGGTCGAGTGCTGGGCCGGTTGCTGCGACGCAGGCTGCTGACGCTGGGGGGCGCGGTCGAAATAGAGGTCGCCCTGCTCCGAAGACGCTGCGGTCTGGCCGCGGCCGCCGCCCTGCTCGTATTCCTCGACCCACGGATCGACGATCGGCTCCAGGTTGCGAGGCGCGTCGTGGATCACGGGCTCGGGCTTGGCTTCGATCCGAGGCTCAGGCGCGCGCGCGGCCGGCGCTTCATAGATCGGAGCCGGCGTGGCTTGCGGCGCGGCGTCGCGCACCGGGTCGATGCGGACCTCCGGCTGACGCGGCGCAGCCGCCGACGGCGCGCCCGTACGGCTGAACGTCTGGCCCTGCGGCTCGATCTGCTGAATGACAGCCTCGTCCATGCCGGTCGCCACGACCGAGACGCGGATCTTGCCGTCCAGGGCCGGGTCGAAGGCGGCGCCGAAGATGATGTTGGCGTCGCCGTCCACTTCACCGGCGATGGCGTTGGCGGCCTCGTCGACTTCCAGCAGGGTCATGTCCATGCCGCCGGTGATGTTCACCAGCACGGCCTTGGCGCCCTTCAGGCTGGTTTCGTCCAGCAGGGGGTTGGCGATGGCGTTCTGGGCCGCCAGCAGGGCGCGGTCGTCGCCCGTGGCCTCGCCCGTGCCCATCATCGCCTTGCCCATCTCGCTCATCACGGCGCGGACGTCGGCGAAGTCGAGGTTGATCAGGCCCGGCAGGATCATCAGGTCGGTGATCGAACGCACGCCCGAGTGCAGCACCTGGTCGGCCATGCCGAAGGCGTCGGAGAAGGTGGTGCGCTCGTTGGCGACCCGGAACAGGTTCTGGTTCGGGATGACGATCAGGGTGTCGACGTAGCGCTGCAGCTCGGCGACGCCAGCGTCAGCCAGACGCATCCGGTGGCGGCCTTCGAAGGTGAAGGGCTTGGTCACCACGCCGACGGTCAGGATGCCGCGATCGCGCGCGCATTTGGCGATGACCGGCGCCGCGCCGGTGCCGGTGCCGCCGCCCATGCCGCAGGTGATGAAGACCATGTGCGCGCCTTCCAGGTGCGCGTGGATCTCATCGGCGCTTTCCTCGGCGGCGTTCATGCCGACCTCGGGGTGGGCGCCCGCGCCCAGGCCTTGGGTGATGGTCTCGCCCAGCTGGATGCGACGGTCGGTCTTGGCGAAACTCAGATGTTGGGCGTCGGTATTGGCGACGACGAACTCCACCCCCTCGAGGCCGGAGTCGATCATGTTGTTGACGGCGTTGCCGCCGGCTCCGCCCACGCCGAACACGACGATGCGGGGCTTCAATTCCGTGGCTTCCGGCCTGACCAGCGAGAGAGACATTATGTAATTCCGACCTAAGGACCCTGCCCTTCGTCCCCAACGCGAGATCCCCGCCGAATCGCATTGGTTATGAGCGCGTTAAGGAAAACCCTGTCTGAGTTAACGAAGAGTTACCCTCGGTAGCGTGAGTCGGAGGAAATGGCAGGCGATTTCCCTAGCTTAGCCACAAAATACCGCCGGCATTACAACGAAAGGGCGGCTCGATTGAGCCGCCCTCCGCTTAGCTTCAGTAACTAGTCGTTGTTACCACGCCTTCCAGTTCACCCCGATGTGGTAGCGCGTGCCCCACGGATCGAAGTTCGGGTACATGGTGAAGCCCAGCCACTTAGCCTGCTCGGCATCAAACGCGTTGGTGACGCCTGCGCGGATCGAGACGTCCTCCGTAACGTTGTAGCGAACCGTGAAGTCATGACGGGCGAAGTTGCCAGTGTTCATATACTGCACCAGTCGCGCGTCCGCATTCGCCACGAAAGTACGCATCTGCGAGATGTCCTGGGCCGTCTGCCAGTCCATCGTCCAGTTCAGGCTCCACTTGGAGGTCGGACGATACGTCAGCGACGACGTCATGCGAACGCGAGGATACCGCAGCGTCGAATCCAGGCCCGTATAGTCGTTGGGATCTTGGGAGTTGTTGAACTGCTTCTGCTCGATCAACCAGGTCCCGCCCAAACGGTAGTCCAGTCGACCCACGTTCAAGCCGAACATCTCTTCCATGTCGACCGAATAGTTGGCCGTGAAGTCCAGACCGCGCGTGGTGCGCTTGGCGTAGTTGATCGAGCTTTCGATGTAACCGCCGACCGGATCGCTGCTGGGCGCGCCAACCCCAAACGGGACATCAGGATTGTTGCGGAAGATGAACGAGCAAGCTCCCTCATTGAGCGTCGGCCCGTTGACGCAGTTTTCAGCCAGCGTCTGCGCCGACACGGAGGCGATGACGTTGGTCAGTTCGATCTCGTAATAGTCGAGAACGAGGCTGAAGTTCGGAATGAAGCGCGGCTGGAGCACGACCGAGAAGGTGAACGAGTCGGACTCTTCGGGTTCCAGATTCGGGTTCCCGCCACTCACGCCCGAGATGCTGGACGTGGAGTAAAGGCGACCGAAATCGTCCGTGGTTCCCGGCGTGTCACCGGCGAAGTCGAACGTGAGACCCTGCTGCGCGGCCAGAGCGGTACAGTTCTTGATCCGGTTCGCACGATACTCGGCATTCGCGGCGGCATTGATGTTGGACGTGGTGCAGGGATCGTTCGAACCAAAAAACGAGAACGTCTGCGAAAAAGGACCATACACTTCCGACAGGGTCGGAGCGCGCAGAGAGGTATTGAAGCTCGTCTTGAAGGCGATGTCCTGGATGGGACGATAGACGAGGTTGACGCCATAGACGTCACCCGTGCCGATATGGCTGTAATCGAAGTAACGGTACGAACCGCTCAGCTCGGCAAATTGGCCAAGGAAGCTGTCGCGGAACAGGGGGATGGAGATTTCGCCGAAGATCTCGTCGCTCTCGTATTCCACCGGCTCCTGATCAGGACCGCTGTTCAGGAACAACAGACGGTCACCGAACTCACGATCGCGGCCCGTGCCTTCGGTGAATTCACGCCGATGCTCGGCGCCGATGGCCATGCCGATGCGGCCAGCGCCCCAGAAGTCCCACAACTGGCCCGAGAACGAGCCCAGCAGTTGCTCCTGCTCATTACGATCGGTCGTGCCGACTTCAGCGTAGAGGTAGTCCAGAGCTTCCTGGCTCTGCTGGCCAACACCGAAGATATTCAACGGCTTGCACTGCTCGATTGCAGCGCGACCGGCTTCGGAGCTGCGAACGTCACCGCCACGCACCAGGTCGCCGAGTTGTCCCATCGGGACGCCCTGCTTGGCGAGCAAGGTCGAGCGGCAGACAATACCGCCCGGCGCGCCGAGCAGCCCCGCCGTGTCACGCACGGCGTCCGCCGCGAACGCCATGCGCTCGACATCGACGCCGCGTTCACGGTTTGCGACCTCGACCTCGCCGTAGGTGTAGCCGATGTCCCAGCTACCATCCTTGACGAACAGGAAGTTGTCGAAGCGCCCTTCCACCGAGGCCACATAACGCGTCAAATCGCGCGTGTTGAGCTGGCTGCGATCCGGGCCGCGCAGCGCCGAGCGAGCGTAGGGCGCCGCCGCAGTGCCGAGCAGTTGACCCGGTTCCGTGGCGGTGGGCTGCGAATAGATGTCGATCCGGTTGTTGAGGATCGCCTGCCGCAGATTTTCCGGGATGAAGGCGTTGTCGCTCAGACGAATGTCGAAGGCGCTGGTCGCGCGGATGGTCGACAGCCGGTTGGCGGCCGTGCGGTCTGAGATGAAGATGTCGAAGAAGGTGGGTTGCCCTTCGTCAAAGGTCTCTTCCTCGACGCGCTTCGCTTCGAACCGAGCCAGGATGCTTTCCGTCAAACGGAAGTTGGCCCCAACCTGGAACCGCTTCGCTTCGGACCGCGGGAAGAAGGTGTAGTTGGCGTATTCCGAGGCCAGTTCGCCATCGCCGCCGACGTTGTAGACTGGCGACAGACCCGTCCCGACGCGCGTTCCGAAGTCCGCGAGCCTCGCCGAGCCATCGCCGTTGAACACCCAGGACTTGCCCTGAGCGAGTTGGGTGCAGTTGGTGTTGTTGTAGTTCGCCGTCGGCACGGCGGAGCCCACAACGCCGCAGCTGAAATAGCTCGTGTCCGGGTCATTGGTGGGGCTGGCGGCGCGGTTGTTGGCCAGGTTCACGACGCCCCAGCGCAGCCGTTGCATGGTGCGAAGGTTGGAGAACAGGGTCGAATCGATGACACCGTCGAAGGGTCGCGCCACCGGGTCGGCGTCGGTCGAAACGAGCGCTGTCGAGCCACGGAGCCAGTCCACGTCCGCTGCGCGTACTTCGTCCGCCTTCTCGTACTCGCCAAACGCATAGACGTTCAGGCGGTCGTCGAAGAAGTTTTTGCCGATCAGCGCAGAGACGCGTTGGTTCGCCTCGCCGCCATCGTTGATCATGCCGTAGTTGGCGTCGATCTCGGCCCCTTCGTAGTCTTTGCGAAGATTGAAGTTCAGCACGCCCGACACGGCATCAGCGCCGTAAACGGACGCAGCGCCGCCGGTGATGATCTCGATGTTCTGAATCAGAAGGCGCGGGATGGTGTCCACGTCGACCGCCAGAGAACCGCCGTTGGAGCCGACATGCCGGCGACCGTCAACGAGGGTCAAGGTGCGGCCCGAACCGAGCGAACGCAGGTTCGGCAGCGACAGGCCGCCATCGCCCAGACCGGAGCCCGTCGTATCAGAAGGCACCACCGAGTTCGACAGAGCAGGAATAGTGGCCAGGTAGTCGATCATGGTCGACTGGCCGCTTTCCAGCAGCTGCTCGCGCTGAACTTGGATCAGCGGAGTCGGCGAGGTGGTCGGATCGCGGCGAATACGCGAGCCCGTGACGACAATCTCTTCGACCTGGGACACCTGCTCATCAGGCTGCGTCGACTGCGCCAGCGCCGGCGCGGAAAGCGCCACGACGCCCGCAAGGACGGTCGTCCCAAAAAGATGTCTGCGGTTCATTTGCATTGGATGTGCCCCAACCTTGTTAAACTCAAAGCGCCCGAAGCGAACTAAAGGACCTTGTTAGCTTGGGTCTAACCAATAGCGCCGGCCAAGCAAGCTTTGTGTCTCGAATGGGGCCGATAAACGTCGTTCGTGTAACAATACGGCCACAACCCCGCCTCAGTTGGGAGCGCACGAGTCGCGCCCACAGCCGCTCAGCGAACTTCTATTTTCGGGGTTGATTCAAGCGCCGCGCCGCAGAGCTTCGCTGAAGTCGGCGCGAAACCCGGCTCGTGGTGGAGCCCTGGCTGCACATATGCGGCGGCGCTAGAACTCGAAACGTCGCAGCGGCGTATTCCGCGCGGCTAGATCGACGCCCCTACAGGTTGTCTCGCAGCCACCCGGCCGCACGCGCCACCATGCCGCCGCGGTGGACCTTGGGCGCGTCGGCGGCGGTGATCTGGCGGGACATCAGCTTGCGGGCGGAGACCGCCTCGCGCGGGCCGTAGGCGGCGCGCAGAAGGACGCCGGCGGCCGAGCAGAAGGCCGGGCCAGCGGCGGCGTCGGCCAGGTGGGGCGCGCGTTGCGGGCGGCCCAGGCGCACGGGGCGGTCAAAGACGCGCACGGCCAGTTCGCGCACGCCGTTCAGCTGGCTGGCGCCGCCGGTCAGGACCAGGCCCGCGCCGGGCTCCAGGCCCATGCCGGCGTGCTTCAGGCGGTCGCGCAGCAGCTCCAGCGTCTCTTCGACGCGCGGGGCGATGACGGTCTTGAGCATGGCGCGCGGGACGATGACCGGGCCGGCCGAGGCGTCCTCGCCGCGCGGCGGGGCTTCCAGCATTTCGCGGTCTTCGTTGGCGCTGGCCATGGCCGAGCCGTGCAGGGTCTTCAGGCGCTCGGCGCCGACGCGCGAGGTGGAGAGGCCGCGCGCGATGTCGGCGGTCACATGGTCGCCGCCGACGTTCAGGCTTTCGATATGCAGCAGGGAGCGTCCGCCCCAGACCGCCGCCGAGGTCGAGCCGCCGCCCATGTCGATGCACAGGGCGCCCAGCTCCATCTCATCCTCTTCCAGCGCGGCCAGGGAGGAGACGACGGGCGCGGCGGCCACGCCCTGCAGGTCCAGGTGGGCCAGTTCGAGGCAGTGGCTGAGGGCGTTGAACGAGCCCTCGGACATGGAGACGACCAGCAGGTCGAGGCCCAGCGAGCCGCCGCGCATGGCGCGCGGGTCGTGGACGCCGCGCGCCCCATCCACCGACCAGGCGATGGGCAGGACGTGGATCGGGCGCCGGTTCGGCAGGCGGATCTGGGCCAGGGCCATGCCGATGGCGCGGGCCAGGTCGGCGTCGCTGATCGGATGGGAGCCCAGCGAAACGCGCGCCTGCACCCGGTGGCTGGCCATCTGGCCGATGGCCGTGGTGACGACGACGCCGGACACAGGCGCGCCCGCCGCGCGCTCGGCGCGTTCGACGGCGTGGCCGATGGCCTGGGCCGTCTCGTCCATGTTGACGATGGCCCCGCCCTTGACGCCGCGCGACTGGACGTGGCCGGCGCCGGCGACGCGGATGGTGCGGTCGGCGTGGCGCACGCCGTCGGGCTTCATGATGAAGCAGGCGACCTTGGACTGGCCGAGATCGAGCGCGGCCACGACCGGCGCGCGCGGCGCGCCCCTGCCCTGTTCCGGCTTCATGTCTCGGCTGCGTCCAACCATGGGTCGTGTCCTAAGAGGTCAGAAAGTCAAACGGCGCCTTCGGAAGGGCGAACGGCCACTTCTTCGGGCGTGCGAAGGTCGATGCGGGCGAAGCCCAGGTCCAGCAGGCGTTCGCGCTGGTCGAGGGCGTCGAGGCGGATAAGGGCGGATTCCTGATCAACGGCCGGCAACTGGATCAGGGCGCCGTCCTTGAGGCGCAAATCCCAGCGGCGCTCGTCCACGCGGACCAGGGCGTCGATTTTCGCCATCAGGCGCGGGCGCTGGGCCAGCAGAGGCAGGACGTCAGAGGCAGCCTGATCGGCGCCCTTGCCCACCACCAGCGGCAGGCGCGGATAGCGGCCCGCGTCGGCGCCCTCGATGACGAGGCCCTGCGCATCGATGACATGAGCCTTGCCGCCGACCTGCCAGACAGCGAGACGGTCGTGCTCCTTGACGTCCACGATCAGGGTGTCCGGCAGCAGGCGCACCACGCGCGCTTCCTTGACCCAGCCGACCGACTGCACCCGGTCGCGCACGGCGGCCAGGTCCAGGCTGACGATAGGCTGATCGGCGTGAACGCCGACGGCGGCGCGCACGGCGGCGGCGGCCTCGGGCGAGGCGCCGGTGACGTGGACCTGGCGCACCTTCAGACCCATGCCGGTCGTCACGGCGTCAAAGCGTTCGGTGACGGCCGTCGAGATGCGCTCGGCCCGCGCGCCCGTGGCCAGCACGGCCGCCAGTATGCCGACGCCGACCACCAGGGTCGCCGCCACGACGCGCGGCGACATGTCCAGACGGCCGATGTCGGCCGCGCGGCCGGACGGAGCGCCGCGCGCGCCGCCCTTGGCCGAAGACTGTCGCCGACCGCCGCGCACTACCGCGGGCATGAGGCGTCCTCCACCATCCAACGAACCAGTTCGCGATAATCCATACCGACAAAGGCCGCCTGCTCGGGGACGAGCGAGGTCGGGGTCATGCCGGGCTGGGTGTTCACCTCCAACAGAACGAGAACGTCGTTAACATCGTCATAACGGAAGTCGGCGCGGGAGACGCCTCGGCACCCCATGGCCGCATGGGCCAGCTCGGCCTGACGTAAAGCCTTGTCAAAAACGTGCGGCGGCAGCTCTGCGGGCAGGACGTGGCGCGAGCCGCCGGGCGCGTATTTGGCCTCGTAATCGTAGAAGCCCTTGGTCGGGGTGATGTCGGTAATGGTCAGGGCGCGCGGGCCGGTCGCCTCGCCGATCACGCTGACCGCCAGTTCCTTGCCGGGGATGAAGGGCTCGACCATGACCTGATCGCCATAGGCCCAGTCGTCGGCGCCGACCTCGGCCACCGGACGGTTGGCGCCCTCGCGCACCACATAGACGCCGACGGAAGAGCCCTCGGCGTTCGGCTTGACCACATAGGGCGGGTCGATGACGTGGCGCGACGCCACCTCATGCCGGTCGAACAGGCCGCCGCCGGGCACGACGACGCCCGCCGCGCTCAGCACGGCCTTGGACTTGTCCTTGTCCATCGCCAGGGCCGAGGCCAGGACGCCGGAATGGGTATAGGGCAGCTTCAGCGTCTCGAGGATGCCCTGGACGCAGCCGTCCTCGCCCCATTTGCCGTGCAGGGCGTTGAAGACGACGTCGGGCTTCAGCGCTGTCAGCACCTGGGCCAGATCGCGCCCGGCGTCCACGCGCGTGACCTTGGCCGCCTGCCCTTCCAGGGCGTCCGCGCAGCCACGCCCCGAGGACAGCGAGACCTCGCGTTCCGACGACAGGCCGCCCATCAGGACGGCGACATGGAGGGTGTTCAGGGGCGCACGCATGGCAACATCCGAAGACTAGCCCACCCCTATGCCCTGAATACGGTTAACCGGTTGGAAACGATACGGGGTCGTGGAAGGAAATTCGTCACCTTTCGCCCCTCTCCCGCCGGGAGAGGGTTACTTCCGCCCGATCCGCCGGATTTCCCAGTTCAACTGCACGCCGGTCTTTTCCAGCACGTCGGCGCGGACGGCTTCGCCCAGCCCTTCGATGTCGGCGGCCGTGGCCTCACCGGGGTTGATCATGAAGTTGGAGTGCAACTCGCTGAACTTGGCGCCGCCTCCGGTGACGGCGTGCAGCTTGCCGCGCCAGCCCGCGTCGTCGACCAGCTTCCATGAGGAATGGCCGTCCGGGTTTTTGAAGGTCGAGCCGCCGGTCTTTTCGCGGATCGGCTGGGTCTTCTCGCGGCGCTCGGTGATCTCGGTGATGCGGGCGGCGACGGCCTCGGGCGCGTCGGGCGTGCCGCGATATATCGCCTCGACCCAGATGATGTCGGCCGGGGCCTCGGAGTGGCGATAGGTATACCCGAAGTCAGCCAGGGCCAGTTCGACCCGCTCGCCCCTGCGGTTCAGGCCCCAGGCGGACACCAGCACGTCCTTCGTCTCCGCGCCGTAACAGCCCGCGTTCATCGTCAGGGCGCCGCCGATGGAGCCGGGGATGCCCGCATAGAACTCCAGCCCGGCGATGCCCGCCTTGGCCGAAGCGCGCGCCACCATGCTGTCCAGCGCGCCTGCGCCCGCCGTGACCGTGTCGCCCTCGGCCGTGACCTGGCCCCAGGCGCGGCCCGCCAGACGGATCACCACGCCTTCGACCCCGCCGTCGCGCACGATCAGGTTGGAGCCGACGCCGATCGCCGTCACCGGCACGTCCTCGGGCAGAGCTTTAAGGAAGTCGGCCAGATCGTCAGCGTCCGCCGGAATGAACAGGGCGTCCGCCGCCCCGCCCACGCGGAACCAGGTGTAGGGGCCGAGCGGCTCGTTCAGCAGCAGCTTGCCGCGCACGGCGGGGAGATTGTCAGTCCAGGCCATCCAGTAATCCGCTCATCCCGGCGGACGCCGGGACCCAGTGCTTTGGCTGCATCCAGCCGTTTGACGTTTCAACCCGATGTAGGGCGGCAAGGCTTCGTCGTGAAGCTCTCACTGGATCCCGGCGTCCGCCGGGATGAGCGGGAGCGTGAGATTCAGCCCAGCGCCTCCAGCTGCGCCGGCAGGGCGTAGGCCCAGCTGGTGATGTCGCCGGCGCCCAGCAGGACGACCAGATCGCCCGGCTTCGCCTCTTCGCGGATGACGCGCGGCAGGGCGGCGGCGTTTTCCAGCGCAGCGACGTGGCGGTGGCCGTAGCGGCGGACGCCCTGGACCAAGGCGTGTTTGTCGACGCCCTCGATCGGCTGTTCGCCCGCCGGATAGACGTCGGCGACCAGCACGCTGTCCGCGTCCGAGAAACAGGTCGAGAAGTCCTGCATCAGGTCGCGCAGGCGGGTGTAGCGATGCGGCTGGACCACGGCGATGACGCGGCCAGGGTTGTCGGCGTTGTGGACCACCTGACGCGCGGCCTTCAGCACGGCCGCGATCTCGACCGGGTGGTGGCCGTAATCGTCGATGACCCGCACGCCGTGGGCGACGCCCGTGGTGGTGAAGCGGCGCTTGACCCCGCCGAAGCCCGCCAGTCCCGCACGGATGGCGTCCTCGTCCACCCCGATCTCGCGCGCCACGGCGATGGCGGCCAGGGCGTTGGAGACGTTGTGCCAGCCCGCCATCGGCAGGTGCAGGTCCTCGATGCGCGCCGGCTCTTCCAGCGCCGCCATGCCCTGGCCCTGAATCACCACGTCGAAGCGCGACCCGTCCGGGTCCATCCGCACATTGTCGGCGCGCACCATGGCCTGCGGATTGAGGCCGTAGGTGACCAGACGGCGGTTATCGATCCGGGCCGCCAGCTTCTGCACCTCGGGGTGATCCAGGCAGACCACGCCGAAGCCGTAGAAGGGGATGTCCTCGATGAAGTCGCAGAAGGCCTTCTTCACCGCATCGAAATCGCCGTAGTGGTCCAGATGCTCCGGGTCGATGTTGGTGATGATCGCGACCGTGCATTTCAGGCGCAGGAAGGAGCCGTCGCTCTCGTCCGCCTCGACCACCATCCAGTCGCCCTCGCCGACCTTGGCGTTGGTGCCATAGGCGTTGATGATGCCGCCATTGACCACCGTCGGGTCCAGCGATCCGGCGTCCAGCAGGGCCGCGACCATGGAGGTCGTCGTCGTCTTGCCGTGGGTGCCGCCGACGCCGATCGAGAATTGCAGCCGCATCAGTTCGGCCAGCATTTCGGCCCGGCGCACCAGAGGAATGCGGCGTTCGCGCGCCACGACCAGTTCGGGGTTCGCCGCCTTGACCGCCGTGGAATAGACCACCGCCGAGACGCCCTCGCTCACATGGGCGGCGTCGTGGCCGATGTAGATGCGAGCGCCCAGTTTCTCCAGCCGCTCAGTGTTGGCGCTGGCGCGCGCGTCCGAGCCGGACACCTGATAGCCGATCTTCAGCATGATCTCGGCGATGCCGCTCATGCCGATGCCGCCGATGCCGACGAAGTGGACAGGCCCAAGGGCGAACGGAACGGGGCGAAGACGACGGATCATGCACGCCTCATAGCCGCACCGTCGCCGACTGCGAAGACGCCCACGACGCCTGCGCGGCATTATATGTAAAATCGGCCAGGCTTGGCACCCAATTGCGCAGACCGAACGTTCGTTGCTCGCCACTGACGGCCAGGAGGAGCGACGCGGTGCCCGAAAAATCGACAAACCAGGACATCATCGGCCAAGGCGGGGAGCTGCATCAGCAGGCATCGACGCCCCAGACCCGGTTGACCACCAACCACGGGACGCCGATCAGCGACAACCAGAACTCGCTGAGGGCCGGGCCGCGCGGGCCCACGCTGCTCGAAGACTTCATCCTGCGCGAGAAGATCCAGCATTTCGACCACGAGCGCATCCCCGAGCGCATCGTGCACGCGCGCGGTTCGGCCGCGCACGGCGTGTTCGAGCTGACCGAGAGCCTTGAACAGTACACCACGGCCAAGATCCTGACGGAGGTTGGCGAGAAGACCGAACTGTTCGCCCGATTCTCGACCGTGGCCGGCGGCGCCGGTTCGATCGACACCCCGCGCGACGTGCGCGGCTTTGCGGTGAAGTTCTACACCAAGGAGGGGAACTGGGACCTGGTCGGCAACAACATCCCGGTCTTCTTCATTCAGGACGCGATCAAATTCCCCGACCTGATCCACGCCGTGAAGATGGAGGCCGACCGCGGCTATCCGCAGGCCGCATCCGCCCACGACACCTTCTGGGACTTCGTCGGCCTGATGCCCGAGACCACCCACACGGTGATGTGGGCCATGTCGGACCGCGCCATCCCGCGGTCCCTGCGCATGATGGAAGGGTTCGGCGTCAACACCTTCCGCCTGGTCAACGCCAAGGGCGAGTCGCACTTCGTCAAATTCCACTGGCGGCCCAGGCTGGGGACGCAGGCGACCTGCTGGGACGAGGCGGTGAAGATCGCCGGGGCGGATCCGGACTTCCACCGCCGCGACCTGTTCGACGCCATCGACCAGGGCGACTTCCCTGAGTGGGACTTCGCGGTGCAGGTGCTGACCCAGGCCGAAGCCGACGCCCTTCCCTTCGACATCCTGGATGCGACCAAGATCATCCCGGAGGAAGTCCATCCGCTCAAGGTCATCGGGCGCATGACGTTGAACCGGAACCCCGACAACTTCTTTGCTGAAACGGAGCAGGCCGCCTTCCTGCCGACCAACATCGTGCCGGGCATCGACTTCTCGGACGACCCGCTGCTGCAGGGGCGGTTGTTCTCCTATCAGGACACCCAGCTGTCGCGGCTGGGGACGGTGAACTTCCACCAGATTCCGATCAATCAGGCCAAGGTCTGCCCCTTCCAGAACTTCCAGCGCGACGGCCATATGCAGACCCAGGTCCCAACCGGCCGCGCCAACTACGAGCCCAACAGTCTGGCTCAGGCGGGAGAGGACGGCGGCCCCCGCGCCGACGCCAAGGGCGGCTTCACCAGCTTCCGCGAGCCGGTGGAGGGGAAGAAGGTGCGGCTGCGCTCCGAGACCTTCGCCGACCACTACAGCCAGCCGCGGCTGTTCTTCGCCAGCCTGGCCGCGCCGGAACAGGCTCACCTGGCCTCGGCCATCGTGTTCGAACTGTCGAAGGTCTCGCTGGAGCACGTCCGCAACCGCGTGATGGGCAACCTGCGCAACGTCGATGAAGACCTCGCCAAACGGGTCGCCGACGGCCTGGGCATGGCCCTGCCCGAAAAGACCCCGGCGGCGGCCGAGCCGATCGATCTGGACCGGTCGCCCGCCGTGCGTCTGATCGGCAAATACCCGGACAGCCTGAAGGGGCGGAAGGTCGGCGTCCTGGTCACCGACGGCGCCGACGGCGCCGTGGTCAAGGCGGTGCAGGACGCGGCCAAGGCGGCCGGCGCGGCGGTGGAGATCATCGCGCCCAAGCGCGGCGGGGCCAAGCTGAAGGACGGCTCCACGCTGAAGGCGGATCATCAGTTGGCGGGCGCGCCCTCGGTGCTGTTCGACGCGGTCGCCCTGGTGCTGTCGGCCGACGGCTGCAAGCAGTTGCTGACCGAAGGCGCGGCCGTCGACTTCGCCAAGGACGCCTTTGGGCACCTGAAGGCCATCGGTCATACGCCCGAAGCCCAACCCCTGCTCGACAAGGCGGGGGTCGAGGCCGACGCCGGCGTGGTCGATCTGTCGAACGGGGCCGACGCCTTCATCAAGCCCGCAGCCACCCGTCAATGGGACCGCGAGCCCAAGGTCCGCACCCTGGCCTGACGACGAGAGGTGGGGCGGCCGCCGAGCGCCGCCCCATTTCCTTCGCCTGTTCTGAATCTTGGTTACTCCGCCTTAACCGTAAGGATTCACCATAAGCGCCTCATCTGTCCGGGGCCGCTTTTCCATGTCCGAGTTGAAGACCGACGTCATCCTGCGTGGCGACTGCATCGAGGTGCTGAAGGGCCTGCCGGACAAGTCGGTGGACATGGTCTTCGCCGACCCGCCCTATAACCTGCAACTGGGCGGCGACCTGCTGCGCCCGGACAACTCCAAGGTCGATGCGGTCGACGACGACTGGGACAAGTTCGAAAGCTTCGCCGCCTATGACGCCTTCACCCGGGCCTGGCTGGGCGAATGCCGCCGGGTGCTGAAGGACGAGGGCTCGCTGTGGGTCATCGGCAGCTATCACAACATCTTCCGCCTGGGCGCGGCGATGCAGGACCTGGGGTTCTGGGTGCTGAACGACATCATCTGGCGCAAGTCCAACCCGATGCCGAACTTCAAGGGCACGCGCTTCACCAACGCCCATGAGACCCTGATCTGGGCCGCCAAGTCGCGCGAGCAGAAGCGCTACACCTTCAACTACGACGCATTGAAGGCCTTCAACGAAGACACCCAGATGCGCTCGGACTGGACGCTGGCCCTGTGCACCGGCCATGAGCGTCTGAAGGACGAGGACGGGGCCAAGGCCCACCCGACCCAGAAGCCCGAGGCCTTGCTGCACCGGGTGCTGCTGTCGGCCAGCCGCGTCGGCGACGTGGTGCTGGACCCCTTCTTCGGCACCGGCACGACGGGCGCGGCCGCCAAGCGTCTGGGCCGTCATTTTATCGGCATCGAGCGCGACGAGACCTACGCCAAGCTGGCCGAAAACCGCATCAAGGCCGTCATCCCGGCCGCGCCGGAAGACCTGGTCGTGACCGGATCCAAGAAGGCCGAGCCCAAGGTCCCGTTCGGCGCCCTGGTCGAGGCGGGCCTGCTGGCGCCCGGCGACAAGCTCTACTGCCCCAAGGGCGAGCGCGAGGCGCGGGTGCGCGCCGACGGCTCCCTGGTGTCCGGCGCCCTGACCGGCTCGATCCACAAGCTGGGCGCCCTCCTGGAAAACGCCCCGGCGTGCAACGGCTGGACCTACTGGCGCTTTAAGACCGACACGGGCCTGCGCCCCATCGACGCCCTGCGCGCCGAGATCCGGGCCGGGATGCAGTAGGGCGCGAATCTCGCTCTTCGCCTAACTCACAGGCGCGATTGAATAATATCGTTCCGGCAACGCTGGAACCCGGCTTGGCCGGGCGGATTGAGGTTTCGGCGCCGCGTATCGCGCGGGCGCAGGAGCCTGTCATGAAAATTGCTCAAGTCACGCCTTTGTATGAGGCCGTGCCGCCCCGGCTTTACGGCGGCACGGAGCGCGTGGTCGCGCATCTGACCGACGCCCTTGTCGATCTCGGCCACGACGTCACCCTGTTCGCCAGCGCCGACGCCCGCACCCGCGCACGGCTGGTGCCGGTCCGCGACCAGGCCATCCGCCTGGACCCCGCGCCGCTGAAATCTGATCTCGCCGCGCACATGAGCCAGTTGGCCGAGGTGCTGGACAGCGCCGACCAGTTCGACGTCATTCATTTCCACACCGACATGATCCACTTCCCTTTTTTCCAGGGGTGGGCCGACAAGACGGTGACGACGCTTCACGGCCGGCTTGATGTCAAGGATCTAGCGCCCGTCTATGCGCGCTGGCCCGAGTTCGGCCTAGTGTCGATCTCGGACGATCAGCGTCGCCCCCTGCCCCACGCGAACTGGCGCGCCACCGTGCATCACGGCATGCCGGGCGATCTCTACCGGTTCTCCCCCCAGTCGCAGGGCTATCTGGCCTTCCTGGGCCGCATCTCGCCCGAGAAGCGTCCGGACCGGGCCATTGAGATCGCGACCCGGCTGAACAAGCCCCTCAAGATCGCCGCCAAGGTGGACGCCGCCGACCGCGTCTACTGGGAGACCGTCATCGAGCCCCTGGTGCGAAACAACCCTCTGGTCGAGTTCGTCGGTGAGATCGGCGATGCGGACAAATCAGCCTTCCTGGGCGGCGCCGAGGCCCTGCTGTTTCCCATCGACTGGCCCGAGCCCTTCGGCCTGGTGATGATCGAGGCGATGGCCTGCGGCACGCCGGTCGTGGCCTTCGCCTGCGGGTCCACGCCGGAAATCATTGAGGAGGGAGCCACCGGCTTCCTCGTGTCCACGATGGAAGAGGCGGTCGCCGCCGCCGCCCATGCGCACCGGCTGGACAGGGAAGCCATCCGGGCCCGCTTCGATCTGCGCTTTTCGGCGACCGCCATGGCGCGGCGCTATCTGGACGTCTACGGCGACCTGCTGGCGCGGCGTCCGTTTGCCGCCCCGATGCGGCCAATCGAGGAAGAGCGCAGCTTCGCCGCTCTGGCCTAGAGGCCCCGGCCGAGGGCGAACGCTGTTTTCGTCTGAACTGAACCCCGTTCCCGACCGTTCGCCTATCAGCTGCGCAGGGGAGCCAGCCGCAAGCGGAGACGCTGATGGACGACGCCTATTCGACCCAGGTCACGGCCGCCGACACCAACGATCAGGACGGCCTTGAGACCTTGATGGCCCTCAAGGACGGCGACACCTTCCTGGTGGCCGATCACTGGGGAGATGTGAAGGCGGGCGCCGACGGCCTGTTCGACAAGGATACCCGGCTGCTGTCGCGCTTTGCGCTGACCGTCGGGCGAACGCGGCCGTCCCGCCTCAGCTCGGGCGTGACCAAGGACAATGTCTTCTTCACCTGCCACTCCACCAATCGGCCTTTGCCGCCGATGGGCGGGCGATCAGCGCCGGCCGGCGTGCTGCATCTGGAACGACGGCGCTTCATTTGGGACCGGCGGCTGTTCGAGCGGGTGCGGATGGTCAACCACGGCGTCGAGGACATACTGCTGCCGCTGACGTTCGAGTTTGACGCCGACTTCGCGGACATCTTCCAGGTGCGCGGCACGGTGCGGCCCCAGCACGGCGAAATTCAACCGCCGGTGATCGACGGGCGGCGCGTGACCTTCAGCTACACCGGCCTGGACGGGGTGAAGCGCACCAGCTGCCTGGCCTTTTCGGAGCCGCCCGCCCGCCTCAGCGCCACGCGCGCCGAGTTCATGTTCAGCCTGCCGCGCGGCCGCAGCCTGGACCTGTTCGTCGAATGCAGCCTGGACGCCTGCGACCAGCCGGACGAGGAGCGCTGGCGCTGGCACTCCATCCTGGCGCGGCTGGCCATGCGGCGCCGACTGCGGCGCGGCGCCATCGTCGAGGGCGGACGCAACCAGGGCTTCAACGACTGGCTGCGGCAGTCGCGGGCCGATATCGCCCTGCTGGTCACCGACCTGCCGACCGGCCCCTATCCCTATGCGGGGACGCCGTGGTTCTCGACCCCGTTCGGGCGCGACGGCATCATCACCGCCTGGCAGATGCTGTGGATCGACCCCGGCCTGGCCAAGGGGGTGCTGACCTATCTGGCCGCGCGCCAGGCGACCGAGACCAACGCCTTCATGGACTCGGCCCCCGGCAAGATCATGCACGAGACGCGCGGCGGCGAGATGAGCGTGCTGGGCGAGGTCCCGTTCGGCCTCTACTACGGCGGGGTCGACACCACCTGCCTGTTCATCGCCCTGGCCGGCGCCTACGCCAAGCGCACCAACGATTATGAGACGATCCGCGCCCTGTGGCCCAATCTGATCGCGGCTGCGGGCTGGATGAAGGACTATGGCGACAGCAACGGCGACGGTCTGATCGACTACGCCCGCGCGGCCGACACCGGGCTGTCGAACCAGGGCTGGAAGGATTCCGAGGACTCCATCTTCCACGCCGACGGCCGCTTTCCCAAGGGGCCGATCGCCCTGCTGGAGGTCCAGGGCTACGCCTTCGCCGCCTGGAAGGCGCTGGCCGAAATGGGCGCCGTCCTGGGCGACGGCCGCGCCGACGAATGGGCGAACCGCGCAGAGACGCTGCGCGCCCTGGTCGAAGAGCGCTACTGGATGGAGGACGAGGGCTTCTACGCCATCGCCCTGGACGGCGACGGCGAGCAGTGCCGGGCAATCGGCTCCAACGCCGGGCACCTGCTGTTCACCGGCCTGCCTTCGCATGAGCGGGCGCGTCGGGTGACGCGGCGGATGCTGACGGCCGAGTTCCGCTCCGGCTGGGGCCTGCGGACACTGGCCAAGGGGCAGGCCCGCTTCAACCCGATGAGCTATCACAACGGCTCGGTCTGGCCGCACGATACCGCCTTGGCGGCAGCCGGCATGGCCCGCTACGGCGAGCGGCATGCGGTGGCCATGCTGCTGGGCGAGATCTACGGCTCGGCCGCCCATTTCCAGATGCGCCTGCCCGAACTGTTCTGCGGCTTCGTGCGCGAGACGGGCGAGCCGCCGATCGCCTATCCGGTCGCCTGCCTGCCGCAGGCCTGGGCGGCGGGGTCGGTCTTCCTGATGATGCAGGCGGTGCTGGGCCTGAACATCGACGCCGCCGAGGGTCTGGTCGAGGTCAACAATCCCGCCCTGCCCGCCGGGCTGGATCGACTGTCGATCACCCGGCTGAAGGTCGGCGACGGCGTGATCGATCTGCACTTCCAGCGCCTGAACGGCCACGTGGTGGTCATGCCGCGCGAACGCAGCGGGACGGTGAATTTACGAGCGACGGGCTAGGGTCTGGATCCGCTTTTCCTTCTCCCCGTGTGGGAGAAGGTGGGCGCCGCAAGGCGCTCGGATGAGGGGTGTCGGCGCTAGGCTTGAACTTTGTGACTTCGGCAGGTGTGCAGCTAGACGCCGGAGCGGACACACCCCTCATCCGTCTCGCTGCGCGAGCCACCTTCTCCCACAAGGGGAGAAGGGTTGGTTGCGTCGACGGCTCTGCGCCTCAAACCCTCAAGCAGGTCCAAGCCCGCGCTCCAGCGCCTTCCTGAACACGGTCGGCAGGGCTTTGGCCGCCTCGTCCGCCGGGGTCCATGAGAAATCGCCCTCGCCCGTCGCCACATGCACCTCCAGCGTCAGGCTGAAGTGGGTGAAGACATGCTCGATCGATCCAGCCGCGCGCCAGTCCGCATCGACCGGCGGGGCGACCGCCGGCGCCGCGCTCCAGTCCGAGGTCGGCAGGCCGGCCATCCCCCCCAGCAGCCCCCTGTCCGGCCGTCGCACCAGGGCGACGCGCCCCTCGCCATCCGTCAGCACATAGGCGTGGCCGCGCCGATGCGGTCGTTCAGCCTTCTTCGTCTTCAACGGGTAGCGTTCCGGCGTTCCCGTCTTCAGCGCCTCGCAGCCAAAGGCCAGCGGGCACTGCTCGCACAACGGCGACCGGGGCCGACAGACGCCCGAGCCCAGGTCCATCAGCGCCTGCGCCCAGTCGCCCGGCCGGTGCTCGTCCACAAACAGGGCCGCCAGCCGCCGCAGTTCGGGCCGCGCGGCGGGCAACTGAGTCTCGACTGCGAACAGGCGGCTCATCACCCGCTCGACATTGCCGTCGACGACGTTGGCGGGCTGGTCGAAGGCGATGGCGGCCACGGCGGCGGCGGTGTAGGCGCCCACGCCCGGCAGAGCCAGAAGCTCGGCCTCAGTCTGCGGAAAGACGCCGCCGTGTTCGGCCGTCACGGCGCGGGCGCAGGCCAGAAGGTTTCGCGCCCGGGCGTAGTAGCCCAGCCCCGCCCAGGCGGCCATCAGCTCGGCGTCCTCGACGGCCGCCAGGTCGGCCACCGTCGGCCAGCGGGTGGTCAAGCGCTCGAAATAGGGCGCGGCGTGCGGGACTGTCGTCTGCTGCAGCATCACCTCGGACAGCCAGACGCGATAGGGGTCGGTCTTCGTCTTCGCCCCCGGCGGCGCGCGCCACGGCAGGCTGCGCGCATGGGCGTCGTACCAATCAAGCAGGGCGGCGCGGAGAGAGGGGACGTCGGTCATCGGTCACGCTATATAGGACGAATGCGTCGTCCCCTGCCCACCGAAAGCGAAGCGCGCGAAATCCTGGCTCGACGCCGGACGCGCCCGCCGTTGCGCCCGCCGCCCCCTGCGGGCCGGTCGCTGGCGCCGCTGATCAAGAAGCTGGACGCCCAGTTCGGGCGCGGCGCCTCGGCCCTGGAGCCGCGCTGGGTCGAGATCGTGGGCGAGCGGCTGGCCCGCGTCACCCGCCCGCAGAAGCTGACCAAGGGCCGCGGCAACGCCGGCGGCACGCTGGAGCTGCGCGTCGCCGGGCCCGCCGCCCTGCTGGTCCAGCACCAGTCGGCGGACATCATCCAGCGGGTGAACCTGTTTCTGGGGGCGGGCTCGGTCGAAAAACTGCGCATCGCCCAAGGCCCGGTGAAGCCCTTGCCAGCCTCTGGCGCCAAGCCCCGTCCGCGGGGCCGAGCCGTTCTGCCGCCCCTGCCCGCCGCGACGGAAGCGGAACTGAACGCCTCGGTGGAGGGGGCCCCCGACGGGCTGAAGGCGGCGCTGGGAAAGCTGGGCCGCGCCGTGCTGTCGCAGCCTCCGCGCGAAGAGTGACGTTGACAAATCCTCGCTGCCAGCGTTCTCGACATTCAGACGTTTTCGCTCGCGCGCGAGAATCGCGCGACGGTTCCGCCTCTCATTTCTGACAAGGACCTCCAATGGCCCCGACCTTCAAATACGCCGCCATGAGCCGCCGCGCCGCCCTGTCCGCCGCCGCCTTGGCCTCGATGGCCGTGCTGGCCGGGTGTTCGGGCGGCGGCGTCGGGGGCGAAGTCGCAGGCGACATGGCGCAGGGCGCGCCCGAAGGCGCCAAGGTCACCGTGGTGGAGTACGCCTCGATCACCTGCGGCCACTGCGCCGTCTGGAATGAGGAAGTCTATCCCGAGTTCAAGAAGAAATACGTCGACAACAACAAGGTTCGCTTCGTCTTCCGCGAATTCCCGACGCCGCCGCAGGACATCGCCGTCGCCGGTTTCCTGATCGCTCGCTGCGCTGGTCCCGACAAGTATTTCGACGTCGTTCACGACATCATGGCCAGCCAGAAGGAATGGCTGGCGGGCGTGGCGCCGCGCACCACCCTGTTCCGCGCCGGCCAGGCGGCGGGCCTCAGCGAGCAGCAGATCAACGACTGCATCCGCGACAAGGCCGCCATCGAAGCGATGGAGAAACGCATTCAGGCCGGTATCAGCGCCGGCGTGAACGGCACGCCCTACTTCACCGTCAACGGCGTGAACGTGGCCGACAGCTCCCTGTCCGGCCTGTCCGAAGCCATCGACGCGGCGCTGGCGAAGTAAACGTCCAAACGGGGGGGGGGCGGACATGATGAAGCGTTCAACGGTCGTCGGCATGGCGGTCATGGCCCTGATCCTGTCCGCCTGCGGCCAGGGGGGCGGCGGGAGGGCGGCGGCCGAGGGCGACATGGCGATCGGAGCCGCCGAGGGCGCCAAGGTCACGGTGGTCGAATACGCCTCGACCACCTGCGCCGGGTGCGCCGCCTGGAACGAGCAGGTCTGGCCTGATTTCAAGGCCAAATACGTCGATACCCAAAAGGTCCGCTTCGTCTTCCGCGAATTCCCGACGCACCCTCAGGACGTGGCCGTCGCGGGATTTCTGATCGCCCGCTGCGCCGGTGAGGACAAATATTTCGAGGTGATCGACCACCTGATGCGGTCACAGGCGGAAATGCACGGCGGCGCCGCCCCGCGCGACGTCCTGCTGCGCACGGCGCAGGCCGCCGGGCTCAGCGAGGCGCAGTTCAAGACCTGCACCTCGGACAAGGCCGCCATCGCCGCCTTGGAACAGCGGATCGGGCAGGCCTCGGCCGCGGGCGTGGCCGGCACGCCAACCTTCATGGTCAACGGCCAGATCGTGAACGACAAATCGCTGGCAGGCCTGTCAGCCCACATCGATCCCCTGCTATAAAGCGCCTCATGACCCGTCGCATCCTGACCCTTATTTCGGCCTTGGCGATTGTCGGCCTCAGCGCCGCTCCGGCCGCCGCACTGGACCTGGTCCGCAAGTCCGCCGCATCCTCAAGCTCAGCTCCGACGGCAGTCCCGGCCGTGACGGCGGCGGACCGGATCATGGGCCGCGCCGACGCGCCCGTGACGGTGATCGAGTACGCTTCCTTCACCTGCAATCACTGCGCCGACTGGACCAATGAGGTCCTGCCCCAGTTCAAGGCTCGCTATATCGACACCGGCAAGGTTCGGCTGGTGTTCCGCGACATGCCGACGGCCCCGGCCCAGATCGCCTCGACGGCGGCGGGCATCGGGCGATGCGCCGCGCCGGGCCGCTTTTTCGACGTGGCCCGCGCCTTCATGAGCGGTCAGGCCGCCGCCTTCGAAAAGGGCGACGCGCGCGACTGGTTCGCGGCCGCCATCGCCGCCAGCGGCCGCACTCAGGAGCAGATCGAGGCTTGCCTCAAGGACCCCGCCGTCGGCCAGGCCCTGCAGGCCGAGGTCGAGGGCGCCGTGGCCGCCGGCGTGACCGGGACCCCCTCATTCTTCGTCAACGGCAAGCGGGTCGATGACCATTCGCTTCAGGCCCTGTCGGCGGCCATCGACCCGTTGATCCGGGCGCGCTGACCGCGACGCGATGCAGTTCCAGCGCCTCCGGCTCGTCGGCTTCAAATCCTTCGTCGACCCGGCCGAGGTGCACATCGAGGCCGGTCTGACCGGCATCGTCGGGCCGAACGGCTGCGGCAAGTCGAACGTTCTGGAGAGCCTGCGCTGGGTCATGGGCGCCAACTCGGCCAAGGCCATGCGCGGCCAGGGCATGGAGGACGTGATCTTCGCGGGCGCTGCGGGTCGTCCGCCGCGCAACCACGCCGAAGTCCAGCTGACCATCGATAACGCCAGCAAGCGCGCGCCCCAGCCCTTTACCGACAGCCCCATGCTGGAGGTCTCGCGCCGGATCGAGCGCGGGCGCGGCTCGACCTATCGCATCAACGGCAAGGAGGTGCGGGCGCGCGACGTGCAGCTGCTGTTCGCCGACGCCTCGACCGGCGCCAACAGCCCGGCGCTGGTGCGTCAGGGCCAGATCAGCGAACTGATCGCCGCCAAGCCCCAGAACCGCCGCCGCATCCTTGAAGAAGCCGGGGGCGTGGCGGGCCTGCACACGCGCCGCCATGAGGCGGAGCTGCGGCTGCGGGCGGCCGAGACCAACCTCGACCGGCTGGACGACATCGGCAAGGAGCTGGAGTCGACGCTGAACCGGCTGAAGCGCGAGGCGCGTCAGGCCGAGAAATACAAGAAGATCTCGGCCGAGATCCGCGCCCTGCAGGCGGCGTTGCTCTATGTCCGCTGGACCGACGCCAAGGCGGCGGCCGAGACGGCGGCGGCCGAGCTGCGCGAGGCCGACCGGCTGGTGGTCGAAACGACCACGGCGGCGGCGGCGGGCCAGACGGCGGCCCTGAACGCGCAGGAAGGGCTGAAGCCTGCGCGCGAGGAAGACGCGGTGGCCACCGCCCTGCTGAACCGCGCCATCATCGAGCGCGACCGGCTCGACATGGCCGAACAGGCCGCGCGTGCCGAGGTCGACCGCCTGAAGGCCGAGGTCGCCCGCATCGAGGCCGACCGCGCGCGCGAGGACGGCATGGCCGCCGACGCGGGGCGCGAACTGGAGCGGCTGGACCGCGAGCTGGAGAAGCTGAAGGCCGAGATCGCCGCCGCCCCCGAGCGCGGCCCTGAACTGGAACGCGCCCTGCTGGAAGCCGAAGACGCCCGCAAGGCCGCCGACGCCGAGGTCGAACGGCTGGCCGGGACGCTGGCCGCCGTCGAGGCCCGCGCCAACGCCGAAAGCGCGAGGAAGCGCGACGCCGAGGCCCGGCTGGCGCGCGTGAGGGGCCAGCACGAACAGGCCCGCCGCGAACGCGAGGCCCTCGGCCCGCTGGAGGCGCCCGAGATCGAGACGGCCAAGGCGGCGCTGGAGACGGCGCAGGCCGAACTGGCCGCCGCGCGCGAGGCCGTCGAGGCCGCCGAGGCGAAGCGCGGCGACCTGGCCCGCGCCGAACAGGAGGCGCGCACGACCGCCCGCGCCGCCGAGGACCGACTGGGCCGCCTGCAGACCGAGGCGCGCGGCCTGGCCCAACTGCTGGTCACGGGCAAGCGCGAACATCCCCCGGCGCTGGACAAGGTGTCGGCGGCCAAGGGCTATGAAGCGGCGCTGGCGGCGGCGCTGGGCGATGATCTGGACGCCGCGCTGGACGCCCGCGCCCCGGCGCACTGGGCGGGCGCGGACGCGGCGCCGCCGGACTGGCCGCAGGGCGTCGAGCCCCTGTCCGCCCACGTGACGGCGCCGGATCAGCTGGCGGCGCGTCTGGCCTTCTGCGGCGTGGCGCCGCGCGAGCGGATCGCCGAACTGGCTCGCGCCCTGCCGCGCGGCGCGCGCCTGACGACGGTTGAGGGCGACCTCTATCGCTGGGACGGCTTCGTCAGCCGCGCCGAGGCGCCGCGCCCCGCCGCCGTGCGTCTGGCCCAGCGCACCCGCCTGTCGGAACTGGAAGCCGAGATCGACACGGGCAAGCCCGCGCTGGAGACGGCGCAAGGGGCGCTGAAGGCCGCAGGCGAAGCCTTCCGCGCCGCCGAGGAGGAGGTCAAGGCCGCGCGCCTGCGCCCCTTCACGCTGGACAAGCAGGTCGTCTCGGCCCGCGACCGGGTGGAATCCCTGATGCGCGATCAGGCCCGCAAGGAGGCCCGCGCCCAGTCGCTGGACGAGACGGTCGCCCGGCTGAACGGCGAGGTGCAGGAGGCCGAGGCCGCCTTCGCCGAGGCCAGTTCGGTGGAGTCGTCTTCCGATGTCGTCGTCGGCCTGCGTCAGGAGCTGACCGAGGCGCGCGGCGGGGCCGAACGCGCCCGGCTGGCGGCGCAGGCCGCCCGTTCGACCCGCGACGAAGAGGCTAGAGACCGCGCTATGCGCGAGCAACGGCTGGGCAGTCTGACCCGAGCCCGCGAGGGCTGGGTCACGCGATCCAGCGACAGCGCCGCCCGCCTCAAGACGCTGGAGCGCGATGCGGAGAAGGCGCAAAGCTCCCTGACGAAGGCCGAAGCCGCGCCCGCCGGTTTCGCCGAGCAGCGCAACGCCCTGATGGACGCCCTGGCCGAGGCCGAAAAGCGCAAGCAGGCGGCGACCGACGCCGTCGCGACCGCGGAGGCCGGCGCGCAGGAGGCCGACCGCGCCGCCCGCGCGGCCGAAACCGCCGCCTCTCAGGCCCGCGAAAGCCGGGCGGGCCTGTCCGCCCGCGCCGAGGCGGCCGCCGAAAAGCTGGCCGAGAGCGCGGCCAACATCCGCGAGACGGCGCAGATGTCGCCCGAGGAACTGGGCCGGAAGCTGACCGACGACGCCATCGCCCGCCCGCCCGACGCGGCGGGTGCCGAAAGCCTGCTCTATGGTCTGGAGCGCGAGCGCGAGGCGCTGGGCGCCGTCAACCTGCGCGCGGAGGAAGAGGCGGCCGAATACGGCGACCGGCTCAGCGCCATGAAGACCGAGCGCATCGACCTGACGCAGGCGATCGCCAAGCTGCGTGACGGCATCGACGAACTGAACGCCGAGGGGCGCGAGCGGCTGATCGCCGCCTTCGACGTCATCAACACCAACTTCAAGACCCTGTTCGAGGCTTTGTTCGGCGGCGGCCAGGCCGAGCTGAAGCTGGTCGAGAGCGACGACCCGCTGGAGGCGGGTCTGGAGATCTACGCCTGCCCGCCCGGCAAGCGGCTGTCGGTGATGAGCCTGATGAGCGGCGGCGAGCAGGCGCTGACGGCGGCGGCGCTGATCTTCGGCGTCTTCCTGGCCAATCCGGCGCCGGTCTGCGTGCTGGACGAGGTCGACGCGCCGTTGGACGACGCCAACGTCGACCGCTTCTGCCGGATGCTGCACGAGATGCGCAGCCGCACCGACACCCGCTTCATCGTCATCACCCACAACCCGGTGACCATGAGCCGGATGGACCGCCTCTACGGCGTCACCATGCCCGAGCGCGGCATGAGCCAGTTGGTCAGCGTCGACCTGCAACAGGCCGAAGAGATCGTCACGGCGTAGAGGTCGCCTCTCCTCCCCATGCAATGGGGAGGTGGCTCGGCGGCGCAGCCGACGAGACGGAGGGGCTGCTTGGTTCCGCTGTCGCAGAGCCCCTCCACCGCTACGCGGTCCCCCTCCCCATTTCATGGGGAGGAAAAGCTCAGCGTTTTCGGCGCCGCATGGCCGCACGCATGTCGGCCAGCGCCGGCCCGATCAGGAACCAGGGCTCGATGCAGTAGCGCGTGAACAGTCGTTTCGGATCGGCGAACAGACGGAACAGCCATTCGACGCCCAGCCGCCCCATCCAGCGGGGGGCGGCCTTCTGCACCCCGGCCTCATAGTCGAAGGCGGCGCCGACCGGCAGGATCGGGACCGCCGGCAGCGAAGCCAGATTGTCCGCGATCCACAGTTCCTGACGCGGCATCCCCATGCCGACGAACAGCACGTGGGGGGCGAAGTCCCTGATCGCCGCCAGGACCGCGGTATTGCCCAAGGACCCCGGCGTGGCGTCGAAATAGCCGCTGAGCCCCTTCACCGTCGCGCGCGGATAGCGGGCCGTCAGGCGCCGCGCCGCCTCTTCCGCCACGCCGTCGGCGCCGCCGACGTTAAGGACGCGCCAGCCCCTGCGGTCGGCCAGGCTCCAGAAATGATCGCGCCAGTCCAGATAGGTGCAGCGGTGCTGCGGGCGCGCCGGATAGCCCAGCAGACGGGCGAAATGGATCAGAGGCGTGGAGTCCAGCTCGATCAGATCGGCCGCCTCGTACAGACGCCGCATCCCCGGCGTGCGCCGGATCAGATAGAGACTGTGCAGATTGTGGTTGGCGACGATGGACTGCACGCCCGCGTCCACGCTGCGCTCCAGATGCAGCAGAACCTCTTCGGGGCGGACCAGATCGACCGGCTCGCCCAGCAGGGTGATCCGCTCGTCTGGCCGGCGCGTCTGGCGAAACAGCGCGCGCGGCCGCCGACGTCGGTCCGGCGGCGGGCCGGAGGGGTCAAAACCGGGCGGCGCGTAATACATGACGGCTGTCTAGCCTGGCCGTTTCAACATCGGGTATGCGGACAGGGTTAATCCAAACCGAACACCGGCGCACCTCGGAGCAAGCATGCTGACCATCCCCCCGCCGCCGCCCGCCGTCGAAGCCGCGCCGCCCCCGCTGTTGGCCTTTACCAGCAGCAACCGGTTCGCCGTCTTCGCCGATCTGGCGTCGATCAGGCCGGAGCCCGACGAGGGCGCCAATGTCGTGCGGATGCGGTCGCTGCAGATCAGCCGCGAGGACATGCTGATCGGCGGCGTCGCCTATGTCGGCGGCTGGTCGTGGTGGCGATTCGACTGCGCCGCCTGGACGGCCGACAGGCTGGACTTCGCGTCGCTGCGCGCGGATGGGACCGAAGGCCCTGCCACGCCCGAGAACGCGCCGCCGGCCCCGATCACGCCGGGTCGGGACGCTGCGGCGCTGGCTGCTGTCGCGTGCGGAAAGGCTGTTCCGGCGGTGGAAGCGACCTCGACAGCGGCGGCGGTTTGGATCGGCCGCGCCCGGCTGCCCCCCTAAGATCGCTTCTTGATCGTCAGGGCGTTTCCGGCTTCAGGCGCAGGCCGCCGCGTTCCTCGCGGTCCAGGTCGACGCGGTCGCGCGGCAGGGCCTCGCGGCATTCGTCGCGCATGAAGGCCAGCATCTTCTCGCGCACCTCGGCCCGCAGATCGAAAGCGACCGAGGCGTTGCGCGCGCTGGTCAAGCAGCGGACCTGGGCCGTGCGTTCGGTGATGTCGGTGACCTGCAGGGCCACGACGTCGCCGTCCCAGTGCGGCGAGGCGTGGGCAATCTGCTCCAGCTTCACCCGCAGACGTTCGATCGGGGCCTCGTAGTCGACGTAGAGGAAGACCACGCCGATCAGGCGCGAATCCTCGCGCGTCCAGTTCTGGAACGGCTTCTGGATGAAGTAGGTCAGCGGCAGCACCATGCGCCGCCAGTCCCACAGCTTGACCACCACATAGGTCGAGGTGATTTCCTCGACCCGGCCCCACTCGCCCTCGACGATGACGGCGTCGTCCAGGCGGATCGGCTGGGCGGTGGCGATCTGGATGCCCGCGATCAGATTGGTCAGGAAGGGCTGCAGCGCCAGACCGGCGACGATGCCGACCACGCCCGCCGAAGCCAGCAGCGACAGGCCCCACTGCTTGACGCCTGGAATGGTCAGCAGCGCCAGCCCCAGGGTGATCAGGCCGATCAGGATGGCGGCGACCCGCTGCAGGATGCGCGTCTGGGTGACGTGCTTGCGGGCGTAGAGGTTGTCCTCCGCCTCCATGTTGAACTTCTTCAGGTGGACGATGGCGCCCATGTCCACCGCGCCGGCCAGCATCCAGCCGGACACCAGGATGAAGCAGAACAGCAGGGTCCGGCGGATGAACAGCGACGGCTCGGGCGCCAGAGGCGACACCGTGACCGCCAGCGCCAGGGCGATGATCATCACCGCCAGCCGCACCTTCAGCCGGGCGCGCTTCAGCATCCCCTTCCAGAAGGCGTCTCGGTTGCGCACCGCCAGCTTCAGCAGGGCGAACACCACCTGGTTGGCCGCCCAGCCGATGAAGACGAAGGCGACCGTGATGATCGAAATCACCGCCCACTTCGGCAGCCAGTGAAACTGACGCCAGAGGGCGAACACGGTGTTGGTCAGGTCGAGCACGAACTGGGGCATGGCTAGACCATAGCCCTTCTCCCCGCCGGGGGAGAAGGTGGCTCGCGCAGCGAGACGGTTGAGGGGGACGCCAAATGACGCAAACCCCCATCAGCCCGTCTCGATGAGGGAAGCGCCCCCTCATCCGAGCGGCTTCGCCGCCCACCTTCTCCCCCGGCGGGGAGAAGGGTCTTATCGAGCCGCCTGCTCCACCAGATCGGCCAGCCGTTGCGCGGCGTCGGGGATGGCGACCGAACGAGCCGCCGCCGACATGGCCGCCAGCGCCGCAGGATTGGACAGGATGGGGGTCAGGGCGGTCGTCAGACCATCGACGGTCAGGTCGTCCTCGGCGATCACCTTCGCTGCGCCCGCCTCGGCTAGAGCCCGCGCGTTCAGCGTCTGGTGGTCGTCCATCGCGATCTTCAGCGGGATCAGGACCGACGGCAGGGCCGCCACGGCCAGCTCCGAACAGGTCGAGGCGCCCGCGCGTCCGATCACCAGATGCGCCTTGGACAGCCGGTCGGCCATGTCGCGGAAGAAGGGCGCGACCTCGGCCTCGATCCCAGCGTCGAGGTAGATCTGGCGCGCGGCCTCCAGCGTCTCGGGCCGCGATTGCTGCTGCACCCTCAGCCGGTTGCGGATGGCCTCGGGCAGGGCCGCCAGCGCGCGCGGCGTGGTCTCGGACAGGATGCGGGCGCCCTGACTGCCGCCTGTCACCAGCACATGGATCGGCCCACCCTCGACCGGGGCGGCATAGGCCCGGTCGAACAGGGCGCGGATGTCCGGCCGCACCGGATTGCCGACCAGTTGGACGCGGCTTTTCACCTTGTCCGGCGCCCGGCCCAGGGTCGGAAAGGCCGCCGCGATCACGCCCACGCTGGGCGCCAGATAGCGGTTGGTGCGGCCCAGCACCGCGTTCTGCTCATGGATCACGGTCGGGCGGCGCGTCGTCACCGCCGCCAGCAGGGCCGGCGCCGACGGATAGCCTCCGAAGCCCACCACCACGTCCGCGCCGGTGCGCTGGAACGCGGCCTTGGCCTGGCCGACGCCCTTCATGATCGCCAGACCGGCCTTCATCAGGCCGATGGGCCCGGAGCCCGTCGCCGCGTCCAGCGCCAGACGCTCCTCGGCCGGGAAGGTGTGGGCGTACTGCTCGCCGCGTTTGTCGGTGGCCAGCACCACGCGCCAGCCGCGCGCCGCCATCTCGCGGGCCAGGGCCTCTGCGGGGAACATATGGCCGCCGGTGCCCCCGGCGGCGACGACGCAGACCTTGATCATGAGCGATACTCTCTTACGGCAGCAGGCGACGGCGCGGGGCGACGTTCGAGCCGAGTTCATAGGCGCCCGGACGGCGCCGGGTCAGCGCGAGCGCAAACCCCATGGTCAGCCCCATGGCCATCATGGACGAGCCGCCATAGCTGATGAAGGGCAGCGTCATGCCCTTGGTCGGGATCAGGTTCAGGTTCACCGCCACATTGATGCAGGCCTGAAGCCCTATCAGCATGAACAGCCCCGCCGCCGCCGTCTGTTCGAAGGAGTCGTTCAGCTTCATCGCCTTGCGCATCCCGCGAATGACGATGAAGGCGTAGAGGCCGATCATGATCAACGACAGCACCAGGCCGAACTCTTCGGCGCCGACGGAATAGATGAAGTCGGTGTGCAGGTCGGGCACGTGGCGCTTCATCACGCCCTCGCCGATGCCGCGCCCGATCAGTCCCCCGTTGCGGATGGCCTCGGAGGCGCGGTCGATCTGGTGGGTGTCGGTCGTCTCGGGCGACAGGAAGCGGCTGAGACGGTCGCGCATGTGGCCGAACATGAAATACAGCGACACCACCCCGCCCGCTCCCATGGCGGCGATGACGGCGACCCACTTCAGCGGCACCCCGGCCATGAAGAAGACGGCCATGAAGGTGGTGGTGACCAGCAGCGTCTGGCCGATGTCCGGCTGGATCAGCAACAGGCCGACCGTCAGCGCCCACAGGCCGAAAGCGATGCTGACGCCCGGCACCCCCTCGCCCTTCTGGGCCTCGGCGAACATCCAGGCGGCGAAGACGATCAGGCCCGGCTTGGCGAACTCGGACGGCTGCAGGCTGAACGGCCCCAGATTGATCCAGCGCGCCGCGCCCTTCACCGTGTCGCCAACGATCGGCAGGGCGGCCATGACCAGGATGGAGCAGATCAGGGCCAGCACCGCGATCCGCCGCACGCCGCGCGGCGACAGCAGCGACGCGCCCAGCATCACGAACAGTCCCATGGTCGAGAAGACCATCATCCGCCAGGAGTAATGGAAGGGATCGGTGATGGATTCGTCCGCCCCGATCGCCGCCGGGCTGGAGGCGAAACTCAGCGCCACGCCCAGCGCCATCAACGTCAGCGCCGCGCCCAGCAGGCCGCGATCCACCGTCCAGAACCAGCGCGCCACCATGCTCTGGTCGTTGCGCGAGAAGGGATGGCTGTAGCTGTTGCGCGTCATGCGGCGGGCTCCGGCCGTGCGCCCAGTCCCAGGACGGCGGCGCGGAACGCCTCGCCCCGGACCTCGAAATCGGGAAACTGATCGAAGCTGGCGCAGGCGGGCGACAGCAGGACCACCTGCTCGCCCCCGGCCGCAGCCGCATCGGCGGCGGCCAGTTCGACGGCCCGCTCCATCGTGTGCGCGACGACGTGCGGCGTGTCGGCCAGGGTCACGGCGAAGTCGTCGGCCGCCTCGCCGATCAGATAGGCCTTGGCTACGCGCGGGAAGAGGTCGCGCAAGCTGTCGATCCCGCCCTCCTTGGCCTTGCCGCCCGCAATCCAGAAGACGGAGGGGTAGGAGGCCAGCGCCTGCCGCGCGGCGTCGGCGTTGGTGGCCTTGGAATCGTTGATGAAGCGTACGGCGTCGAGGCGGCCGACGGCCTCCATGCGGTGCGACAGGCCGGGGAAGCTCAGCAGGCCCTCGACCGCCGCCTCATGCGACACGCCCAGCGCCCGCGCGGTCGCATAGGCGAAGGCGGCGTTCTGGGCGTTGTGACGACCGGGAAGCGAGCGGGCGGCGGTCAGGTCAGCCAGCACTTCCCTGCCAGCCATCAACACGCCCGCCGCCGCCGAATACCCTTCTCCCCTCGGGGGAGAAGGAACGGACACGACCGTCTCAACCCGCCGCCCCTGCGCTTGCAGGCCCGCCGCGATCTTCTGGCCCCACTCCTCGTCCACGCCGACCAGCGCCAGAGCCTCAGCGCCCTGCGCCTGGAAGATGCGGCGCTTGGCGGCGACATAGCCTTCCATCCCGCCGTGGCGGTCCAGATGGTCCGGCGATACATTGGTCAGGATCGCCACGTCCGGCGCAAAGCCCGTCGTCAGGTCCAACTGATAGGACGACACCTCGATCACATAGACCGCATCCGCCGTCGGCTCCGGCAGAGCCAGAACCCCGATGCCGATGTTGCCGCCGATGTGGACGCGGAGGCCCGCCTGCTTCAGCACCCAGCCGATCAGGGCCGTGGTCGTCGACTTGCCGTTGGTGCCGGTGATGGCGACCACGCGCGGCCGATCCCCCGGCGGCAGGGCGGCCAGCGCCCGCGCGAACAGCTCCACATCGCCGATGACCGGCACGCCCGCCTCATGGGCGCGCTCGACAGTCCAGTGCGGCTTGGGATGGGTCAGCGGCGCGCCCGGCGACAGCACCAGGGCGGCGAACCCGGACCAGTCGGCGCGGGTCAGATCCTCGACCAGGAAGCCTTCGGCCTCGGCCTGCATGCGGCCCGAGACGCCGTCGTCCCACAGCACGGGGACGGCCCCGCCCGCCTGCAGCGCGCGCGCCGCCGTGATCCCCGACCGCCCCAGGCCGAAGACCGCAACGCGACGCCCCTCGAAGCCGGGAACGGGGATCATCGGCTCAACGCAGCTTCAGCGTGGCCAGACCGGCCAGGGCCAGCATGGCGGCGACGATCCAGAAGCGGATCACCACGGTGGATTCCGGCCAGCCCATCTTCTCGAAATGGTGGTGGATCGGCGCCATCAGGAAGATGCGCTTGCCGGTCAGCTTGAAGTAGCCGACCTGGATCATGACCGAGGCCGCCTCGACCACGAACAGGCCGCCGACGATGCCCAGCACCAGCTCGTGCTTGGTCGCCACGGCCATCGAGCCCAGCGCGCCGCCCAGGGCCAGCGAGCCGGTGTCGCCCATGAAGATCTTGGCCGGCGGGGCGTTGTACCACAGGAAGCCCATGCCCCCGCCGATGATGGCGGCGCAGAAGATCGCCAGCTCGCCCGCGCCGGGCACATGGTGAACCTGCAGATAATCGGCGAACAGGAAGTTGCCGACCAGATAGGAGATGATGCCGAAAGCGCCCGCCGCCATCATCACCGGCACGATGGCCAGGCCGTCCAGACCGTCCGTCAGGTTCACCGCATTGGAGAAGCCGATGATGGTGAAGGCCGCAAAGGCCACATAGAACCAGCCGATGTTCAGCAAAACCGCCTTCAGGAAGGGGAAGGCGATCGACGTCTCAAGCCCCGGCGAGGTCGGCGACTGGGTCATCCACAGCACCGTCAGCACGCCGGCGATGACGGCCACGACCGTCTGGGCCGCCAGCTTCTGCTTGGACGTCAGCCCGGCCGAGGTCTGTTTCGTCACCTTGGCGTAGTCATCGATGAAGCCCAGCACGCCGAACGCCGCCGTCACGCCCGAGACAATCCAGATGTATGGATTGGTCAGGTCGCCCCACAGGAAGACCGCCACGCCGATGCCCGCCAGGATCATCAGACCGCCCATCGTCGGGGTGCCGACCTTGGACAGGTGCGACACCGGGCCGTCGTCGCGGATCGGCTGACCGCGGCCCTGCTTGGCGCGAATCCAGTTGATGAAACGGCTGCCCATGGCGACCGCCACGATCATGGCCGTGGCCATGGCCAGGGCCACGCGCACGGTCTGATACTGGATCAGGTGCAGCAGCGGATATTCCTGGGCGATGTCCGCGTAATAGAGATAGAGCAGATAGAACATTCTTGGGTGACCCTATCGCGTCGCGCGCGGCGCGCCGCTGCTTGAGGGGTTGTTGCCTTGTTCGGTCACGCCGAGATTTGCAAGCGCGGCCGCGACCAGCGAGGCCTTTGATCCGTTCGAGCCCTTGACCATGACGACGTCGCCCGGCCGGACCAGGCTGGCGGCCTCGGCGGCCAGCTCGGCGGCGGTCTCGCGCCACTTCCCGCGCAGCGACGGCGGCAGCGCCTCATGCAGCAGGCGCATCTGCGGCCCGGCCGTATGCACCAGGTCCAGCCCAGCCGCAGCGATGGCAGGGGCCAGGCCTTCGTGCAGGGCGCGGCTGTGCTCGCCCAGCTCCAGCATGTCGCTCAGCACGACGACACGGCGCCCGCCCGGCCCAACCGGCTTGGCGCCCAGGCTGGCGAAGCCCGCCTTCATCGACAGCGAATTGGCGTTGTAGCTCTCGTCGATCAGGGTGAAGGCGCCGCCCGGGATGGCGACCGTCTTCATCTGCCCCCTGCCCGCCAGCGGCCGGAAGCCCGCCAGCGCCTGCAAGGCCGTCTCCAGCGACACGTCCAGCGCCTGCAGCATCAGGATGACGCACAGGCTGTTCAGGCCCCAGTGCACGCCCGATTGCGCGAGGCGATATTCGATGCGCCGTCCATCCAGCTCGGCCGTGACGGTCGCGCCCTCGCTGTCGGCGACGAAGTCCAGCAGGCGCACGTCGCAGCCAGGCGCATGGCCGAAGCTCCGCACGACGGCCCCGGCCTTTTCCGCGCCCTGACGCACGATGTCGGCGTGGGCGTCGGCGGCGTTGACCACGGCGATGCCGCCCGGCGCCAGCCCGTCGAAGATGGCGGCCTTTTCGCGCGCCACGCCCGCCTCGCCGTCAGCGAAGGCTTCGATATGCACCGGCCCGACCGTGGTGACGCAGGCGGCGTGCGGGCGCACGAAGGCCGACAGCGGCCCGATCTCGCCCGGATGGTTCATGCCGATCTCGAACACGGCGCGATCCGTGCCCTGCGGCATCCGCGCCAGCGTCAGCGGCACGCCGATGTGGTTGTTGTAGCTCTTGATCGAGGCGTGGCTGGACCCCGCCAGATCAAGGCCCGCCTTGATCGCCTGGGTCACGCTGGTCTTGCCGACGCTGCCGGTGACGGCCCCGCGCAGGCGGGCGCGATCGCGCGCGGCGACGCCCATCGCCTCCAGTCCCTTCAGGGTGTCGGGGACCAGCACATAGGCCCCGCCGTCGACCGGCCGGTCGACCAGAGCCACGCTGGCGCCCGCCGCAAAAGCGGCCTCGGCGAACTCATGCCCGTCGCGCGCGCCGTGCAGGGCCAGGAACAGGTCGCCCGGCTGAATCTCGCGGCTGTTGTAGGTCAGGCCCGAGACAGGAACATCGGGTCCGTGAAGTTGGCCGCCGGTCGCCGAGGCGATCGCTTCGGCGGTCCAGAGCGGCGTGTGAGCGTCAGGCATGATCTTTCAGGGCTTCGGTCGCTTCGGCGGCGTCGTCGAAGGGGTGCACGACCCCGCCGACGATCTGACCCTGTTCATGCCCTTTTCCGGCGATCACGACCACATCTCCTTCACGCATCAGGGATATGGCGTGGCGGATGGCCTCGCGGCGGTCGCCGACTTCCAGCGCGTCCGGGCAGCCCGCACGCACCTGAGCGCGGATGGCGGCGGGGTCTTCCGAGCGCGGATTGTCGTCGGTGACGATGGCCACGTCGGCCAGACGCCCGGCGATCTCGCCCATCAGCGGACGCTTGGCCCGATCCCTGTCGCCGCCCGCGCCGAAGACGACGATGAGGCGGCCCGTCGCGTGCGGGCGCAGGGCGTTCAGCACCGTCTCCAGCCCGTCGGGCGTGTGGGCGTAGTCGACATAGACCTCGCCCCCGCGCGCGCCGCCCGGGATGCGTTGCAGGCGGCCCTGCGCGCCCTGAATCAGCTCCAGCGCCGGGATCACCTGGTCGGGATCTTCGCCGCCCGCGATGCACAGGCCCGCCGCCACCAGGGCGTTGGACGCCTGAAACGCGCCCGCGAGAGGCAGCAGAATGTCATGCACCCGGCCGCGCGCATCGAGGGTCAGGCGCTGGCCCTCCGGCGTCGCCCGGCGCGCCAGCAGGGTCAGGTCGCGCCCGCGCTCGCCCACGCCCATCACGCCCAGACCGGCCATGATCGAGGCCGAGGCGAAGGCCGAGTAGGCGTCGGAATCCGCATTCAGAACCGCCGTACGTCCGCGCGGCAGCAGGGCCTCGAACAGGCGCAGCTTGGCGGCGCGGTACTCGTCCATCGTGCCGTGATAGTCGAGGTGGTCCTGGGTCAGATTGGTGAAGCCCGCGGCCTTGATCGCCACCCCGTCCAGGCGCCGCTGGTCGATGCCGTGGGACGAGGCTTCGAGCGCCAGGTGCGTCACCTCCTTGCGGGCCAACTCGGCCAGCAGACGCGCGGCCTCGGCGGCGTCTGGGCTGGTCAGGCCGGGGCCGGTCAGGGCGTAGGTCTTGTCGCCCTTCTGGCCGACGACGCCCAGGGTGCCCATGCTGGCCGACTTCAGGCCCAGGCCGGCCCAGATCTGGCGGCAGAAGTTGGCGACCGAGGTCTTGCCGTTGGTGCCGGTGATCGCGACGCAGGTGCGCGGCTGGGCGCCGTAGAAGGCGCGCGCGGCGATAGCGTAGGCCCGGTGCACGTCGCCCGATCCGACCAGGACCGGCGCCGCGCCCGCAGGCGTGTCCGACGGCGCCAGCACTGCGGCGGCGCCTTTCGCCAAGGCTTGCGGAATGAAGGCGCGGCCGTCGGCCTGCGTCCCCGGCAAGGCGACGAACAGGGCGCCGGGCACGACCTGACGGCTGTCGGCGGTGACGGCGGTGATCTCCGGGTCGGAAGCCACATCGCGGCGCAGCAGTTCGGAGAGACGCAAGTGGGCGCTGGGAAGGCTCATCGGCCGTCGCCCTCCACGTCCTGGAACTCGGGGATCTTTTCGCCCAGCGCGGTGGACCAGCGGTCGGCCTTGCGCTCGACGCCCAGGAAGCCGGCGATCCGGTTGGCGATGCGGCCGACGGCGGGCGCGGCGACGTAGCCGCCGGTGCGCGGATAGACGCCCGGCTCATCCATCAGGACGAAGACGGTGTAGCGCTTGGCGTCGACCGGGCCGTCGGCGGGGAAGACCCCGGCGAAGGAGCCGACGGCCACCGCCGGATTATAGCGGCCGTTGACCAGCTTATTGGCCGAACCCGTCTTGCCGCCCATGCGCAGGCCCGGCGCATCGGCGAACCGGCCCGAACCGCGCGTGACGTTGCGGCGCATCAGGTCCAGCATGGTCGCCGAGGTCTCGGGCGAGACGACCTGATGCGTCTGGGCGTTCGGACGGCCGCCCTTGCGCAGGGTCGGGGCCACATAGCGCCCGCCGTTGCTCAGCGCGCCATAGGCCGCCACATACTGGATCGGCGTGACCATGACGCCATAGCCGAAGGACAGCGACGCCAGGGTGCTGTCGTCCCACTTGCGCACCTTGGGCGGGGCGGCCGACTCCTTCAACTCGATCGGCGCGGCGTCCAGCAGGCCCAGACGGCGGAAATAGTCGCGCATCACATCGCCGCCCATCTCGACCGCCAGTCGCGAAGTGCCGATGTTGGACGAATGCAGATAGACCTCTTCCAGCGTCAGCACCTTGTTGGTGGCGTGGAAGTCGGTGATGCGGCGCTTGCCGATCTGCAGCGCCTGAGAGGCGTCGAACAGGGTGTTCATGTCGGCCCGGCCAGTGTCGATCCCGGCGGCGACGGTGAAGCTCTTGAACACCGAACCCATCTCATAGTGGGCCGAGACGACGCGGTTCAGCGTGGCCTCTTCCGGCGCGGCGTTGCGGCGATTGGCGTCATAGGTCGGCCACGAGGCCATCGCCAGAATCTCGCCTGTCTGCACGTCGGCGACGACGGCGACGGCGCCCTTGACCTTGTGCTCCTCGGCGGCGATCGCCAGCTCGTTCTCGACCACGCCCTGGACCCGCAGGTCGATCGACAGGGGGAAGTCCTCGCCCGCGACGCCCGCCGCGCGGATTTCCTGGTTGAAGGCCAGTTCGGCGCCCGCGACGCCCTCGCCGCCCGTATCCGAACGACCGATCAGATGCACGGCCGAGCTGCCCAGCGGATAGACGCGGCGGTCTTCGGGCTCGAACGTCACTCCGCCCAGCGCCAGCGCATGGACCGCGCGGCGCTCCGACGGCGTCAGGCCGGTCAGCACGATCAGGCGGCGCTCGCCGCTCATCACCTTGTCCAGGCGCTTGGCCGGGATGCGCGGCAGGGCGCGGCGCAGCTGCGCCTTGGCGGCCGGAATGTCCCACACCTCGCGCGGGTCGATATAGAGGCCGTAGTGGGTGATGTTGGTCGCCAGCAGCTGGCCGTTGCGATCCACCAGATCGGCGCGCGTCAGGGCGCCGGGATGAAAGCCCGCCCCCGTCCCTCGCGCCGGCGCCAGCAACGCAGCGTGCGCCGCGCCCAGGGCAAGGCAGGCGAAGACGGCGCAAAAGGCCGCCATGATCAGGAAGATGCGGACGCGGGTGTCTTCTTCGGGCCGGGCGTCGGCGCGGGCGCGCTCGAACGAGTGCTCCAGGTTCCACACCAGGGAGGCGACCCAACGCCCCCAGGCCGACACCGCGCCGCCGAAGGTCGCCTGCGGACGGCCGCGATAGCCCATGCCGTGATGGTCATGCACGCTCATTGCACGACCTCCGCAGCGGCGGCGGGCGCGGCAGGCGCCTGCTCGGCGGGCTTCTCAGCCGGCGGCGGCGCGATTTCGGGCAGGGTCGCCTCGCCCGCCTGCTTCTTCACATCGACCGGGCCCAGTCCGATCTCGCGCGACAGGGCTTCCAGCCGCGCGGGCTGCTCCAGGCGCGTGACTTCGGCGCGCAGCAGGCGGACCCGCTGGCGGTTTTCACGGATGTCGCGCTCGATGCGGCTGATCTCGGCGCTTTCGCGGGCGGCGGCCGCCTTGGCGATATAGACGGAGAACACCAGGGCCAGGACACAGGCCACGCCGATGATCTCGACGCAGCGCACGCCGCGCACCTTCCACTCGAACAGACGCTGGACCGGGGCGGGCACGGCGATCATGCGCCCCTCCCCTTCATCGAGCCCCAGGTCGGCGCGTCCGTGCGGACAGCGGCGCGGATCTTGGCCGAGCGGGCGCGGGGGTTGGCGGCCAGTTCGGCCTCGCCCGCCTCGCGCGCGCCCTTGAACAGCAGGTCGAAGCTGGGCTTGCGCGTCTCCACCGCGACCGGCGCATGGCGCGAGCCGCCCGGCGCATTGCCGGTGCGCTCGGTCAGGAAGGCCTTGACGATACGGTCTTCCAACGAATGGAAGGTGACGACAACCAGCCGCCCGCCCGGCGCCAGCGTCGCCTCGGCCGCCTCCAGCCCGCGCTCCAGCTCGCCCAGCTCATCGTTGACGGCGATGCGCAGGGCCTGAAACACGCGCGTCGCCGGATGGATGGCGGCGCCGCGACGCCCGCCCAGAGCCTTTTCCACCACCTCGGCCAGATCCAGCGTGCGGGTGAACGGCTGCTCGACCCGGCGGCGCAGGATGGCGGTGGCGACCCGGCCCGACTGACGCTCGTCGCCGTACAGCTTGAAGATATGGGCCAGCGGCCCGTGATCCCAGGTGTTGACGATGTCGGCGGCGGTTTCGCCCCCATGGTCGGAATTGGCGGACATCCGCATATCCAGCGGCCCGTCGCGCATGAAGGAGAAGCCGCGCTCGGCCTGATCCAGCTGCATGGACGAGACGCCGATGTCGAAGACCGCGCCGTCCAGCTTGGCTTTGCCGCTTTCCTCGAACGCCTCGGCCAGGCCCGAGAAGGGGGTGCGGATCAGTTGGAAGCGATCCGGGAAGTCGCGCGCCACGGCCTCGGCGAAAGGCTGCACCGTCGGGTCGCGATCCAGCGCCACGACTTCGGCGCCGCGCTCCAGGATGGCGCGGGTGTAGCCGCCGGCTCCGAAGGTGGCGTCGATGATGACATCGCCCGGCTTGGGATCGAGCGCCTCGATCACCTCGGCCAGCAGGACGGGGGCGTGGGGAGAGGTCATGCCGCCCCTCCCGCCTTGGCGGCCATCACCTGACCTTGGGCTTGGCGACGCATCTCGCCGAACTGCTTAAGGCCCTCGCGCGCCATGCGGCGCTGCTCGGCGCGGTGAGCGGCCCACTTGTCCTTGTTCCAGATCTGGAAGCGCTCGCCGACGCCATAGATGACGACCGTATCGGACAGATCGACCTCGGCGCACAGATGTTCGGGCAGGGTGATACGGCCGCCCGAGTCATAGGCCAGCGGCTTCTGCTCGCCGAAGATCGAGGCCTCCAGAGCCGAACGGTAGGGATCGCCGAAGGGCAGGCTTTCGATCACCGCGCGATATTCGGCGAACAGCTTGTCGCCGCCCGCTTCCAGACAGTCGGCTTCGATGGAGGGAAAGCAGAAGACGCCGTGTTCAGCGCCGTTCTCGGCCGTGCGGAATTCCTGAGGGATCAGGAGACGGCGCTTGCCGTCCAGCTGCTTCTCGTAGGTCGAGAGAAACACGCCCTGCCCTATCGAACCCTGCGGCTCGTCCCTGAAGTCCGTTGATGAAAGCCCACGCGTCGGGCGTTCGGCCCCTACTCATGAGCGATTGGGATAGCATGGGACACAATGGGTCTCAATGGGATTAGTTGACACCCTTTAACCTAATTTGCGGTTCGCCGGGCCTCGCAAAGACTGTAAAATCAGAACATACATGGAACAAAGTGAGTATTCACAGCCTGTGGACGGGTTCTAAGGCCTTAATTTCAACGGAATAGTTAATGGCAAAGCCGATGCCGCCGACCCGCGCTCGTCTCCACACCGTCATCCTCGGGCTTGACCCGAGGATTGAGCGGCCCGCGCGTTCCCGCCCTCCGACGACGCGCAGACGGACGGCCGGATCCTCGGGTCAAGCCCGAGGATGACGGCGTCAAAAAGAGCGACTGCCCTCCAGCAGCGCGAACGCGCGGTAGGGCGAATATCAGCCCTCAGGCAGGCCGAACGGCCGTTAGGGCCTCTAAAGAAAACGCCAGACGGCCTGTAAGCCGGGTTCTGTTCCGCTCGAAAGCGGCGACGATCATTCCTCTGGGCCGGCCATTGCTGGACGGCTCTCGCGACCTACCCGGACATCTGGGGCGGTGAACCCTGCAGAGCGAACCCCGCGCGATGTCCCTATTTGGTCTTGCTCCAGGCGGGGCTTGCCATGCCGTCGACGTTGCCGCCGACGCGGTGGGCTCTTACCCCACCCTTTCACCCTTCCCTGAGCCGAAGCCCAGGCGGTTTGCTTTCTGTGGCGCTGTCCCTCGGGTCGCCCCGGGCGGGCGTTACCCGCCGCCTTTTCACCGTGGAGCCCGGACTTTCCTCGACAGGAGCAAGCCCCCGCCGCGACCGCCCGGCCGTCTGGCGAGCGCTAGATGCGCGCGATACGGCGCCGCGTCAATCCAGAACGCCCGTCACGCTCTCAACCGAGGCCAGTTGCAGCAGGCCGACCAGGCGCGCGCGCGTCTCGCCGTCGGCGATGCCATCGACGCGATCGGGCCGCCAGCGGCGCTGGAAGGCCTCGACAGTCCGGCGGGTTTCCTCGTCATAGGCGCCGCCGGGTTGCAGGCCGTAGCCCAGCCGGTGCAGGCCAGAGCGCAGGACGATGACGCCCAGCCCCTCGTCGCCCGGCGACAGCGGCCCGCCCAGGGCGGCGATGCGTTCGGGCGCCGGGTCGAACCACAGGCCGTGCCCGGCCTCGGCCAGACGCTTCCACGGGAACAGCTCGCCGGGATCCTGCTTGCGCTCGGGCGCCATGTCGGAGTGGCCGATGATGCGGGCGTCGGGGATGGACCAGCGGGTGCGGATGTCGCCGATCAACGCGATCACCGCCTCGATCTGCGGCGCGGGGAACAGGCGATAGCCGAACTCATGGCCAGGATTGACGATTTCGATGCCGATCGAGGCGGCGTTGACGTCGGTCTCGCCCTGCCAGGCGCCGCGTCCGGCGTGCCAGGCGCGGCGCTCTTCCGGCACCAGGCGCAGGACCGAGCCGTCCTCGTCGACGACGTAGTGGGCCGAGACCTTGGCCTCGGGATCGCGCAGGCGGGCCACGGCCTCCTCGGCCGTCGGCATGCCGGTATAGTGCAGCACCAGCATGTCCGGCGGGCCGCGTCGGGCGTCGAAGTTCGGGGACGGCGCGTCGGTGAAGGATATCATGGCCGGGAGATCATGCGGGCCGATCAGCGCCCTTCCTTTTCCCAGCCGTACGTCACCCAGGTGTCGCCGACCTTTTTGGCGTCGATCACGCCCTCATCCCGACGACGACGGGCGGTCATGGCGCGTCGTGCGCGCAGGGCGAAACCCGCGACGAAGACCAGAACTCCGCCTACCACGGCGATCAGAGCCACGGCGGCGGCGGTGAACACCGCCAACAGCGCGCCCACGGCGACAGCCAGGGCGGTGGCGATCAGACCCGCCGCCCAAAAGAAGGGCGCCAGCAGGCCGGAACCCGGCCGACGGCGCGCATTGAAACCCAGCGGGCCCATCGGGTCGGAGTTGATCATGAACTCAAAACCTCTCTCAGCGTCCGGATGAACGCCTGAAGCGCAATGTCGGACCATCGACCTGAACGGTCAATGGACTGCGACATCACGCACCAGTCACTTTTGCGGTTCCGGCCCGGCTCAGAAGGCGGGCTGATCGGCCAAAACCACGGCGCCGCGGCTGCGCATCCGGTCGACTTCGACCCGGTTCAGAACGGCCTGGGCGGCGGGATCGCCCATCACCTGGCCGACCTTGACCATGGCCTCGGCGGCCTGGCCCGAGGCGCCGAAGGCGGTGGCGAGCGCCTCCCACGGCGACTGCGGTTGCGGGAAGCGCTTGAAGCGGACGTTCTCGTCAGCCGGGATCTTGGCCAGTTCGCGGGCCTTAGCCACAGCCTCGTTCAGACCGCCCAGTTGATCGACCAGACCCAGGCCCTGCGCCTGGGCGCCGGTCCAGACACGGCCCTTGGCGATCTCGCGCACGCGCTCGACCGGCAGCTTGCGGCCCTTGGCCACGCGGGCGACGAACTCTTCGTAGATGCGGTCCATCGAGGCGGCGAAGGCCGCGCGCTGGCCCTGATCGAAGGTCTGCGTCGGCGAGAAGGCGTCTGCGTAGTCGCCGCCGACCGACAGACCGCGCATGTCGACGCCGAAGCGGCCCAGGGCGTCGGCCAGCACGAACTTGCCGCCGAAGACGCCGATCGAGCCGGTCAGGGTCGAGGGCTGGGCCACGATCCAGTCGGCTTCCGAGCTGATCCAGTAGCCGCCCGACGCGGCGTAGGCGCCCATGGACACCACGACCGGCTTGCCCGCCGCCTTGGCCGCGCGCACGGCGGCCAGCACCTGTTCCGAAGCTTCAGGCGAGCCGCCCGGCGAGGACACGCGGAAGACGATGGCCTTTACGTCCTTGTCCTCGATTGCGTCATAGATGGCCTTGGCGGTGTCGTCCGAACGAATGTTGGAGCCGCCGCCGAACGGCGAATCGTTGGAGCCGCGACCGGTCATGATGGCGCCCTCGCCGCCTACGATGGCGATGGCCGACTTGGCCGAGCCCGAGCCCGACGTCGTACGCGTCCCCTTCAGCGAGGCGTAATCGCCGAATTTGACGATCTTGGCGTCCTTGCCCGCCTTGGTCTTGGCCGCGGCTTCGGCCTCTTCGACCTGACCGATCTTGTCGACCAGCTTCAGCGACAGGGCCTGATCGGCGGTGTAAGGGCCGGCCTCGATGACGGCCTTCAGGGCGTCTGGCGTCGTCTTGCGGTCACGGGCGATGTTGGCGATGGCGTTGTCGTGGATGGAGCCCATCCAGGCCAGCATGGCTTCGCGGTGCGGCGCAGTGAAGTCGCTCTGGGTGAACTCGTTGACGGCGTTCTTGTATTCGTAGCGCTGCTCGAAGTCGGCCTTGACGCCGTACTTCTGGAAGGCGCGGCCCAGGAAGACGCTGTCCGCCGCCAAACCGACGGCCTGGAAGCCCGCCGTGTTCTGCAGCCACAGCTGATCGGCGCTGGCGGCGACCATATAGCTGGACATCACCGCGCCCACCGGCATGAAGCCCTGGCTGTGGGCGATGACGGTCTTGCCCGCGGCGCGGAAGCGGGCGATCGCCTGGCGCACCTCATCGGCCGAGGCGGGCGTCATGCCGGCTTCGGGCGCGCGCACCAGCAGGACCTTGACGTTGTCGTCGGCCGCCGCCTGGGCCAGGACGTCCACGACCTGAACCACCGACATGCTGGGGCCGCTGAAGGCCGCGAAGGGGTTGGTCGGCGTCTGATCCGTCAGCCCGCTGCGCAGGTCGATCTCCAACACCGTATGGGCGGGCGTCGAAGGCTTGGAGGCGCCGGCCGCCATGGCGAAGAAGATCAGCGCCACGACGGGCAGGACGACGAAAAAGGCCACAAGCCCGGCGAAGACGCCCAGCATGGTGAGGAAGAACTGCTTCATGGGAAGGCGGACGTCCAGGATCGCGGCCAGAAGCGGCCAAGCGTGAGGATAGAGGCCGCGTCCGCTCCGTCAAATGAATGGACGGTAATAAACCCATGAAAAGGGCTCGCCGTCGCCAGCGAGCCCTCATCATTTCATTCGGACGGGATCAGCGGCCGATGTCGTAGGCGCCGCTGATGTCGATGCGGACCGACAGCTCGCCAGCCGAGACCGGGGTCGAGGCGCCGGCGTCCATCGAGGCGGCGCGGGCGTACATGGCCTGAGGGCGCACTTCCGGCACGTAGCCGCCGCCCTCGGTCAGGGAGCGCACCTGCCCCAGCTGCACGCCCATGGCGTCGGCGTACAGGCGCGCCTTGTCCTGGAGCGCGCGCACGGCCAGCACGCGGGCCTGATCCTCGGCGGCCTTGGGATCCTTCAGGCCGAAGCTGATGCCGTCGATCTGATTGACCCCGGCCGTGACCACGGCGTCGGCGGTCGCGCCGACCTTGGTCAGGTCGTTGATGGTCACGGTGACGCGGTTCGAAGCCTGATAGCCGCGCAGCTTGGGCGGCTCGTTCTGCTGATAGTCGTACTGCGCCGACAGGTTCAGGCCCGAGGTCTGGATGTCGCGCTCGGCGATCCCGGCGCGGCGCAGGGCGGCGATGACGCGCGTCATCTGCTGGGCGTTCTGGGCCATGGCCTCCTGGGCCGTCGCGGCCTCGGTCACCACGCCGAAGTTGATCGTCGCCTGATCCGGCGCGACCTTGACCTCGCCGTAGGCCGACAGGTTCAGGGCGGGTTGTTGCGCCATCGCGTGCACCTGGATCGGAGAAACGCCGCCGGGCTGGGATTGAGCAGATGCGACGGCCGGCGCCGCCAAAGTCATCAGGGCCGTGCCCATCATCAGGGCGCGTGCGGTGCGGGTCATGGGGAGGTCTCCGTCGAAATCGTTCGGGCGGGCGCATTCGCCAGCCACGGCCTAACTTGACCGTTTCAAGCTGAACGAACGCGGAAGACCCCCGTGCAGGTTCCATTCATCGGCGTGAAAAGCGCGACAGGTCCAAGGCGGCTTTGCAGCCGACGCGTCCCCTGCTAGGCACGGCCTTCCATGCGCTCGGGGGCCCGTAGCTCAATGGTTAGAGCCGACCGCTCATAACGGTCTGGTTGGGGGTTCGAGTCCCTCCGGGCCTACCACACTCCCCCGGAACCCCCGGCGGCGCTGGATTTCCCGCTCTCACTGGCTTTCACGCCCTTGAACTGTGCCACACGACTGTGACACACGAGCCGGAATGGAAGCCGTGGTCGGATGCAACTACCTCTACCGCCGGGGAGGAACCTACTGGTTCAGGCGGCGCGTCCCCGATGATGTTCAGGAGCCCCTTGGAACGCCCCAGTGGCGTGAGAGCCTCCGTACCAAGGACTTCGAGACCGCCAAACGGGCAGCACGGCGGAAAGGTGTCGAGACTGATGGACTGATTGCCACGGCGAGGGCTCGTTTGGCGGGCAAGGCATCCCCGCCGCTTGATCCCGCGAGGGCGGCAGCGATGGCGGACGCGTGGCTTGCTGAAGTCCTGGACAGTGAGCAGGACACGCGGATCGCGGTGGGCGTCGCATCCACCCGCACATGGCTGTTTGAGGACGCCGCAAATTACCGGCGCGACCTCGCCTCAATGAACCTCGCTGGTGCGGCCGACGCGGTAGACATGGCTCTTGCAGATGCCGCCCTGTGGTACCCCGAGGGCGATCCGAGCCGCCGCCTCCTCGGCATCGAGATGCTTAAAGCGCGGGTCCGCCTCATTGATCTGCTGGAGCGGCGGTTAGAGGGCGAGGTGGTGGACGTGGCCGCTCCGACTTTGGCAGCCCCTACAACACCACCGACGAGCGGCATTACGGTCGGCAAACTCATCGCAGCATTCAATGCCGAGCGCGTTGCACGACACGGCGAGGAGTCCACGAGCCGGAAGTACTCCCACATCTTCTCGGCCTTAGAGGAGGTGCTGGGGCCGGACAAACCAGTCCGCTCTGTCACCCGCGCCGACATCAGAGAGGTCCGTAGCCTACTCCAGCGGGTGCCGAAGTTTGCTACCCGCCGCTACCCCGGACTGACCCTGACCGAGGCCGCAGACAAAGCAGAGGAGGACGAAGGGGAACGCATCGCCCCCACCACCGTGAACACATACCTCCAGAACCTCGCTGCCGTGTTCAACTGGGCCGTGACCGAGGAGTACCTCGACCGCAGCCCGGCCCAAGGCATGAAGCTGTCGGCCGACGCGAGGGTCAAGCGACGCGGCTTCACGCCCGAGGAACTGGACATTCTTTTCAAAGCCACAGCCCCGATGGCGGCCGGTGAACACCCGTGGCGCTTCTGGATACCTGCGCTTGCCCTTTACAGCGGCGCGCGGGCGAACGAACTGGCAGGCCTCAGAAAAGCTGACCTCGTCGTAGTCGATGGCATTCAGTGCATGCGCTTCTCCAAGTTCGACGAGAAGGGGCAACTCATTGAGGGGCGTAAGCTGAAGACGCAGGCGAGCGAGCGCACAGTCCCGATCCACCGCGTCGTCTTGGACGCTGGGCTGATGAGTTACGTAGCGACCATTCCGAACGAGACAGACCGCCTCTTTCCATCCCTGCGGCCCGCCGCTCACGGGTCGTTCTCCCACAACCTGTCTCGGTGGTTCAGTAAGTTCCGCCACGACCTGGGCCTCTCGGACCCTGCAACCGTGTTCCATAGCTTCCGGCACGGTTTCCTCGACGCCGCTCGAGACGCAGCCATCCCTGAAGAACTCGCCCATGCCCTTGGCGGCTGGACTACAGGGGGCGTGGCGACCCAGTACGGCAACAAGCGACGAGTGGCATTGCTCACCCGCGAACTTGCCAAGGTGTCTCACGCGCCGTTCTCACTCCCGAAAATCGAGAACGGCCGTAAATGACTCAGGGAAGCCCGTAGAACGGCATCGAGAGCTTTCCGCACCCTCGCCAAGGAAAACGCCCCCGGAGTCACTCAGCGACTCTCCCAGGCCCTTCCAGGGCCATGCAGGACGCACATCAGGCGAAAGTCGGAAGACGAGATGAACGGAGGGAGAGGTGTTCATCCCCGTCGGTCATTCCCCCTTGGTCTAGAGGGATCGCCATTAAGTCGTGGTATAGGGAGACGGAGGACCCAGCCTTTAGGATATCCTCAGGAAGACCTAGGGATATACCTAGAGTTATATACGACGGGGATAACTATAGATAACTCCAGGGTAACCCTAATGTATATCCTTAGGTTATTACGTAGAAACCAACCTCGACGCTTCAACCCCCGCGTCGAAATTTTTGGGCTTAGAAATCCGGAGAACCATATCGTGGGGTCGTCGCCTCCACCTCCCCCGCCGGGGTGGCGTCGCGACCTGAACTTGGATGCGCGTCAGGAGGGGCGCCGACAGTCGGACGCCGACTTCCACTCTTTCCGTCGGTGGTTTGCGACGAAGGCCGAGCAGGCAGGTCAGCCGCCGCACACCATTTCGGCTGTCCTCGGCCACGAGGAAGGACGCGGCGGCATGACGCTGGGCGTTTATTCAGCAGGGCCGTCACTAGAGCAGCGTCGTGCGGTCGTGGAGGCCGTACGCCTTCCTCCTGGGTGCCGTCTCTGACGAGACAGGGCAGGAACAGGCGCATGCCCCAGATGGCTCTCAGGAGTCCTCTGAGGCCTAGCGTCAAGGCTCCTGCACCCCAACGGCCCGTCAGGGCCTGGGGCCGCTCAGCGCTCATCCTAGAGCCTTCCGCGAGTTGCGCCGGTCGTCACACTCCACAGTTGCAGCTCAGATAAGTGCAACCGAGGATTTTCCCTTGGTCTAGGGGGCCTGGAAGGCCCAGCCCTGAGGATAGCCTAAGGTATGCTTAGGATTCCTGTAGTGTGCGAGAGTTCATCCCTCGCCGAGGAAAGGCCGGAGTCTCAAAGAGGCCCAGCGCCTTGGTCAATTAAGTCCTGGTCTAGGGGGCCTGGAAGGCCCAGTCCTCAGGATATCCTAAAGATAGCCTCAGGAGAGGCCTAGGATTCATCCTCGCCGAGGAGACTTCTGAGACCAATGCCTCAAAGGATAACCCCGCCGGGGAGCAGCCCTTATCGACCTAAGAGCGATGCCTTCTGCCTCAATAATCCGAAGCCCCATATGTTCAGGCGTCCGCGCCCACTTACCCCCATAGGGTGGGCACCGTTGGCCTCCAACAGCAAACTCTGCCTGACGGAGCGTGGTGCCATCGACGTGTGCCGTACCCTTGCCCTCCCGACCTCGGACGGTGGGGGGAAGTGTCTCCGGCGGCTGGACGCGACGGAGCGCCGGACTATGGACCTGCCTACCCCCGCACGGATCGGGGGTAAGGCGAGGCCTACTTCATCTCCGAGTCTGCGACGGCGAGCCGTGGTTCGTCTCCTCTGACGTCTGCCGGGCTTTGGACCTCAATCGAACAAGGGAGGCAGGGGCAGACTGTGCGGCGGCACGGCTCGAGGATAAGTGTCCCGGATTCGGCGGCCCATGAAAATGCCCCCGTGTAAGCATGGCCGTTTCGTCTCGGTGGGCCGTGCTCTCGGACGAATGTGAGACTGTCCGAGAAGGTATACCCATGGCGGACGAGCGCAAACTGTCCGAAGGGGGTTGACCTGACAATTATCGGACGGTAGTTCCGGCTTCATCTTAGACCTTTTCGGACGCCTGCCATGCCTGCCCCGACTAACGCACCCGTCTCTCTCCGCGTCGGGGAGGCCTTCTGATGGCCGTCATCGGTTACGCCCGCGTGTCGTCCGTGGGGCAGTCCTTAGAGGTGCAGGAGGTCGCCCTGGCCGAGGCGGGCTGTGAGAAGGTCTTCGCCGAGAAGCGGTCGGGGACCACGCAGGAGGGCCGGGAGGAGCTTCGGCGAGCGCTGGAGTACGTCAGGGAGGGGGACACGTTCGTCGTCACCCGCATCGACCGTCTGGCCCGTTCCGTTACGGACCTGAGCGAGGTCGTCGCCGCCCTGACAGAGAAGGGCGTCAGCTTCCGCGCCCTTCAGCAGGGGGAGTTCGACACCACCGCCGCGACGGGCCGTCTGTTCCTGACCATGTTGGGAGCCTTCGCTGAGTTTGAGACGAACCTCCGGCGAGAGCGCCAGATGGAAGGGATCGCTAAGGCCAAAGCCGAGGGGCGGTATAAGGGGCGACCGAAAAGCGTGGACACGGCCACCATCCGCCGACTCCATGCGGAGGGAGAAAAGCCTGCGCATATCGCCAAGCGCCTGGGGGTGGCCCGTTCGACCGTCTACGAGGCCCTGAAAGGCAGCCTAGGCGTTTCCTGACGCGCCTCTGGGCTCCCCTGCTTTTTCCGCTGGTTCTTCGGGGTGCCCCAGCCGCAGAACCGCGATACGCTCCGAGCATGAGTCCGCAAATCCCTATCGTCACCGTAGACCCCTGGTCGTTCACTACCACTCCCGTGGAGATGCTGAGGGACGACCTGAAGCTGGCCGTCGGGACCGCTTCGTTCTGGCGTGGTGCCCATGGGAGCCTCACCCTTATCACCTGCTGGCACAACGTTACGGGCACTCATCCAGAAACCGGGCAGTCCCTCTCGGCGCACGGCGGGAGACCTAACCGGCTCCGATTTTATTTCCCGGAACAGGGCTTGGCTGGACGGCGGCACACCGCCGAAGTCAATCTATACGACGACAGTGGGGTCCCCATCTGGCGCGTACATCCCAAACACCGTCAGAGGGTCGATGTAGTCGCCATTCCCATCGGGGGGGCCCCGCCCCCGCAACAGTACCTAAACGACCTGCCCGAGGTCCAACTCAAGCGTCTCGTGGGGTCGGACGTTTTCATCCTTGGGCACCCCGAGGGTATCTCGCGGCAGCATATGCCGATCTGGAAACGCGGGTCGCTGGCGCTCGATCCTGACCTACTGAACGACGAGCATTACCTCCACACACTGATCCATAGCGCGACCCGAAGCGGGATGTCTGGTTCGCCCGTGATCCAGCGACAATACGGCACGATTCTCACCGACGATTTCCCTGGTGCCAGCATCCACACGGGAGCAACCCGCTTCTTCGGAGTCTACTCGGGCAGAGCCTCCACGAAGGACGAGTTTGGTGCACACCTGGGCATTGTTTGGCCCGAGGATCAGGTCCGCGCCGTACTAGAGCGGGGCGTTCGGGATAACTTTTCCGCCTAAGATCAGCAAGTTCCTCCCGCCTGCCCCGACCACCGCTTCAACGAGTTCGAAATGCCAGCCCAGCGCATCCCCCCCTCCGTCATCGGCGCTGCCGCCCCCATCCTCGCCGAGGCCTACACCCACGCGCAACTTGACTCACTTTTCATGATGGCCGGATTTCCAGGCGATCCGCCTGAAGGCAGCAAAGTGATGAAGTGCCAAGCGTGGCTGCGGTTAGCCAACCGGGACTGTGACGATGCCCTCGACATATTCGGTCGCCTTGTGGCCGAGTTCATGGATACCGAGCCTGCGACGAGAGGGACTTTTTGGTCGCCCCCAGCTGAGCCCGGCGAGGACCGCAGGGCACCGCTGAGGGATGCTTTCGAGCGTGAGGGCCTCTCTTATCAACGAGGCGGCTACCTCATCGGCGGCGCGCTTAGAGGGCCGTCCAAGTCCCTAGCTGAACGCCTCACCAAAGATGGGAGCCGCGCCCTCGAAACCGAGTACCAGCGCGCCTACTCACAGGTGGAGAGCGATCCGCCCGCCGCCGTAACGGCGGCCTGCGCGATCCTTGAGACTGTCTGCAAGACCTATTTGGAAAGTGAGGGACACCCACTGCCGAGCAAGCAGGTCCTTGGCTCACTATGGAGCGAAACTTCAAACCACCTTGGGCTCAGCCCGAAGGATGTGGCTGACTTAGATCTCAAACGCATCCTGTCTGGCCTATCGAGCATTGCGGACGGCGTGGCCGCGCTCCGCACTCACAAGGGCTCAGCGCATGGGCATGCCGACATTTCGGTCGAGGGGAAGACCTACAGGCTCGCCCCCCGCCATGCTCGGCTAGCGGTCCATGCCGCCCACACCATGGCGCTTTTCGTGCTGGAGACTTGGGAGGCCCGGCGAAAGCCCACGGGCAGTTAAGTGGCTGAGGGTCGCTACCGTGGGCGTCTGTCCACCGCCCCAGTCGAAGAAGTCCGGCAGCTGTCGAGAGAAGGCCTGAACCCCTCACAAATCCAGCAGCGCCTCGGGATAGGCCGAGGCAGCGTCTACCGGGCCTTGGAAGGAACCGAAGAACCGCCAGTGGTTTCCTGACGCCCCTGTGGTCCCCCTGCTTTTTTTGATCTAGGGATAGCCATCAAGGCTCCGCTGCCTCGGCGGTGACTTTTGGCTATGAGTGGCGGCGGCAATGCTCGGCGCGCGCCGCCACCTTCAGTTCAGAGCTTCAAATCTTTCACGTACTGCATCGCCTTATCGAGTACGTATTTTTTCATATGCGCGCTAGTCAACGTATTTTGAGCTTTATCAATCTCGCCGTCGATTTCTCTCCCGGTAGTTCTCCAGGTAGGCTCGAGGCAAATATAAGAACCGTTCTTAAGATCAATCTGAATGTCGGGCTGAAGCTGACTACCAGGTAGAGATTTCTTCTCAGTCACCACCTCAAGTTCTGGAGCGTCGTCCTTAAGACATAACGCAATAAGCCCACCAAGAGATTTATTTAGAGGCTTATCATTGTTCTTCGCGCCCCTCTGGATGCGTCGATATTCCTCCTCGGTTTCCTGCTCTACGGCCCTATATCCCGCAAACGGCGGGACATTCTCCTTACCGGCGACAGTAAGGATTGCTTTGTATAGTCGCGTCGCCCGCATTGTTTTTTTGGCGGCCTCGAGGTTAACCGAGGGCGATTTCAGCGCGTCTTTCAACGTCTTGTCGCCGCAGGCACGCACAGCCGCCAAGGCCGCATTGGGCGGCAAGGAGAACAGGCGAAGATCGACAGCACGCAAAAGGTTCGCGAGTTGCCCTCGGCGCGCGCGCCAATCCTCGACATACAACGAGCTGTTGGAAGGAGCGTCGATAAACTCACCAACTAAATCAACATCGATACGGCTTCGAGTTCCCTGAGTTAGCTCAGTCGCCGTAGCCTGAACCGCAGAAACACTATCTCCAGGTAGAACAACCCACAAATAAGGCACGACTCTCTGCCTTAAAACGCTCCACGTCTGTCCTCGAATAGCTTCAGCCGCCTCATTCACGCTTCCGTAGAACATCGCGATGGTTTCACTGCCTGCAATCATCTCGACAGCATCTTCCTCGGCAACGCCGAAGGCCTCCAAGCTGTCCCCCGTCAGGGTGCGACAAGTGGTATCAGCAAGACGGTAGTAGTCCGCTCTTGGCACGCCGGAAAACTGAAAAAGACCCTTGGTGGACTTATCGACTACGGAGTCACTTCCGGTAATCCACGCCTCCTCCGCAATCTTCCTTGCATTAACCTCTCTGGTCACCGGCCAAAGCACCAATACTTGACCTGCTGGCTCTCGGAAAACTTCCAGCAATTCAGCCATCATCGGCTCAACGTTCTCGAGATCGGCCGCGACGGGATTGTCCCGCTTTTCCACCAGGATAATCCGGCTCTGGTCATCACCCGGCACATGGGTACGCCGAATGAATGCGGGAAGCTCAAGAAGGGGCAGATCTTTCGGAAACGGCACAACTCGGATGCTGTCGAAAAACTTGGGGAGTGAGTTAACGAAGGTTGTTTTTCCCGAGCCCGAAGCCCCAAGGAAGACCTCAAACAAGCCGCCACCTGAGCGAATGCGCGCCAAAAGCGCATCCACCCGCTTAGCGGCCTCCTCAACGCGCTCCACCACCGAGAGAGCATCAAGGCCAGCCGCGTCGGCCTTTTGTTGCAGAAATTCCCATCGTTTAGGAAGATCAAGGCTCGGAAGGGGATTGGAGGCGGCGATATTCATGAAGACCTACAATGGCGTTAGGTAAGAGGCGCTAGCGGCTGGAAGATCGGTGGTCAACATAGCGTCGCTCCTTACCAACCACACGGCCTTGCCTGTGACACCCGGACTGTGACACACAGCATTGTCGAAGGCCGCTAAAGCCTAGGAAATCCGGGCCCTAAGGGCTCCCTAAAGGCTCTCCCTCCGGGCCTACCATGCGCCGTGAGGCGCCGCCGCGACCTGCCCTCCTCTGTCTTGCAGGCCTTCCGTCCGGCGGGGCTTCGTGGCACTGGGGCGTGATGACGCCGCCTAAAGCCCCTGCCTCGAAAGCTCCCTGCAAGCCTGATCGCGCCTTCCCCACCCTGCTGCTGGAGCTGGAGGCCCGGGCGACGTGGAACGGCCATATCTGCGGGATCGACGAGGCGGGTCGGGGACCGTGGGCCGGGCCGGTGTCGGCGGCGGCGGTGATCCTGAACCCGGACGACCTGCCCAAGGGGATCGATGATTCCAAGGCCCTGACCGAAAAGCGCCGCGCGGTGCTGGAGATCGACATCAAGACCCGCGCCCTGGCATGGGGCGTCGGCTTCGCCTCGGTCGAGGAGATCGACCAGCTGAACATCCTTCACGCCACGGGCCTGGCCATGCGCCGCGCGGTCGAGGCCCTGGCCCATCCGCCGGTGCACGCCCTGGTGGACGGCAACTACCGCTTTCCCCTGCCCTGCGCCGTGACGCCCGTGGTCAGGGGCGACAGCCGCTCCCTTTCGATCGCGGCGGCCTCCATCCTGGCCAAGACGGCCCGGGATCGGCTGATGATCGAGATGGATGCGACCTATCCCGGCTACGGCTTCGCCAGCCACAAGGGCTATAACGCCCCCCTCCATCAGAAGGCGCTGCAGGCGCTCGGCCCCTGCCCGGAGCATCGGCGCACCTGGGCGCCGATCAGGGCTTTGCTGGAAGCCGCCTGACGGTTCAGACCGACAGGACGCCGCCTAGCATCATCCCCATGATGCCCGCTACGAGGGCGCCCAGCAGGAAGATGGTCCATCCGTCCAGCCCGCGCCCCACGCTGTCGCGGTGCGCGGGGCGCTTGACGCTGGCGGAAGTCGTATCGATCGCCAGCCTCCGCCCGAACCGGGAGGCCCCGGCCTGATCGCCCGCCGCGCGGCGCGCGGCGTCGAAATCACTATGGGAACGGGGAGAAGCAAACGAACGCATGTCAGCAAAACGACAGGCCGCCAGCTTCGTTCCTTCGGTCTTCGCCCTAGCGCGTCCGTCAGGTTAGGCGGCCACCGGCAGGACCACGGGCCGATCGGTGACGACGAACAGGTGTTCGACGTTGCGCAGGCGCCCCACCGCACCGACCTTCTCGCCCTTCAGATTGTGGATGCCGATCCGGGCGCCGACGTAGCGGGGATAGGGGATATCGAGCACCTGGACGTGACCGCGCGACGCCAGCATGGCCACCAGATCCTCGCGGCTCAGATAGCCCTCGTCGTTGAAGCTGACGATCAGGTTCGGGGCCTTCAGCCCTTCGATCACCGCCTGCATGGCCGGGCCGATGCCGGGCCGGCTGTTGAAGGCGCTCTTGCGCGTCTTCACGTCGATCCGTTTGCGCGCCACGCCATAGGTCTCAGGCTTGTCCCACAGCACCAGGCTTTCCCAGCAGTGGTAGTTGGCCAGATAGGAGTGCTGATTGTACGGCGGGTCCAGATAGACCAGATCGGCCTCGACCTCGGTCGCGATCTCCACGGCGTCGCCACGCGTCGCCACGCACGGCCCCGAAGCCACGCCGGGCAGCAGGTCGGGCAGGCGCAGCTCCAGCGGTTTCAGCGCGCGCGGCGCCCACTGCTTCATATAGGCCATCTGCAGGCCCGCCGTGGAATCCACGCGGTCGGCCGCCTCCATCAGGGCGACCAGGACGACGGCCTTCAGCTCCGGCTCCAGCCCCATCGTTTCGATGCGTTCGCGCATGGCGTCGATACGGGCGCCGTTGTCGGGGTGGAAGAAGCGGGCCTCTTCGCAGAAGGTGCGGGTGAACCAGCCGGCCTCTGGCTGCACGGTGCGCAGTTCGGCCAGCACGGCCTCGGCGCGCTCGGCCCAGACTTCGCGGTCCGCCTGCACATAGGTCGTGGCCAGGACGTGGGCATAGGCGTTGTGATCGTTCGACCAGACGCGGAAGCCGTCGCGCTTCAGCCGGTGACCGACGCGCGCCGTGCCGGAGAATAGGTCGCAGACCATGCCTCCATCAGGCAAGGCCGCCCGCACCGCTCCCGCCACATGGCCCAGAAGCGCCCGCTTTGAGCCGATGTATTTGATCATCCCGTCCCGTCAGGTTCCGCGGGCGCGCCTCGCCCCTTGTCCGCCGCGAGGCGCAGCATGGGCCGGAGCATGGGCCAGACGCAACAGATTCGCCGCGCCCGGCGCGCCAAACGGCGTTCCCGCCAGGATGAGGATGCGCTGGCCCGGCTCGGCGAGGCCGTAAAGCATGGCCGCCTGGACCGCATCGTCGGTCAGACCCTCCAGCGAGGTCGGCTGATCGCCAAGACGCGGCTCCAGCCCCCAGACGAGGGCCAGCCGGCGCGCCGTCTCCGGCTTGGGCGTCAGGGCCAGCACCGGCTGCAGCGGCCGTTCGCGCGACATGCGCCGGGCCGTGCCGCCCAGGGTGGTGAACACCACCATGCAGGCCGTCGAAGAGGCCTCGGCCGCCTTCCTCGCCGCCGCGACAAGGGCGTCGACATCATCGATGTCCATCCCGGCGTGTTCGGCGTCCATCAGGCCAGGCCACAGGGGGTCCCGCTCCACCCGTTCCATGATGCGGTTCATGATGGCCACCGCTTCCAGCGGATAGTCGCCGGCCGCCGTCTCGGCCGACAGCATCAGGGCGTCTGCGCCCTCATAGACGGCGTTGGCCACGTCGGACGCCTCGGCCCGCGTCGGGGCGGGCGAACTGGTCATGGATTCCAGCATCTGAGTGGCGACGATGGCGGGCACCCCGCGCTGGCGGGCGGCGCGCAGGATCTTCTTCTGGGCGACCGGCACCTCTTCCGGCTCCATCTCGACGCCCAGATCGCCGCGCGCGACCATGACGCCGTCGCAATAGTCGAGGATGCTATCCAGATCGTTCAGGGCCTGGGGCTTTTCGATCTTGGCCAGACAGGCGGCCTGACCGTTCACGATGCTTTTCAGCTCGGCCATGTCCTCGGCCTTCTGCACGAAGCTGAGGGCCACCCAGTCAACGCCGAGACGAAGCGCAAAGGCCAGGTCCTCGCGGTCCTTGGGCGTCAGGGCCGAGACCGGCACCACCGCCTCGGGCACGGCGACCCCCTTGCGGTCCGACAGTTTGGAGCCGCTCTCGACCGTGACGTCGCACCATTCGTCGGTGCGCTCGCCCACGCGCAGGCGCACCCGGCCGTCGTCAATCAGCAGCAGCATGCCCGTGCGCAGGGCGCGGAAAATCTCCGGATGCGGCATCTGCACACGGGTCTCGTCGCCCAGAGCCGGGTCCAGGTCGAAACGCATCTTGTGGCCGGGCTTCACGTCGATCTCGACATCGGCGAAGCGGCCCAGCCGCAGCTTGGGGCCTTGCAGGTCGGCCAGCACGCCCAGGGGCCGCTTCAGCGCCATCTCGGCGCCGCGCACGGCCTTGAAGGCGGCGGCGTGATCGTCGTGCGAGCCGTGGCTGAAGTTCAGGCGAAAGACATCCACCCCGGCCTGGGCCAGCGCCTTGACGGTTCCCGACGCGCGGCTGGCGGGTCCGAGTGTCGCGACGATGCGGGCGCGGCGGGCTCTTTGCATGAACGGGTTTCCTCGTATGGCTCTGACGGCCGACGCCTCCCCTCAGAGGCGTTTCTCAAGCCCTTGTGCCAAGGAAACGGCAGGGGCGTAAGAGCGCCTCAAGGCGCGGAAACACGAGTTTATGAGCGCCAGATCCGCCAGCTCTGATTGTCTTCAGATGAGTTATTGGGTGGCGAACCGTTCACGGTACTGTAGTCCTGCACGCTCACAGACCCAGTTTAAAGAGTACCATGCGCGTCACCCGTGAAGGCCTTGACCACCTCTACAATGCAGGCGTGATGCTGTGTCAGAATACGCCGCCTCCATCAAAAACCTATGGTTGGGCGCGAGTGGATACCGATATCCGCGTCATGAGAACCTTTGAGATAGAGGGACCATGCGTACTCTATAAAGGCCCTTACACGCCCTCGATCGGCGGCGACGCGTCGTCCGGCCTGTGCGCCATGGGCATGCACAGCTACTCCTATTCGGCGCTTCACGAAGCCATGCGGATAGGACGCTATTGTTCGATATCGACAGGCTTGGCCATATTGGACTCCACCCATCCGATAGACTGGGTGACGACCTCCATCATCGCTTTTCGGCCTCATAACGACATCGTTCGGGGGCACGTGGATGAGAACGTCGTAGAAGCGTTCAAATTTTCCCCGATCGGCGTGAAGCCCTATCCGGTCATCGAGCATGATGTCTGGGTCGGACGCGACGTGACCCTGAGCATGGGCGTCACGCTCGGGACAGGCTGCATCGTCGCCGCCGGAAGCGTAGTAACCAAGGACGTGCCGCCCTACGCCATCGTCGGCGGCAATCCCGCGACAATCATCGGCTGGCGCCATCGCCCTGACGCGATCCGCCGGCTGCTCAACAGCCAATGGTGGCTCTACAGCGCTCGCGACCTGACCCGTCTCCCTCTAGATCAGCCGGACCGTTTTTTAGACATGCTGGCGCAAGCGGTTGAGAGCGGAAAAATCCGCCCTCATACGCCGCTCGCCGTGCGCGTCAGCCCAGAAGGGATCACTCCTGTCACCTCCGCGACCTATTCCGCCGCGCACCGGCCCTTGGCGAACTGAGGCAGGTCCATGCAGCGGCCGTCGATCGGAGCGCCCGGTTCGATCCCGATGAGATTGGCCAGGGTCGGGGCGATGTCGATGGTGCGCATCGGCAGGAAGCGCTCCTGGCCTTGCGCGCCCGGCCACCAGAAGACGATGGGCACGCGGCGGTCGTAGTCCCAGGGCGAACCGTGGCTGGAGATGGCGCCGCCGACGCGGCCCTGGCCGGTCAGGCCCGGCTGCCAGGCGCGCAGGATGTCGGGCGAACGGCCCGCTACGGCCGACAGACGCAGGCGCTCGCGCACGCTGAGGTCTTCGGGATTGAGCGAGGCCGGCGCAGGCTCAGCCAGAAGTTCGTCCCGCGACACGGCCAGGGCCACCTGCGGCTCGGCGTTCAGCAGTTCGACAGCGGCCGCCAGCACCTGCGAGCGCAGCGGCTCGGCCAGCGACCTGCGGTCCTTGTCGACGATGACGAAGCCGCCGGCCGAGGACACGACCGGATCGGCGTCGAGACCGAAACGGGCCTTCAGCGCCGCATTGACGCGCGGTTGCAGGGCGCGGTCGACCCGGCCCGCGTGGGGATAGCCCTCGACCGCCGACCGCTCGGGGAAGTCCGAACCGCCGTGGTCAGCCGTCAACGCCACGATCACTCCGCCGGGGATGGTGGACAGCCGGTCGAGGAAGCCGCCCAGGGCCGCGTCCAGACGCAGCATCTGCTCGCACATTTCAGGGCCCTGAGTGCCGAAGCCGTGGCCGATCCGGTCGGTGGCCGACAGGCTGACGCCCAGCATGTCGGTGACGCCGCGACGGCCCAGTTGCTGCGTCTCCAGCAGCTCGATGGCGCCTTCCAGCGTCAGCTCGTCCAGCACCGGCGAGTTGTCGAAGCGGTCGTTCACCGGCGGCAGTTTGGAGTCGAAGGTCTGGCCCGCGATGGTCCATTGCCCTTCCAGACGACGGCAGGCCTCGTTGGTATAGGTCCAGCTGGGCGTGGCGGGGCTGAACCGCTCGGCCATGCGGGCGTTGATCGCCGCCACCGGCGCCAGACGCGCCTGCGCCGACTGACCCGGCTCGACATAGGTGGTGAAGCCGAAGCCGTCGGTCAGCCAGAAGGCGCCGTCGCCCTTGTGACCGGCCAGGGTGATGGCGCCGCGATCCTTGCCTGACACGCCATAGACGCGGCTCTCAGGGCTGACCGCCTTGAGCCAGTCGCCCAGGGTCGAGGCGCTGAGCTGCTCCGGGCCGACCGGGCCGTTGTCGGTGTTCTTGCCGTGAGCCAGGGTGTTCTGCGGCGCGGCGAGGCAGTAGGTGTCCTGCCCTGTCCGGGTGTCGATCCAGTCGTTGGCCGGAATGCCGCTGTGGGTCGGGTGCACCCCCGTCAGGACGGTGGAGTGACCGGCGCAGGTCACGGTCACGCCGTGGGTCTGATAGCCGTTGATCGAAACCAGGCCCTGATCGGCCAGGGTCTTGAGCCCGCCGGTGAACTGGCTGCGATACTGGTTGAACAGATTGGCGCTGAGCTGGTCCACCACGATGGTGACGATCAGCGAGGGCGAGGCCCGCTCGCCTGCGGGGATCGCTGTCGCGGCCGCCTTCGGGGACGCCGCCTCGGCCGCCTGTGCAACTCCGCTCATGGCGGCAAGCCCGAGAGTCAGCCCCAGGGCGGAGGCGAGAAGGCGGCTGCGGATCATCAGGAACTCCAGGCGAAGCAGAATGTCTTCCAACCCCTAGCCGTCTGCAATGACGGGTCCAAGACAGTCAGGGCATGAAAAAGGGGGCCGCAGCCCCCTTCGACATCAGATCATCGGCTCGCCGCGCCGGTGCGCGTCCAGCCACTCCTTGAAGAAGGCGCGGGCGATGAAAGCCAGCACGCCCGCGACGATGACGGGCCACATCAGGACATAGGTCGTCAGCCAGAAAGGGGTCATTGCGATCTCCTGTTAGCGGGGTTGGGGGATTTGCGAGCCCGAGCGGGCGGGGGCGGCCGCAGAGGCGGCGGCGGGTTCGGCTTCCTCCACATCGAAGTCGCCGGTCATGCGGGCGATGCGCGAGAAGTCGAAGCCGTCCTGATTGGACAGCGACATGGCGGTGCAGACCACGGTGCTGACGGCATAGGCGATCAGCGACCCGCTGAGCACGGCGTAGTCATGCAGGAAGCCGATGGCGAAGGGCGCCACGGCCACGGCGGCGATGAAGCCGACGATCCGCGCCGCTCTCGCGCCGAAGAAGCCGAAGGTCATCAGGCCCGCGACCACGCCGACGCCGACTACGGCGATCACGTCGAAGACATAGCCGACGGCGCCGTCCATCGGGATCCAGCCGAACCGCACCGGAAAGAAGATCGCCAGCGCCGCCAGCACCGAGACGGTGAAGGCCTTGTTGGTCACCTTCTCCCAATAGAAGCTGGCGATGACGGGGAAGACCAGCGCGCCCCAGATGGCGCCGACCAGGACCAGCAGGTCTAGGATGTTCATCCGCGCCCCGGCGAAATACAGCGCCGCGCCGGTGGCGATGACCATGGTGGCGCGCCCGACGGTCAGCATCAGGCGCGGGTCGGCCTTGCGCTTGCCCGCACGGCCGTAAATGTCGGCCATCATGATCGACGACAGGGCCGACAGATCGGAATCCGCCGTCGAGGCCAGCGAGCCGATGATCATGATGAAGAAGATGCTCAGCAGCACAGGCCCGAAATAGGTCCCGGCCAGTTGCGGGATCAGGTTGTTGAGGTCCCCCTCCATCGGATTGATCCCGGCGTAGAGCGCCACCACGCCCAGCATGCCGATGCCGATGATGGTCGCGCCGTAACCGACCGTGGCGGTGATGAAGGTCGGCCGGATCAGATCCTCGCGCACGGCGAACAGGCGCTGGGCGATGGTCTGGTTGCCGATGGCGTAGGCCAGGACGGCGGCGATATAGGGCGCGCCCTGGTTCAGGAAGGCGTCGGACGAGAAGAAGCTGGTCTGCTGCGGCGTCAGATTGGACGCGCCTTCGATGAAGACCGCCGGGCCGCCCATGGCGAAGAAGATGGCCGGGATGATCACCACCACGGCGCCCAGCATGGCGCAGACCTGGATGAAGTCGGTCAGGACCGAGGCGCGGAAGCCCGACCACAGGGTGTAGAGCAGCACCCCGCCGGCGACGACGACGATGCCCTGGCTGAAGCTGAACGGCGACAGCATGGAGATCAGGGCGCCGCCGGCGATGAAGTTGGACGTCAGGCTGATCACGCTGCCCAGAACGTTGGAGCCCGCCAGCATCAGCTGGCTGGAGCGGCCGTGCCGGGCGTACATGACCTCGGCCAGCGTATGGGCGCGCGGCGCCACGGCGCGGATGCGGCGGCCGTAGGGGTAGATGAACAGGATCATCAGCGCCCCCCACAGCCCATAATGGATCGGCCCCGATATGCCGTAGACGTAGCCCGAGGTGGCGGACGCATACATCGACGCCGCCCAGATCCAGGTCGCCGTCATCGAGGCGGCGGAGACGCCCAGACCGATCCCGTTCCCGGCGGTCATATAGGCGTCGGCGTTTTCCTTGCGTCGGCTGATCCGCAAGGAAATCAGCATGGTCAGGCCAAAGAACAGCACCAGCAGGCCGATCGTCAGCGGCCCGCCCAGTTGTTGAAGTTGTAAGTCGTCCACGCGCGCCTGCGCTCCTGTCTGTTCTACTTCCGGCGAGCCCCCGGCCCGCCCACGCGCAGCCGCAAAGACGCCGCCGCGCCCCAGGCGCAGGCAGACGGGATGTCACGGTTGCGTTCGCACCCGACGAAAACGCCAGGCGCAAGGAAAAGGCGCGTCCGGCGCGCCGCGCGGCTCGCTCCCGCAAGCCACGAGAAGACAGCTTAATACATCAACGGCAAAGCCGAGATAAAGTTTTTGTGCAGCGCAAATGGCTTGACAGAAATCGGGCCATTTCCAGCAAGGCGATAGACAATCAAACCAAGATCATCCAACCCTAACTGTCGGCACAGGAAAATGAACTAAAACCATATTCATCACGCTTTATACTTTACTCGCAACAAATGCCGGTTCAAGGCGAAGAAATCGACCGACACCGAACACTTCATTCATCGACATTGGTTTTCATTCAGCGGGTGAACGCGCCCTGCCAGACCGCTGAGCGCCGCCTTGAAGGGTCGCCTCCCACGCGGCCAAAATGCAAAACGCCTGCGTTCGAGAACGCAGGCGCTTAGTTCTGATCTAGCTGTTCCGTCTGGCGCGAAAAGGCTCAGGCGAGCCGCCGCCTCTGGATGGCGACGGCCGCGCCGCCCGCCAGGCCCAAGGCAAGAATGATCAACGCCCATTCGGACATGGTCGGGACCGCCGCCGCCGGCAAAACCAGGTGGAGAGTGCTCTCCTTCTGGATATTGTAATCAGCAAGCGTGCGCCCGTCTTCCAACTGCACTCCCGCGAAGACCAGGCGCTGCTGGAGAGGAGGGATGCCTTCCTTGTCTTGAATCTTCGCCTTCAAGGCGTCGATCAAATCGCTCGGCTCTACCTCAAGGGCAATGGTCTTGCCGGTCAGGGTCTTGACGAAGATCTGCATCGCACGAGCAGGCTGGGCGAAGCTCATGCTCAGGACGAGCGCAATCAGAAGGGGGAATACTCTTGGCAAGTCACGCCTCCGCCAACGCTGCCGGAAATGCGGCGCAAGGGAGCCCTGTTATCCCACTTGATCGCCCGGGTCACGCCGACGCCTGTACGGGCCAGCCCCTAAAGCCGGCCAGGGGGCGCAACTCGATTAAGCCATTCATGGTGCGAGCGGCGGGAATCGAACCCGCACGACCGAGGTCGAGCGATTTTAAGTCGCTTGCGTCTACCAGTTCCGCCACGCTCGCAGGGCGCGTCTCAGCGCTTGGCCTCCTGTGCCGCACGAGCGGCCCGGAAGTCCACATCTGAATCGGCGATCAGGCGCACCAGAGCCGCCCAGGCGGCGACGTTCTGGGTCATCTGGGCCGGGTCGATCTTGTCCAGCGTATCGTCGGCGGTGTGGTGCAGGTCGAAATAGCGCGTGCCGTCCTGGCGCAGGCCGAAGACCGGGACGCCCGCCTTGGCCAGCGGGCCGATGTCGACCCCGCCATACAGTTCCGGCTCGCCCGGCAGGACGCCCAGCGGCCGCAGAACGCGCTCGGCGACCTTGGCGAAGTCGGTGCCTTGCGACCCGGGCGGCAGACCCAGGGCGTAGACGCGGTCAGCGCCGAAGTCGCTTTCGCCGGCGATGACGTGCTTCTCGACGCCCGCGCCGATGTCGCGGACATAGGCCCCGCCGCCGTTGCCGTGGTCGGTCGGCTGGGCGACCTCTTCGGAGCCGTACAGGACCACGCGGATCGTGCGGGCCGGTCGGCCCTGTTCGGCGATCAGCTTGGCCGCGGCCAGGGTGATGGCGCCGCCGGCGGCGTCGTCGATGGCGCCGGTGCCCAGATCCCAGCTGTCCATGTGCGAACCCAGGACGATGATCTCGTCCGGGCGCGCGGCGCCGACGATGTCGCCGATGACGTTCTGGCTGACCGTCTCATAGGTATGGGCGGTGGATTTCAGGCGCAGGCGCACCGTCTCGCCCATCCCGACCAGGCGCGCGATCTGATCGGCGTCGGGCGCGCTGAGCGCGAAGGACGGCAGCGGCACCTTGCCGTCGACATAGCGGGTGGTGCCGGTGTGCGGCATCCGATGCTCGTCAGACCCGGCCGAGCGCATCACGAAGGCGACCGCGCCGCGCTTGGCCGCCTCGGTCGGGCCGACGCTGCGAATGCGCGAGAGGGAGCCGTACCCCGAGCCGTTCTGCATGCGCACCATCTGGCCGCCGTCGACCACGGCGATCTTGCCCGTCAGCGACCCGGCGGGCGCGGCCGCCAACGCGTCCAGGCCGTCGAAGAAGACGATGTCCGCCTCGACGCCCTCGGCGGGGGTGGCGAGGGAGTGGCCCAGCGCCGCCACGACCAGCTTCTGCGGACGGGCGCCGAGGATCTCGGCGCTTTCCTCGCCCCGCTCCCAACCGATCAGGGGGAAGGTCTCGATGCGGACGTTCTGGAAGCCGTGGGCGCGCATGTAGTCGGCGGCCCAGGCCGAGGCGTCCTGCTCGGCGCGCGAACCCGCCGGGCGCGGGCCGAAGCGGGTGGTGATCTGGGTGACGTAGTCGAGGGCGATATTGCCCTTCAGCGCCTGGTCGCGCACCTGTTCGGCGGCGCGGATGGTCCTGGCGTCCTGGGCCAGGACCGGCGTGGCGATCAGGCCGAGCGCCAAAGCGCTGGCGGCCATCAGACGAGCATTGAACGACAAGTGCGCCTCCCCAACTCTACAATGAGGCGCGGACCCTAGCGGGCGAAGGCTGCGACCGAAAGTCTCAGCTTCGCCGCCAGAGCGGAAATCACTCGCCCTTGATGAAGGGTTCGACCGGGCCTTGCAGCTTGACGGTCAGGGCCTTGCCGCGCCGATCGACGCGGTTGCCCACGGCCAGACGGACCCAGCCTTCCGAGACGCAGTATTCCTCGACGTTGGTCTTTTCCTCGCCCTTGAAGCGGATGCCCACGCCGCGCGCCAGCAGGTCGGCGTCGTGGAAGGGGCTGTCGGGATCGACCGAAAGGCGGTCAGGCAGGGCGTCGGACATGGCAGGTCTCATGAAAAGGCGAAGCGGGCTGAATAGCCGCGCGGGCGGTTCGCGACAACCATTCTCCCCCTCCCCTCAATAGCGGAGGAGCTAGGACGATTACTGCACCGACTGGCGCGCCCCGGCCGGGGCGTCGGCCGCCGCCGCATAGGGGCGCGGACCGGTTTCGGCGGGCGCAGCCGCCTTTCTCGCCGGTTGGGCGGCGGGGCGAGCCGCCGGACGGCGCGGCGTCGTCTGGGCCGCCTGGGCGGGCGCGGGCGCAGGCGCTGCAGGCTGGGCGGCTGGGGTCGGCGCCGGAGCGGTCGCAGCGGGCGCAGCCACGGCGGCGGCGCGGGCGGCGTACTGCTCGGCCTGGAAGCGCTTGGCCAGCTTCTCGGTCAGTTCACGCGCGGCGGCGGGCGGCATCTGGGCCATGATGGCGGCCAGAGTGCGGGGGCGCATGGCCGAGGCGACCGGCAGGCGCACGCTGTCGTCCAGGGTGGCGAAGACCGCCGCCGCCTCCTTGGGCCGCATGGCGGAGTAGACGGCGACCAGACGGTCCTCTTCCGCCTTTTCCTTTTCGTCGACCTGGCCGATCAGGGCGCCGATCTCGCTCTTGAGGGCTTCCAGAGCCTGCAGTTTGGCGTCCAGCTTCTGCTCGGCGGCGACCATCAGCGGCAGGGTGGTGGCGAAGTCGGCGTCGCGCGCGTCCAGCGCGTCGCGGCGTTTGGACAGGGACTGGATGATGCGCAGCTCGGCCGGAGAAATCCCCGCCTGCTGGGCCAGTTGTTCGGGCGTCAGGGCGCAGACGGCCGGGGCGGGTTTGGGCTCAGGCTTGGCCCCCTCGCCTTCCTTGACGACGGCTTCTTGAGCCCAGGCGGTCGCGCCCTGAAACAGATCCGGCGCCACGCCCGCAGCGCGCACGGCCACGACGCCGCCGATGGCGACGGCGATCAGGGGCAGAAGGCGGGGCAGCTTGCTCATCGGTCAAACTCAGGAAAAAAGCGGCGTAACACCATCGCCCCTCAAGTCGTCCGAGGCCGCGCCTCGGACATAGGGGCCAACATCAAGCAGCGAACAGGTCGTCGTCCAGACTACGGCGGGCGCGGTTTAGGCTCTGTTGCGCAGCATGGTTAGCGGCCAGGGCCTGCATCACCGGCGAGGCGCGCTCAGGCGCGGGCGCAGGCTTCGGCGACGGCGCTTTCATGACGGCGCGGGCCCCCTCGATGCGCTCCATCAGGGCGGCCATGCGGCGGGCGCGGGTCTCGTCATCTAGTAGAGGCGAGACCGCAGAGGCGCGGGCCGGTTCGGCCTCGGCGGTCGCCTCGATCTCGGTCAGAGCCCTGGCGGCGGCGCGGCGTTCGTCCTCGCGCGTTTCGATGCGGCTGTCGACCGGGCGTGCCGGGGCGCGGGCGATCAGCACCTCCAGCTCCTGCTTCACCGCGCGGGCCTTGATGATGCGGTCGTGCAGCAGGTCCGTCTCCTGACCCGAGGCGCGCAGGGTGGCCAGGGCCTGTTCGGCGCGTCCGGCGGCGCTGTTCAGCTCGGTCACGGCGGCGGCGAAGGCCAGCTGACCCTCGCGCAGGCTCTTCAGCTTGCGCTCCAGCTTGATGCCGTAGCCGATGGCCGCGACCAGCAGCAGCATGAGGATGGAGTCGAGGATGATGCCGGTCATGTCAGCGGGTCCCTCTGGCGATACGGGCGGCGGCGTCGGTGCTGATGGGGCCTTCGACGCGGACGGCGATGTGCTGGCCCTTGCGGCCCATCTTGCCTGTCGTCAGCGGGATGGATCCCGCCCGCACCGAGACTTCGGACTCAGGCGTGGCGTTCAGCATCAAGGTGTCGCCGACCTTCAGGTCCAGCACCTTGGACAGGGGCATCTGCTGCTCGTCCAGCACGCAGCGCACCTCGGTTTCGGTGGTCCAGAGTTCGGTGGCTAGGTGGCCTTCCCAGATGTTGTCGCGGCCGAACTTCTCGCCCATGAACTGCTGCAGCAGCATCTTGCGGATGGGCTCCAGCGTCGAATAGGGCAGCAGCAGTTCGACCCGGCCGCCGCGATCTTCCATGTCGATGCGCAGCTTGACCAGAATGGCGGCGTTGGCGGGGCGCGCGATGGCGGCGAAGCGAGGGTTGGTCTCCAGCCGGTCCAGATTGAAGTGAACGGGGGTCAGGGGCTCGAACGCCTGCCGCGCATCGTTCAGGATGACCTCGACCATGCGCTGCACCAGCACCCGTTCGATGGTGGTGTAGGGCCGCCCCTCGATCCGCAGGGCCGCCGTGCCGCGGCGCCCGCCCAGCAGGACGTCGACGATGGAGTAGATCAGGTTGGAATCGACCGTCAGCAGGCCGTAGTTGTCCAGTTCCTCCGCCCGGAACACCGCCAGGATGGCCGGCAGCGGGATGGAGTTCAGATAGTCGCCGAAGCGGATGGAGCTGATGGTGTCGAGGCTGACCTCGACGTTGTCGGAGGTGAAGTTGCGAAGGCTGGTCGTCATCAGCCGCACCAGGCGGTCGAAGACGATTTCGAGCATCGGCAGGCGCTCGTAGGAGACCAGGGCCGAGTTGATGATGGCGCGGATGCCGCTGCGCTCATCATCGTCGCCGCCGCCCATGTCGAAGCCCAGCAGGCTGTCGATCTCATCCTGGTTCAGCACGCGCTCGGACAGACCCGCGCCCAGATCGGCGCCCAGGTCGGCGTCGCCGCCGAAGGGATCCAGTTCGTTGTCGGGAGCCAGGGTGTCGCTCATTACTGCACGAGCATTTCTTCGATCAGCACGGCGTCGACCTTGCCGGGCGCCGCGATCAGGTTGACGCGGCGCAGGATCTCGGCGCGCAGCTGATACGACCCGGCCGACCCGGCCAGATCCTCGGGGCGCAGTTCGCGCAGGAAGCCCTGGAACATGTCCTGCATCCGCGGCGCCTCGGCCTGGAGGTGCGAGGCCACCGAGGCGTCCTTCATCTCGAGCGTCAGCCGCAGCTTCAGATAGGTCGGACGCCCGTCCACCGACTGAATGTTCACGATCATGTCCGGCAGGGTGTAGAAGGTCACGCCGTCAGGACCGGCCGCGATCTTGCCTGCGCCGGCGGGCGCCTCGCCCTCCTTGCCGCCGCCGTGACCGCCGCCGTCCTTTTTCTTGTCTTCCTTGGCTGGAGCCGCGTGACCGCCCGCCGCCTCGGCGGACTTGGGCTTCATCAGCATGAAGGCGGTCGCGCCGCCCCCGCCCAGCACCACAAGCGCCGCCGGAATGATGATGAACAGCAGCGGGATCTTCTTCTTGCCCGAGGCCTCGGCGGCGCCGTCGTCGCCCTCAGCGCCGGGCGCGGCCTCGCTTACGGCGGGCAGGTTGGCGTCGTCGCCGACCGGCGCCTCGCTCTTCTTCTTGCCCAGCTTCAGTTTCAGCATGCCCAAGCCGCCCCGATCCTCACATGCCGGGTGTGGCCCTGTTTTGGTTAACGAGGCGTTTACAATCGGCAAATCCTGCCGGGCGCCGCAGGGCTCAGAACCGCTCGAACCCCCATTCTACGGGCGTTAACCCTGTTGGCACGGTCGTTGCGACGGGAAAGGGCGAAAGGAGCCCGCTCGTGGAAAACGCCGCCTATATCGGATTGTCACGCCAGATGACGCTTCGCCGCGAGCTGGACATCGTGGCCAACAACGTCGCCAACGCCGACACGACCGGCTTCAAGGTCGAGCAGCTGATGGTCGGGACCGAGATCGGCGAGCGCGCGCGCAACGACGCCATCCGCCCCTCGGCCAGCTTCGTCCTGGACAAGGGCGTCGGCCGCGACTTCGGCCAGGGCGCGCTGAAGCAGACCGGCCGCGACCTGGACTTCGCCATCGAGGGCGAAGGGGCCTTCTTCACGGTGCAGACGCCGACCGGCCCCGCCTATACCCGCGACGGCTCCTTCGTCACCGATCCCGAGGGGCGGCTGACGACCAAACAGGGCCTGCTGGTCATGGCCGACGGCGCCGAACTGGATCTGGACCCGCAACGCGGCCCCGTCAGCGTCGCCCACGACGGCACGGTCAGCCAGCAGGGCCAGCCGATCGGCCGCCTGACCGTGGTGCGTTTCGACGACCTGTCGGTGCTGCAGAAGTCCGGCGACGGCCTGTACCGGAACACGTCCGGCGCCGAGCCGATGGAGGCGACCGACGCCCAGGTGCGTCAAGGGGCGCTGGAAGGGTCGAACGTCAACACCCTGATGGAAATCACCAACCTCATCGAGATCAACCGCGCCTATGAGCGCGTGACCAAGATGATCGAAAACACCAACGACCTGTCGCGCCGCTCGATCGAGCGGCTGGGCCGGGTTTCGTAAGGGAGAGCTGAGACATGCGCGCGCTTCGCACCGCCGCCACCGGCATGGCCGCCCAACAGCTGAACGTGGAGGTCATCTCCAACAACATCGCCAACATGAACACGGTCGGCTTCAAGCGTCAGCGGGCCGAGTTCCAGGACCTGCTGTATCAGAACGTCGAGCGCATGGGGGCCCAGTCCTCGTCGCAGGGCACCGTGGTGCCGACCGGCATCCAGATCGGTTCGGGCGTCAAGGCGGGCAGCGTCTACCGCATCACCGAACAGGGCAGCCCCAACCGCACCGGCAACACCTACGACGTCGCCATTCAGGGCAAGGGCTATTTCCAGATCACCCTGCCCTCGGGCGAGCTGGCCTATACGCGGGCAGGCAACTTCACCATCAACGGCGAAGGCCAGCTGGTGACGGACGACGGCTATGCGGTCGAGCCCGCCATCGCCATTCCGCAGGACGCGCTGGACGTCACCATCTCCAAGTCGGGCCAGGTCCAGGTGACCACTCAGGGCGAGCCGGAGCCGCAGGTCGTGGGCCAGCTGGAGCTGGCGACCTTCTTCAACGAGGCGGGCCTGGAAGCCATCGGCGACAACCTGCTGCTGGAGACGGCGGCTTCGGGCCCCGCCACGGTCGGGGTGCCCGGCGAGGTCGGCTACGGCAATCTGCTGCAGCACTATACCGAGTCTTCCAACGTCGACGCGGTCAGCGAGATCACGGCGCTGATCGTGGCCCAGCGGGCCTATGAGATGAACTCCAAGGTCATCACCACCGCCGACGACATGCTGGCCGTCACGGCCCAGGTGAAGAGCTAAGCCATGAAGCGCGCCCTGATCCTCGCCCCCGTCCTGGCCGTCGCCCTGGCCGCCCTCGCCGCCCCTGCGCTGGCCGGGCCGGTCAGCCTGCTGCCCGATCCGGTCGACGACGACGGCCGCATCACCCTGGGCGAGCTGTTCGACAACGCGGGCGAGGCGGCCAGTGTCGTGGTCGGCCGCCGCGTCGGCCCCACCGCCGTGCTGGAAGCCTCCCAGGTGCAGATCGCAGCGCGCCGCGCCGGGCTGGAATGGACCAACCCCAACGGCCTGCGTCGCATCGTGGTGCGTGAAGGCGGCGCCGCTGCGGCCGAAGCCTCGGCTCGTCCCGCCATCGCCAGCGTCGGCGCGCCCCCTCGAGCCAGCGCGAGCGTCGAGGTCCTGACCTATGCCCGCAGCCTGGCCGCCGGCGAGGTGGTGCAGCCCGAAGACGTGATCTGGGCCTCGGTCCAGTCGCACCTGGCCCCGGCGGGCGCGCCCCAGGACGCCGAAGTCGTGATCGGGCTGCAGGCCAAGCGCGCCTTGCGCGCCGGTTCGCCCGTGGCCCAGCGCGACCTGGCCTCGCCCCAGGTCATCGCCCGCAACGACATGGTCGAGGTCGCCTATCTGAGCGACGGCGTCGAACTGACCGTCACCGGCAAGGCGACGCGCAACGCCTCGGCGGGCGAGGCCGTGCCGATCCTGAACGTCCAGTCCAACCGCACCATCGACGCCGTGGCCGTGGGCCCCGGCCGGGCCGTCGCCGGCCCCGCCGCCCAGATGGCCCGCCGCAACCCGCAACAGTTCGCCGCCCGTTGAGCGAGAGAGACATCATGCGCCCCCTGCCCCTGATCGCCCTGTCCCTGTCCGCGCTCTCGCTGGCCGCCTGCTCCACCGCCATCGAGGCGGTGAAGGGCCCGGAACTGGCGCCCATCGGCTATCCGGCCGCCCTGGTCCCGGTCGAGCAGGCCTATCTGCCTGAGCCGACCTCGGCCAGCGCCAACAGCCTGTGGCGCACCGGCGCGCGCAGCTTCTTCGGCGACCAGCGCGCGCGCCGCGTCGGCGACATCCTGACCGTCGCCATCGACATCAACGACCGCGCCCAGACCCAGAACTCGACCCAGCGCAACCGCACCAACAGCGCCTCGGGCGGAGTGACCAACTTCTTCGGGCTGGAGAACAGCCTGGGCCGCGCCTTCCCCGGCGGTTTCGACGCCGCCAACATGATCGGCACCGAAGGCGCCGTGAACGCCAACGGCTCCGGCAGCGTCAACCGCTCTGAGAGGGTCAACCTGACGGTGGCCGCTGTCGTCACCGCCGTCATGCCCAACGGCAACCTGGTCATCCAGGGTCGGCAAGAAGTGCGCACCAACCGCGAGGTGCGCGAGCTGACCGTCGCCGGCATCGTCCGGCCCGAGGACATCTCCAGCGCCAACACCATCCGCCACAGCCAGATCGCCGAAGCGCGCATCAGCTACGGCGGGCGCGGCGACATCAGCCGGATGCAGGCGACGCCCGCCGCCCAATCCCTGGTCGAGCGGTTCAGCCCGTTCTGATCCGCGTTCACCGAAACGTGTGATTCCAGCCGCACCCGATCACTGAATCGCGCGCGGCCCAGCGGAGCCGTGAACTCTTAACAAGCGACCCGCGTTTGCTCTGTCGAACGCGGGTGAACTTGTGATGCGTAAGAGCCTTTTTCCAATCCTGAGCGCCGTGGGCCTGGCCGCCTTTGCAGCCCATGCGGCGACCCAAGCGCCTTCGGCGCCGCGCGGCGAAACCGAGCCGGTCGCCGGCTGGCATGTGCTGCGCGAGGGCCCGATGGCGAAACTGGCGTATGGCCTGCCGGATTCGGACCAGCTGGCCCTGATGCTGACCTGTGCGCCGGGCGAGGGCTCGGCCGTGGTCTATGGCGATGTTCAGCCGCGCAGCGCAGGCTTGGTCCTGGCTTCGCACGGGCCGCAGCCCATCGATCCCCTGTCGAACGGCGAGGCCTTTGAGGCGCGCCTGCCGCTGGGCGATGCCGCCCTGACCGGGCTGGCGCGCGGCGGACGGATGACCGTCCAGACTGAGGCCGGCGATCGTCAGCTGACAGCCACCCGCGCCGAGCGGCGCATGGTCCAGGGCTTCCTTAGCTATTGCGCTTCAGGACATGCGTGACCACAGTCCCCCGGTTTTCCTCAGCGGGGGCTGAAACATGACCTCACTGCTCGGCCTGTCCCAGGCCATGCTGTTCGCCCTGGCCGTGCAGACGGCGCCTCAGAGCGGAGCCCAAACGCCGGCCGAACGGCCTCAGGCCGCAACGCCCGCGCGACCGCCGCGCGCCTCCGAAGGTTGGACCTGGACCCTCTACAGCGGCGACGGCCCCCTGGTCCTGGCCAATGAGATCCCGGATACGCCGCGCCTGCGCACCACGCTGGAATGCGCGCCAGGCTCCAGCATCGTGCGGCTGGCCTTCCATGACGCGCCGGGCGCCGACGGGTTCGCGACCATCCGCTCCGGCGCTGCATCGGCCGAGGTCGAGGCCCGGGCGCGACGCGGCCGTCTGGAGGCGGTGCTGCGCGCCGACCATCCGGTCTTCGCCGCCTTCCTGGCGACCGGGCGGCTGACGCTCACCCTGGGCGAACAGGCCCAGACCATAGAGATCGACCGAGCGAATCTGCCCAAGCTGCGCCGCTTCGCCGAACTGTGCACCGGATAGGGATCAGGATGCGCCTCTCTTTCTGGCTGACCGCCGCAGCCGTCGCCGCCGTGTCCGCCGTGGGCGCCTGCGCGCCGACCGTCGCGCCTCTGGCGACCAGCGCCGGCCCCCTGCCGGTCGCCGATTACGACTGGTTCCTAAACGAGGATCCGGACGAGCCGCGCCTGTCCTATGGACTGGCCCAGTCCGACGACGTGCCGCTCAGCCTCATGTGCGCCCCCGGATCGGGCAAGATCGGCCTGTCGCTGGCCGCCGACCGAACGCCGCAGCGCCGTTCCGTAACGGTGGAGTCAGGCGGCGACACCGAGACCTTCTCGGCCCGGATCGAGCCGGCGGACATGCACGACGGCGTCCATCTGGTCGCCACAGCGCCCGCGTCGCATCCGGTTTTCCAGCGTTTCCAGCGCGTCGGCTGGCTGGCCGTGTGGAACGGCGACCAGCGGTCGATAATGGCGGCCCAGCCGGGATCGCAGGATCGCGCCGCCCGCTTCCTGGAGTTGTGCCGCTAAGGGCTTGACCGCAGCGGCGCCGTCCGCTCCCTTCCCCGCCTGCTCGTGGGAGGGCTTCAGTCATGCGTCATCTTCTTCTCATCGCCGGCCTCGGCCTGTCGGGCCTCACGGCCGCAACCGCCCTGCCTGCGCAGGCGGCCGTTGCTCAGAGCCAGTCCAGCGCCGCCGCGCTCGACGCCCTGCTGGTCGAATACGAAGCCTATCTGCGCCAGAACGACCCGATCGGCTCGGGCATGGACGGCGACCGCGCCGCCCTGTCGCGCCTGCCCGACGCCAGCCGTGCGGGCGAACTGGCCCGCCGCGCGCCGCTGAACGCGCTGAAGGCCCGGCTGGACGCCATCGACCCCGCCGCGCTGGATGAATCGCACCGCCTGAACCACGCGTTCGTCGGCTATCTCATCGGCCGCGAGCTGGAGCGGATCGAACTGGACCCGTCGCGTCTGGCCTTCGATTCCGAAGGCGGCCCCGGCCAGATGCTGGCCTATGTGGCGCCCGCCACGCGCATCGCCACGGCCGCCGACGCCGAGGCCTGGCTGAAGCGTCTGGAGGCGGCGCCCGCCTATTACGACGCCGGCATCGCCAACACCCGGCGCGGGCTGGAGACCGGCCTGATCCAGGCCCGTTCAGTCGTCGACAGCGCCCTGGCCCAGGCCGAGCGCGACCTGACGCCGGGCGAGGCGGGCGACGTCCTGCTGCGCCCGTTCAACGCCCTGCCCGCCACCATCCCCGCCGCCCAGCAGGAACAGTTCCGCGCCCGCGCCCGCGCCTTGGTCGAGGGGCCGATCACCGCCCGCCGCACCGCGTGGCGCGACCTGCTGCGCGACGAATATGCGCCGAAGGCCCCGCAGGCGCCGGGCCTGGTCCACCGCCCCGGCGGCCGCGATCTCTACGCCTTCCTGGTCCGCAGCAATACGACCACCGACCTGACGCCCGATCAGGTGCACCAGATCGGCGTTGAGGAAGTCGCCCGCATCCGCGCCCGCATGGAGACGGAGATGCGCGCCGCCGGCTGGACCGGCGACTTCGCCGGCTTCCTGAACTTCCTGCGCACGGACCCGCAGTTCTACGCCCAGACGCGCGAGGAATTGCTTGAGAAGGCGTCCGAGATCGCCAAACGCTCGGACGACCGCCTACCGTCGCTGTTCGCCACCCTGCCGCGCCTGCCGTATGGCGTGCGCCCGGTGCCGGTCGAGATGGAAGAGACCTACACCACCGGCCGCTACAACGCCGGGTCGATGAAGACGGGCGTCGCCGGCGGCTACATCGTCAACACCGGCAAACTGGATCAGCGGCCCCTGTATGAACTGCCCGCCCTGACGGTGCACGAGGCCGTGCCGGGCCACCATCTGCAGATCGCCCTGCAGCAGGAAGCCGCCGACCAGCCCTATTACCGCCGCCGCGCGTCGGTGACGGCCTTCAGCGAGGGCTGGGGCCTGTACTCCGAGTTCCTGGGCGAGGAAATGGGCATCTACCGCACGCCTTACGAGCGGTTCGGCCGCCTGAGCTATGAGATGTGGCGCGCCTGTCGTCTGGTGGCCGACACCGGCCTGCACTGGCTGGGCTGGAGCGAGGAACAGGCCCGCGCCTGCTTCCGCGACAACTCCGCCCTGTCGCCGCACAACATCGAGACCGAACTGCAGCGCTACATCGGCGATCCCGGCCAGGCCACAGCCTATAAGATCGGCGAAATCCGCCTGCGCGAGATCCGCAGCCGGGCCGAGCGCGAGCTGGGCGACCGTTTCGACGTGCGGACCTTCCACGACGCCCTGCTGGTCGACGGCGCCCTGCCGCTGGCCCTGCTGGACGCGCGCATGGACCGCTGGATCGCCGAGCAGAAGACCAGGTAACCGGCGCCTTCCCCTCCCCACATGTGGGGAGGGGGACCACGAAGTGGTGGAGGGGCTCGGCGACAGCGGAACCAAGCGGCCCCTCCGTCTCAGCCGCTTCGCCGCCGATCCACCTCCTCATTACATGGGGAGGAGAAGACCCAACTCTGCCCGGGCCTTCTTCGTCAGCCTGGCGGCGATCAGGGCGTGGGCCGATTTCAGATGGTCGGCAAGCTCGTCGTCCGGCCAGTCGCCCGGATCGGCCAGATGCACCCATTTCGCCCGCGCCAGATAGGGGGCCGGCGCCGCGCGCCCCTCCTCGGTCAGCACCTCATAGGCGATGTCGGAGACCTTGAACGACAGCCCGCCTTCGGCCCCGATCAAGGCGAACATCTTGCCGCCGACCTTATAGGCGTCATGCCCGGGTCCGAACGGGTGATCCATTGTCGCCCCCGGCAAGGCCAGGCAGACCTTGCCGACGCCAGCGCGGTCCATCAGGCGCCCCCGCTCATGCCCCAACGCCCAGGCCGATCGGGCAGACCACGCCCGTCCCGCCGATGCCGCAATAGCCCGCCGGATTCTTGGCCAGATAACCCTGATGGTAATCCTCGGCGAAATAATACGGGCCCGCCGGTTCGATCTCGGTCGTGATGGCCCCGCGCCCCGCCGCGCTGAGCGCCGCCTGATAGGCGTCGCGCGACGTTTCCGCTTCCGCCTGCTGCTCGTCATTCAGCGTATAGATGGCCGAGCGATACTGGGTACCCAGATCATTACCCTGACGCATGCCCTGCGTCGGGTCATGGTTCTCCCAGAAGGCCTTCAGCAAGTCGCCGTAGGTGATCTGGGCCGGATCGAACACCACCTGCACCACCTCGGCGTGGCCGGTCCGGCCCGAGCAGACCTCTTCATAGGTCGGATTGGGCGTGATCCCGCCCGCATAGCCCGCCGATGTGACCCACACGCCCGGCAACTGCCAGAACACCCGTTCCACGCCCCAGAAACAGCCCATGCCGAACACGGCCGTCTGCATCCCCGCGGGGTGCGGCCCCTTCAGCGCATGGCCCAGCACGAAGTGGGTCTCATCGGTCGCCAGCGCCTCGGCCCGCCCCGGCAAAGCCGTCTCAGGCGTGGGCAGTTCATCATTCTTCTTCAACAACATGGCGAGAACTCCGCGAAAACACCGTCAACGCCTATATGGAGGCTTCAAGAGCGCTTGCCCATGGGGTCGTCATGCTCTAATCAGCCCCTCCCGTCGGTCCGCTCCCGACGGCTCCGCCCCGGACGCATCCGGGCTCAGGTGGAATGGACAGGTGGCCGAGTGGTTGAAGGCGCACGCCTGGAACGCGTGTATAGGGGCAACTCTATCGAGGGTTCGAATCCCTCTCTGTCCGCCACCACCCCACTACTCATGACAAAAATCCGGCGGTCTCGCCCGAGGTGATCGACATCCGGCGCATTTCGCCGGGTTTTCGGCTAAGGGGCGGGCATGAGCCTTCCTCTTCTTCCCGATCGGACCTGCGGCGGCTGTGTCGAGTGCTGCCGCGTGATACCGCTGGATCTGCCTGAGCTGGCCAAGCCGACGGGAGAGTTGTGCGGCTATTGCGTCGACGGGGCCGGATGTTCTGTGCACGCCATCCGGCCGCAGACGTGCCGCGTCTGGTTCTGCCTGTGGCGGGCGGTCGAGCTGTCGGACGACTGGCGGCCCGACCGCAGCGGCGTGATCGTGCGGCCCGACGGGGTCGAGGATGGGATGATCACCCTCTATGTCCTGCGGCGCTCGGACTTTCTGGCGGAGATGGACTTCTTCGTCACTGTGGCGGGCTGGATCGCCGAGGGGATCGAAGTGGCCTTGAGCGTCCCCGGTCCGGTCGGGACCTATCCGGCGCGCGCCATCGTCACCGACTGGCTGCGCCCGGCGATCGAGGACGGCGACGCGGAGGATTTCCTCGCCCGCGTTCTGGCCTCCCTGGACCGGCTGGAACAGCACGACTTCCAGCCGGACGGCATCACCGCGCGCTATGCGGTAGCCTGAGCCTTCTCCCCTTGTGGGCAAGGGTGCTCAAGCAGCCGAAGACGTTAGCACTCTCAAATCCTTCTCCCCTTGTGGGAGAAGGTGGCCCGTCAGGGCCGGATGAGGGGTGTCGGCGCGAGGTTTGATCAGAAGCCGCCCGCCCGTGTCCTCGCACCCCTCATCCGTCCGGCTTCGCCGTCCACCTTCTCCCACAAGGGGAGAAGGGATGATGGATTAGCCCGCGATCTGGCCGAAGTCGGCGACGCGGTTCATGACATTGCGCACCTGGCCCAGAAGCTTCAGGCGGTTTTCGCGCTCTTCGGCCACGTCGGAGTTGACCATGACGGCGGTGAAGAAGGCGTCGACCGGAGCGCGCAGGCGCGCCAGGGCCGTCATGGCGGCGGCGAAGTCCTCGGCCTCCAGCGCGGCGTCCACGGCCGAGGCGGCGGCGGCGGCGGCGAAGGCCAGGGCGGTCTCTTCCGCCGGCTGGTTCGGCAGGCCGGTGGCGACGGCGCCTTGCGGCAGCGGCCCCTTCTTCTCCTCGGCCTTGAGCAGCTGGGCGGCGCGCTTGTAGCCGGCCAGTAGGTTGGCTCCGTCGTCCGTCGCCAGGAAGGCGGCCAGCGCCTCCACCCGACGTACGATCCGCACCAGATCGTCGTCGCCCAGCGCAAAGACAGCCGCCACGAGGTCGTGACGCTGGCCCTTGTCGCGCAGCAGGACGGTCAGGCGGTCGGCGAAGAAAGCGAGAAGATCAGCAGTATACTGCGTTTCCCCTGAAAGCTTCTGGCCAGTGACGATCATCTCGCCTGCCGGGTGAATGACCTTGCTCAACGGAGCCCGCACCCCGTTCTCCAGCACCAGCCGGATCACGCCCAGCGCGGCGCGGCGCAGGGCGTAGGGGTCCTTCGACCCCGTGGGCTTTTCGTCGATGGCGAAGAAGCCGACCAGGGTGTCCAGCTTTTCGGCCATGGCGACGGCGACTGTGACCGGGGCGGTCGGGACGGTGTCGCCCGGTCCCTGCGGCTTGTAGTGGTCGCGGATGGCGTCGGCCACGGCGTCGGGCTGGCCGGCCAGACGGGCGTAGTAGCCGCCCATGATCCCCTGCAGTTCCGGGAACTCGCCCACCATGCCCGAGGCCAGGTCGGCCTTTGACAGGCGCGCGGCCTGTTCGGCCTGAGCCGGATCGGCGCCGACCAGCGGGGCGATCTCGCGCGCCAGGGCGGCGATGCGGTCCACCCGCTCGGCCAACGTGCCGAGCTTGGCGTGGAAGGTGACGTCCTTCAGCTTGGCGTTCCAGGCGTCGAAGCCGACCTTCTGATCCTCGGTCCAGAAGAACTCGGCGTCGCTCAGACGCGCCGACAGCACCTTGGCGTTGCCCGCCGCCAGAGCCTGCCCCCCATCGGTCGCCTCGACGTTGGCGACGACGACGAAGTGCGGGGCGAGACCGTCCTTGCCCGGTTCGCGCACGGCGAAATACTTCTGGTGCACCTTCATCGACAGCTGGACCACTTCCGGCGGCAGGGCCAGGAATTGCGGGTCCATGTCGCCCAGGATCGGCGTCGGCCATTCGGCCAGACCCGACACCTCGTCCAGCAGGCCGTCGTCATCGACCAGGGCCAGCCCCTTGGCCGCGCAGACGGCCTTGGCGCCCTCGAGGATACGCAGCTTTCGGTCGGCGGCGTCCAGCAGGACGAAGTTGCGCTCCAGCTTGGTGCGGTAGTCGGCGAAGTCCTTGACCGCGAACGGCTGGCCCGCGCCCATGAAGCGGTGGCCCTCGGTCACGTCGCCGCTCTGGATGCCGTCCACCTCGAACGGGATCACCGCCCCGTCGAACAGGGCCAGGATGCGCTTGATCGGCCGCACCCAGCGCAGGGTGCCCGTGCCCCAGCGCATCGACTTGGGCCAGGGGAAGTGGCGGATGATGTCGTCGACGCTTTCAGCCACGACCTCGGTAGTCGCGCGGCCCTTGCTGCTGATCTGCGCGAACCAGACGCCGTCGCGCTCGACCAGTTGGTCCTGAGTCAGGCTGGTCTTGCGCAGGAAGCCTTCCAGCGCCTGCGCCGGGGCCGAGGTCTTGGGCCCCTTCAGTTCTTCATTGCGGTCGGGCGTGGCGGCGGGCAGGCCATCGATGACCAGCGTCAGGCGGCGCGGCCCGGCATAGGTCGTCAGCGCGTCCCAGGTCAGGCCGGCGGCCTTCAGACGGTCGGAGGCCATGCGCTCCAGGTCGCGCGCGGCGCCGGGCTGCATGCGGGCGGGGATTTCTTCGGAGAAGATTTCGAGGAGAAGCTGGGGCATCAGGCGGTCGCCCGTTCGTGTTCGACTTGAGCGAGGGCGCAGGCTTTGCACAGGTCGCGGATGCGGCCGATGTAGCTCTGGCGTTCGGCGACGGCGATGGCGCCGCGGGCGTCCATCAGGTTGAACAGGTGCGAGGCCTTCAGCACCTGGTCATAGGCGGCCAGCACCAGCGGCTGCCCCTGCGGCCCCTTCATGGTCAGGAAGTGGGCGGCCTCGCGCTCCATGTCCTCAAAGCGGCGCTTCAGCGCGGCGACGTCATAGCCGTGGAAGTTGGCTTCGGACTGCTGGCGCTCGTTCTCGAGGAAGACTTCGCCATAGGTCAGGCCTTCCTTGTTGAACTTCAGATCATAGACGTTGTCGACGCCCTGAACATACATGGCCAGACGCTCCAGCCCGTAGGTCAGCTCGCCCGAGACGACGTCGACCTCGATGCCGCCGACGCCCTGGAAATAGGTGAACTGCGTCACCTCCATGCCGTCGCACCAGACCTCCCAGCCCAGGCCCCAGGCGCCGACGGTGGGGTTTTCCCAGTCGTCCTCGACGAAGCGGATGTCATGCAGGCTGGGGTCGATGCCGATGGCGCGCAGGGAGTTCAGATACAGCTCCTGCAGGTTGTCGGGGTTCGGCTTCAGGATGACCTGATACTGGTAATAGTGCTGCAGCCGGTTGGGGTTCTCGCCATAGCGGCCGTCGCCGGGGCGGCGCGACGGCTGGACATAGGCGGCCTTCCACGGCTTCTTGCCCAGCGCCCGCAGCACGGTGGCCGGGTGCAGGGTGCCGGCGCCGACCTCGATGTCATAGGGCTGCAGAATGGCGCAGCCCTGCTCGCTCCAATAGTGGTGCAGGGTCAGGATCAGGTCCTGAAACGATAGAGGTTCAGCAGCGGCCACGGTCGACATTTCGGTCCGATTTCGGGAGGCGCGGACCATAGGGCCGCCACGCTTCGCCAGCAAGGCAAGCGGACCGAAACCTTCACCCTTCTGCAAGCGCCGATGCGCTAGAAGGCGCCCATGATGCAGCAACGGATCGATCAGATGCGCCGCCGGGCGGCGCGCTATATGGGCGTCAGGCCGGTGACGGTCGCGCCTGCGCGCGGCATTCTCAGCCTCAGCTTCGACGACTTCCCGGCCAGCGCCTGGACCGAGGCGGGGCCGATCCTGGCTGAACACGGCGTTCGGGCGACCTATTACGTCGCGGGCGGCCTGTGCGGCGGCGAGAACATCGGCAAGGCCCAGTTCGAGGTCGAGCATCTGCAGGCCGCGCATGAGGCCGGGCACGAGATCGGCTGCCACACCTTCGACCACGTCAGCGCCCTGCGCCTCAGCCCCGCCGAACTGACGAACCAGCTGGCGCGCAACGCCGAGTGGGTCAGCGATCGGCTGGACGGCCACGTCATGACCACCTTCGCCTGGCCGTTCGGCGACGTCGCCTTAAGCGCCAAGGCGGTGATCGACGGGCGCTTCCTGCTGGGTCGCGGCGTGCGCGACGGGGTCAACGCCGGGCGCGCCGACCGAGCCAACCTTCAGGCCATCGGCCTGGAGTCCCGCCGCCTGCCCCACTACGACCTGGAGGCGCTGGTCGCCCGCGCGGCTGAAGCGCCCGGCTGGCTGATCGCCTATGGCCATGACGTAGAGAGCGACCCCACCCCCTACGGCTGCACGCCCGCAGACCTGGACCGCCTGATCCGCCTGGCCAATGCGGCGGGGCTGGAGATCCTGCCGGTCGGCGAGGCGTGGGAGCGGTTGGGCGGCGGCCTCTAAATTCCGCTCATCCCGGCGAAGGCCGGGATCCAGATTGTATGGCGCAACGGACATTGTCGCGCAGCCCGTTCGCGCCTTGACCTCCTGGCGCCTCGTCACGGCATCTGGATCCCGGCCTTCGCCGGGATGAGCGATTGTTAGTCGGCGACGAAAAACGCCGCCGCCCGTTGAGGGCGACGGCGTCTGTCCGTCAGGATCGCCGGGACCGAAGTCCCGGCGTCCGCACTGATCAGAACCGGAAGCTGACGCGGCCGGTCAGGCGGTGGTCCTTGTAGTCGTCGTTGAAGACGCCCGAGTAGCCGACCTCGATATTGGTCGACTTGTTGGCCTCGATGTTGAAGCCCAGGCCCGCCTGCAGCGCGCCCGAGTTCAGGTCGGCGCCCTCGACGCGGAAGACCGGACCGTCCGCGAAGGCCGCGTTGAACACGGGGCCGTCGCCGCTCAGGTCTTCGGTCCAGGCCAGGTGGCCCACCGCCGACAGCGCCGGACGGCCGTTGCCGCCCGCCAGATAGGTCTCGGTGCGCAGACCCGCCGTCAGCAGGTCCGAGGTCTGGGAGACCTGGCCCGACAGGGCCGCGTCGCCGCCGCGCTCGACCACGTCCGCATCATATTCGACACGGGTGTAGTTCAGGTACGGCTCCAGCACGGTCGAGCCCATGACCGGCTTGCGCCAGGACACCTCGCCATAGGCCTGCCAGGCCTCGCCGTCGTAACGGCCGGTCAGTTGCTCGTTGAAGCGGTTCAGCGAGGCCGTCCGGTCGGTGCGGGTGCGCGAATCCATCCAGGCGCCGCCCAGACGGAAGTCGAAGGCGCCCAGGCTGGCGGCGCCGTAGAGGCCGATGTGCTGGGTCTTGACCTCGCCCGTCGAGCTCAGGCGGTTGGCGCGGATTTCCGACTGGCTTTCGCCGACGGCGACGCCGATGTGGGCGCGGCCGTTCAGCGTCTTCTCGACCCCGGCCAGATAGCCCGAGGTTTCGCTGCGGAAGCCGGCCAGTTCGCCGTTGTCCTGACGCCCGCTGCCGAAGACGCCCGACGCCCAGACGGCGACGCCGCGACCGTCGACCGCCTCGGTCGTGCCGTTGCGGCCGCGCGTCAGCATGGCGTCGCGGATGAAGCGCGAGTCGCCGGTGGCCACGCCGGCCAGGGTCGCGTGGACCTCGCCCGTCAGACTGTTCAGCGCGCCGCGCACATTGTCGAAGCTGCCGTCCAGGATGGCGTCTTCAAGGGCCGTGTTGCGGCCTGCGGGCGCGTCCGGGATGATCGACGCCGTCATGACGTCCAGGGCGCCGCCGACAGCCTTCGTGTTCGGCGTCGTCCCCACCGAGGCGATCGTCACATCGTTGCGGACCAGGGTCAGCTTCACGGTATTGGCGTCATAGGTGAGGATCGGCTTCAGGAAGGCCAGATCGCTCTTGGCGCCGGCGAAGGCGCCGGTCACGCCGCCCGCCGACTGCAAGATGTTCATGCGGGTGCGCAGGTTCCATTCGCCCTGGTCGGCCTTGAGGATGACTTCGCCGCCTTCCAGCGTGGTCGCGCCTTCCACGGCCACGCGCGAATGCTGTGCCCCGTTCACGCTGGAGCGGATCCACAGATAGGAGCCGTCCTTGAACAGCAGGTCGTTGGCGATGGTCAGCGTGCCGAACGGATTGGCGGTATCGCCGGGCGACAGGACGCCGCCCTTCTCGACCACCACATCGGCCAGACGGCCCAGGCCGCCCAGCATCCCCAGCTCCGCCACGGTCGAGGTCGAGTTGATCAGGCTGCCGTTGACGGTCAGCAGGCCGCCTTCGACCCGGGTGGCGCCGGTATAGTCGTTATTGCCCGTCAGGATCAGCTCGCCGCCGCCCTTCTTGACGATGCCGCCGATGTCGTCAGGGAAGGAGGCCAGAACCTCGGCCGAATAGCGGTCGCGCGCATCGCCGATGTCGTTGCTCCACACGTCCACCGTGCCGACGCGGACATCGACGTCCCGAACGTCGCGCAGAGCCGTCGGCCCCTTGAGCGCGACCTCCATCTGCGGCGCCCCCCAGCCGGACCTCAGGTCCACGCCCGGCGCGTCCAGGTCCAGCGAACTGGACACCAGGATGTCGCTGATCAGCGCCGTGTCATACTCGGGGAAGTGCTCCATCAGCAGAGCCGCAAAACCCGAGATGTTGGGCGCCGCCATTGAGGTGCCCGTGTAGGCCGCATAACCCGGCCCGGTGTAGGTGATCAGGCTGTCCAGCCGCTGCATCAGCAGGGCGTTGGCCTGGGTCAGCACGTCAGACGAGAAAGCCGGCGTCAGGATCGCCATGTTGCCGGCCGAGGTCAGCAGGCTGGCGAGTTGCGAGGTGAAGCCGTCCGGGTCGCCCATGCGGCCGCCCGAAATCAGGGTGATGGCGACCGCGTCCTCGGCCACCCGACGACGCGCGGCGGCCTCATCGAACGGCAGGCCCGCAGCCTCGGCGGCGAACTTGGCGTTCAGATAGGCGTTCAGCGTGCCCAGGAAGCGGTTTACAGCCGCGTTCTGCAACGCCGCCACCGTCGTGGGCGTGTAGAGCGAAATGTAATCCGCCGGCCGATACATGGCGACAATGGCGTTGAAGTCGAAGTCAAAGCCCGGCACCGCCGAGATGATCTGATGGCCCGGACCGGCCACGCACCAGGTCGCGGTCTGACCGCAGAAGCTGGTCGAGGGGCTGGGCGTCAGGGCGCCGGTATAGTTGGCGACGGACAGCCAGTTGGAACGCAGGCGCGGATCGAACATGGGCGCGGCGGCGTCGATGCCGGCGTGCGCGCCTCCGCCGTTGCCCGTCGAGAAGACGACCAGGACGTCATTGTCGAGAACCGGCTTGTAGAAGTCGCCGTAGTTGCTGCGCGGACCGAAGGTCTGACGCACCAGCGCCTCGGACGCGTTGAAGGGCAGGCTGTTCGACGAACCCCAGCTGTTGTTGATGATCCGCACCTCGCCGGTGGCGGCCAGGTCGATGATGTTGGTCTGGGGCGTGCTGACGATGTCGCCGTTGATGTAGACGTCGCGGAACCACAGGAAGTCGCCGGCGGCGAAGTTGGTCGTGGCCGAATAGATGTTGGCGCCGAAGGCGTTGCCGAACATCAGCTCGCCTTCCATGCGGCCGCCGCCGATGGTGCCCGCCACGTGGGTGCCGTGACCTTCCCAGCCGCGCCGGGGATTGATGCGGCCGTCGTTGCCGTAGTCGTCGGAGACGACGGTATTCAGGCCCTTGATCTTGCCCGCCCCGCCGAACAGCGGGTGGTCCATGTAGACGCCCGCGTCATTGACGCCGACGGTCAGGCCCTTGCCGGTCAGGCCCAGGACATAGGCGTGCTCCAGGCCCAGATAAGCCTTGGAATAGTCGATCGAGAACTGCGCGTCTTCGCGCCAGGAGGCCAGCGCCGCCTGATAATCGGCGGTGCGCGAGCCGTCCGCCATATAGAAGCCGCCCGCCGGCGGCGCGACCGGCGCCTGGGCGGAGGCGTCGCTGGCCCAGACAAGGGCCGATCCGGCGACTGCAACAAGAAGGCCGACCTTGAACGCGTTAATCATGGTTCCCCGCAATGATGACTGCACAAAAAGGCGCGTCCGTCCCGATAGTCCCCTGACCGTCGATTCCCCGGCGCTCCCTCCACCTGCATTTGAGCCGGAAAGTTCCGACTACTGTCAATCACGGAACGGAGATTCTTCTTCACAACTATGATTTTACGATACGGCAACGCTTCGACGGCTCGAAATTGGAATTTTTCTCCAAACCCGCTTTTCCGAGCGCCGCCGGGAAGGGAGCTTGAGATTCCGCCCCAAGGCCCAGCCGAGAAATCCGGACACGGCGCGCCAAGATGTCGCACCTATAGGTTGAAGGTTTTCAGCCGCCCTGCCCTCAGATGAGGCCTTGCTGCGTCGCCCAGCGGATCAGGGGCCTGCGCGGCCAGCACAGCAGCCAGGAGCAGGCGCGGTATTCGCCTTTTTCGATCATCGCCCGGCGCGTCGGGGATGAGGCCGAAGCCCGCTCGTCATGGATCTCGCCGCCGCCCTGATGGATCATGAAGGCGCCGTTGTTCACGGGCGTTGTCCGCAGATAGGTCAGGCGCGGGCTGATGGTCTCCAGCGGCGGATCGAAGAACCAGCTGGAGCCGATGACGCCTGCCAGTTCCGGCCGCGTCTGCAACAGGGCGGCGGCGGCGGCCCAGTTGCGCTCCCAACCCGCCTCGTTGAAGTCCGACAGGTCGCGCGCCTCGGTGTGGGTCTCCAGCCAGGGCCGCCAGCCTCCCGCCTGCAGCCAAGCGATCAACGGACCAGGACCGCGACCGCCGAGCATATGCCGCACCACGAGACCGGGTCCGACCGGCGAGGACAGGTCCAGCATCTGCGTCTTGCTGCCCGGCACGCTGAGCGCCAGGGCCACGCGCACGTCCTTGGCCCAGAAGTCGGGATCATACGGGTCCGCCCCGCTGTCGAGATAGGCCGCCAGACGGTCCACATAGGTCGGATAGCCGGACAGAACCGCCTGCGGCAGGCGCTCGGCGGCGATGCGGCCGGGCAGCTCCAGCGCCCAGGCGGCGACCAGGCCGCGTCTCTGGTCGTCGTTCGCGCCCTCCCCCAGCAGGCCGTCCACGGCGCGTGCGGCCAGTTCGAAGTCCCAGTGAGGCGCGACCTCGGCGGCGGCGCGGGCCGCAGCGTCCTTGATCTCTGCGACGCGAGCGCGGTCGGCGGGCGACAGGCGCGACAGGGCGCGTTCGAAGGCGGCGGTCTGTTCGGGCGTCAGCTGGGTCATGGCCGCCAGCTTGACCGCAGGGGCTGTAAATCCGGTTAAATTACCGAACGCGGCTCGATATCCGGAGCGCCCAGCACCACCGGACGCGACCACCAGCCCGGCCGATCAAGCGCCAAGGCCGCCTCGATCGCCGCCGCACGATCATCGAACAGGCCGAAGACCGTGGCGCCCGAGCCGGACATCCGCGTCAGGCGACAGCCCGGCGCAGGGCGCATGGCGGCCAGCGCCTGTTCAATCCCCGGCGTGACCGACAGGGCGGGCGCCTCAAGATCGTTCCTCTGAGCCGACAGCCAGTCGATGACCGAGGCGACCGACCAGTCGGCAGGCGGCGCAGGGCGATCCGCCCCGGCGGCGGGCGCGGCGTCATAGGCGCGATAGACGGCGCCCGTCGGCGACGGCAGGCCGGGGTTCAGCAACACGCCGTGCAGGGTCGGCAGGCGCGGTTCGTCCTCCAGAGCCTCTCCGATCCCGCAGGCCCAGGCCGGGCGAGCGCGCAGGCACATGGGGCCGTCCGCCCCGGCGGAAAGGGCGAGGCGTTCCAGTTCGTCTTCCGGCAGATCGAGGCCCAGCAGGCGCGCCGTCAACCGCAGCGCCGCCCCGGCATCCGCAGATCCGCCGCCCAGTCCGGCGGCGATGGGCAGGCGCTTGTCCAGCGTGACCGCCACGGGCGGCGCGCCGATTCCCGCCGCCTCCCCCAGAGCGAGCAGCGCCTTGATGATCAGGTTGTCGCCCTGCCCGTCCAACCCGGCCGCGAACGGCCCTTCGACCGCAAGCGACAGGGCGTCGGCGCGGCGCGCGGTCACTCGGTCGCCGACATCGGCGAAGGCGGCCAGGCTGACCAGGGGATGATAGCCGTCCGGGCGCACCGGGCCGACGTGCAGCAGCAGGTTGATCTTGGCGGGCGCCAGCCCGCTCAGGACGTCATGGGTCGACATGGCTTCAGTCGGCCGCGCCGCCGGCGTTGCCCAGGCCCTTGTCCCCCGTAGGATCCCGACCCAGGCGGTCGCGCAGCTTGGCCTCGACCTCGGCGCGGCGCTTGTCGTCGACCTCCAGCGTCAGCACACGGTTCCACTGGAAGCCCGCCTCGCGCTGACGCCCGACGGCCCAATAGGCGTCGCCCAGGTGGTCGTTGATCTCGGCGTTGGCCGGCTCCTTGTCGACAGCGCCCTCCAGATTGACCACCGCCGCCTCATACTGTCCCTGACGGAACTGGGCCCAGCCGAGCGAGTCCTGGATATTGCCGTCCTTGGGATCGGCGGCGTGGGCGCGGGCGATCATGGCGGCGCCCTCCTCGACCCGCGAGCCCGTATCGACCCACAGATAGCCGAGGTAGTTCAGCAGGGTCGGATTGTCGGGCTGCATCTGCAGGGCGGCCCACAACTCGGCCTCCGCCTCGGTGTCCCGGTCCAGCGATTCATAGGCGGCGCCGCGCAGGAAATGGACCTCGAAGCCCTGATCCGCCGTGTTCAGCAGCGGGCCGTTCAACAGCTCCAGCGCCTCTTCGTGCCGTTCCATCTGCAGCAACTGACTGGCCAGCATATAGGCCACCGCCGCCTCGTCCGGCCGCACGGAGGCCGCGCGCCGCAGTTCAACCAGGGCCTCGTCGTTGCGATCGACCTTGGCCAGGCTGATGGCCATCTGCACCCGGGCGGCGGCGTAGGTCGCCGGCGACGCCTCGCTGACCTCGGCCAGGGCGGCGCGGCCCGCCGGCTCGATGCCGCCCTGGATCAGGGTCTGGCCGATCAGCAGCTGGGTGTTGTCGCTGGGCGCCAGGTTCTGTGCCAGACGCAGATAGACGGCGCCGAACTCATAGGCGCGCTGGGCGACCATCTGGTCCGCGGCGGTGCGCAGCGCCTGGGCCGCGCCCTCACGGTAGTTCACCAAGGCCGGCGGCCGGGCCTTGGACAAGACGCGTTCGCGGCCCTCCATGACCCGACGGTCGGCGGTGCGGGCGGTGACGGCGGCGTCATACTGAACCAGAGCCTCGTCCCGACGGCCGCGCCGCTCCAGGAACTCGCCATAGGGCAGACGGAACAGGGCGCCGGCAAGGGCGTGGCTGGTCAGGTCCCGCCATTCGGCGTCGGCCTCATCATAACGACGGCGCTGCTCCAGCAGGCGGGCGCGATTGCCCCGCGCGACCAGATTGCTGACCGGGTCGAAATCGGCCGGCGGCATGGCCAGGGCGCGATCCCAGTCCCCGGCTGCGGCGGCGATCCAGGCCTGGACATAGAAACCGGCGCGGTCGTGCGGCTCGCCCACAGGGGCGGCGATCAACAGGGCGTTGGCGCGGCGCGCGTCGCCCCCGGCATAGGCCTGCACCGCCTGCACCAGCCGCCCGGCCTGAACGATAACCGGGGAGACCTCGGGATCGGTCGGGGCGATGCGCCCCGCTTCATTCAGGTCGCCCGCCAGAAGGGCGGCGGTAAAGGCTTGCTCGCGCACGCGCGGCTGCTCGGGAGTCAGGGCGTAGACGCGGGCCAGGTAATCGGCGCCGGTCGCGCTCTCGCCGCTGGTCAGGGCGTTGCGGCCCGCCAGGTAAAGGCCGAAGGCGCTGTTTCGATGGGCGTCCAGCGGGATCGGCGACCATTCGGCGGGAATGGGCGTGACCTTGGGTTCTTCGGGCGTTTCCGGCTCATCGGCGATGATGATGTGCGGAACCGGGTCGCCGTTGGGCTCTGTGTGCGTCTCTACGTCCTGCGGCTGGGTTTCAGGCTCCCGCGGCGCCTCCTGCGCTAGGGCGGGCGCGGCCAGAGCGAGCACGAGGGCGGAAGCCGTCAGGAACAGGACAGGGCGAGAAGAGACGAAACGCATGGCCGGACCCTTCACGCTTTCCCCTGCGCCCGCAAGAGTCTGAAAGCGCAAATCCCTCTCCTGTTGGGAGAGGGCTTGAGCCTCCAAGAGCCGAAGGCGATTGGAACAGGCGAAAGGGTGAGGGTTCGCGGGCCAAGTCGGCCGAAGGCCATGGCGTAACGGCTAATGCCGCTGAAACCTTAGCCCCTCACCCTTTCGCGCAAGAACGATCGCTGCGCTCTCGTGCGCTCAAGCCCTCTCCCGCCGGGAGAGGGATGTCAGCTTACATGTTCGGATAATTCGGGCCGCCGCCGCCCTCCGGCGTGGTCCAGACGATGTTCTGCGACGGGTCCTTGATGTCGCAGGTTTTGCAGTGGACGCAGTTCTGGGCGTTGATGACGAAGCGCGGATCGGCGCGGTTCGCCTCGTCCGCATAGACGACTTCGTACACGCCCGCCGGGCAATACAGCCGCGCGGGCTCGCCGTATTTGGGCAGGTTGACGTTGATCGGCACGGACGGGTCCAGCAGCTTCAGGTGGGCGGGCTGGTCCTCGGCGTGGTTGGTGTTGGAGATGAAGACGCTCGACAGCTTGTCGAACGACAGCTTGCCGTCCGGCTTGGGATAGGCGATCGGCTTGTGCATCGCCGCCGGCTCGGTCGAAGCGGCGTCGGTCTTGCCGTGCTTCATCGTGCCGAAGAAGGAGAAGCCGCCGGTCAGGTGGTTGACCCACAGGTCGAACATGCCGACCGCCCCGCCCATCATCGTGCCCAGCTTGGACAGCAGGGGCTTGGCGTTGCGGACGACCTTCAGCTCTTTGTAAACCCACGACGACTTGTAGGCAGCTTCATAGGCCTCGAGCACATCGCCCGAACGGCCGGCGATCACGGCGTCATAGGCGGCGTCGGCGGCCAGCATGCCGGTCTTCATGGCGTTGTGGCTGCCCTTGATGCGCGGCACGTTCACGAAGCCCGCCGAACAGCCGATCAGGGCGCCGCCGGGGAAGGCCAGCTTGGGCACCGACTGGAAGCCGCCCTCGGTGATGGCGCGGGCGCCGTAGGAGATGCGCGTGCCGCCCTCCAGATGCTCGGCGATGGCCGGGTGGTGCTTGAACTGCTGGAACTCGTCGAACGGCGACAGGAAGGGGTTCTTGTAGTTCAGGTGCACGACGAAGCCGACGGACACGTAGCGGTCGCCGAAGTGGTACAGGAACGAGCCGCCGCCGGTCTTGTCGTCCAGCGGCCAGCCGGTCGTGTGCTGGACCAGACCGGGCTGGTGTTTCTCGGCCGGAACCTGCCACAGCTCCTTCAGGCCGATGCCGAACTTCTGCGGATCGGCGGCGTCGCACAGGTTGTGGCGGGCCATGATGGTCTTGGCCAGGGAGCCGCGCACGCCCTCGGCGATGAAGAGGTATTTGCCGTGCAGTTCGAGGCCGGGCTGGAAGTCGCCGGTCGGCTTGCCCTCGCGGTCGATGCCGAAGACGCCCGCGACGACGCCCTTAACCCGGCCGGTCTCTTCGTCCCAGACCACATGGCTGGCGGCCATGCCGGGATAGACTTCGACGCCCAGGGCTTCCGCCTGCTCGGCCAGCCAGCGCGCGACATTGCCCAGCGAGGCGATGTAGCAGCCGTCGTTGTGCATGAAGGGCGGCAGGGCGAACATCGGCAGCGACGCCTGCCCCTGCGGCCCCAGGACCAGGAACTTGTCCTTGGTCACCGGCGTCTCCAGCGGGGCGCCGCGTTCCTTCCAGTCGGGGAAGAGTTCGTTCAGCGCCTTGGGATCAATGACGGCGCCCGACAGGACGTGGCCGCCGATCTCGGCCGACTTCTCCAGCACGGCGACGGAGATCTCCTTGCCGTCCTTCTCGGCCCGCTGCTTCAGACGGATGGCGGCGGACAGGCCGGCGGGGCCGCCGCCGACGATGACGACGTCATACTCCATGACCTCGCGCTCGGCGCCGACCAGGGCCTCCAGCGGGGGCAGGTTGTCGATGACGGCTTCCTGCCATGCGTTCTTGGCGCCGCCTTCGATCATTTCCTTGGCCATGTCCCCTCAATCCTCATTGTCGTCGTGGTTATTCGCCTTATCGGGAGGTGACGCGGGGGCGGTCAAGGCCTATTGCCTAGGGTCCTATGAACGCCTCCTCCCTCGACATGGCCGCCGCAGAGGCCCTGTTCGCCTTCTGGCGCGACGCGGGCGTTGACGCCTGCTTCGAGGACGAGCCGGTCGACCGGACGATCTTTGTCGCCCCGGTCGCGGCCAAGGGGCCCGCCACAATCACGCCCCTGCATGCACCCGGCGCCGCGCCGTCCGTCGACGAAGCCGCAGCCGAGGCCCGCCGTCTGGCGGCGGGCGCGGCGACGCTGGACGAACTGGCTGAAGCCATCGCGGCCTTCGAGGGCTGCCCCCTGCGCGCCATGGGCGCCCGTCAGGCCGTCTTTGCGCGCGGCAATCCGCAAGGGTCGCTGATGATCATCGGCGAAGGGCCCGGCGCCGAGGAGGACGTGCGCGGCCAGCCCTTCGTCGGTCAGGCCGGACAGCTTCTGGACCGCATCCTGACGGCGGCGGAGCTGCTGGACGAGGCCTTCATCACCAACACCGTCTTCTGGAAGACGCCGGGAAACCGCGCGCCGACGCCCCAGGAACAGGCCGCCTGCGCGCCCTTCGTCGAGCGCGCCGCGACCCTGCTGAAGCCCAAGGCGGTGCTGCTGGTCGGGGCGTCGGCGGCCAAGGCCGTGCTGAAGACCGACGACGGCATCATGCGGATCCGCGGCCAGTGGCGCGAATGGCGGCTGTCCGAGGGCGGAATCGCCGCGCCCGCCATCGCCACCCTCCATCCCGCCTTCCTGTTGCGCCAACCCCAGGCTAAGGGTCTGGTTTGGAAGGACATTCTCGATTTGTCCGTCCGTCTGCGAAGCGAAGTGGTTGAGCCGAGCGCCTGATTCAGGCATCCTGCCCTCTTGGAGACCAGTCCGCAGAGCGTCGTAGAATCCCGAATCGAGACGGGGCCGACGCCGACGAAGGGGGCCGCCGCGTCATGTATTCTTTCCGCCGGACGCGTCGCGCGTCTCTGTTCGCCTTCGCCCTGTGCGCCCTAGCTGGGGGCGTCGCCAAGGCCGAGGATGCTGACTCCTCCCGCCCCTATGTGGCGACGGCCGCTATCGCCGAGGCCTCGCCTACGGCGCTGAGCAGCGAGGACCGCCTTAGCTACACCACCGCCTTCGACGCCCTGCGGCGCGGCGATCTGGAGCTGGCCCGCAACTCGGCGCGTCAGGCCAAGGACCGCGTCCTTCTGGGCCAGGTCGAGTTCGAGCGCCTGTTCCACCCCAGCCACGTCGCCGCCTATGAGGAACTGGCGGCCTGGCTGGAGACCTATTCCGACCTGCCGATGGCCGACCGGGTCTATACCCTGGCCATGCGGCGCCTGCCCGACGGCGCGCCCGAGCCCAAGCGTCCGGGCGGCCTGCTGTCCCGCACCTGGGCCAGCCTGACCAGCCCCGGCGACGGCGGGGTGAATGATCCGGCCAAGGCCGCGCGCGTGGCCCTGAACAACGACGACCTGGCCGGCGCCTATGACATGGGCCAGCAGATCGGCGACTGGTGGACGGCCGGGCTGGCCGCCTGGCGGATGGACCGGCACGCCGAGGCCTTCCGCGCCTTTGAACACGTAGCCCAGGACCCGACCGAGGATCCGTGGGTGCGCTCGGGCGGCGCCTTCTGGGCGGCGCGGGCGGCGGCCCAGTCGGGCCGTCAGGAGCGCGTGGTCGAATACCTGCGCCAGGCCGCGCGCTGGCCGGCCACCTTCTACGGCCAGATCGCCCTGCATCAGTTGGGCGAAGAGCCGGTGATCGAGAACTTGGGGCCGCGCTCCTATGAGGCGACGCTGCAGCGCGCCGCCTTGGCGCCCGAGCCGATCGGCGTCGACACGCGCGCGCTCAACGCCTTCATCCAGTCGGACGAGGACGCCCGCCGCACCGTGGCCCTGTACGAAGTCGGGCGACGCAGCGACGCCGAACTGGCCGCCCGCAACGGCCTGCGCGCCGCCAGCGGCGACACCGCGGCGCGCCCGATGTGGGCCGGGCTCTATCGCCTGGTTTCCTCAGGCCGCGCCGCCCAGTCCGAGGCCAGCCGCATCGACGCCCTCCACTACCCGATGCCCGAACTACAGCCGATCGGCGGCTTCACCATCGAGAAGGCCCTCGTCTACGCCATCGCGCGCAAGGAGACGGGCTTTGACGCCAACGCCCGGTCGGGCGCCGGCGCCTATGGGCTGATGCAGGTCATGCCGACCACCGCCGCCCACATGACCGGGGACCAGGGCTATGTCCGCACGCCCCAGCGCCTGCTGGACCCGGCGGTGAACATGAAGCTGGGCCAGGACTATGTGAACCGCCTGTTCCAGATCGAGTCCTTCCAGGGCGACCTGCTGAAGACGGTGGCCTCCTACAACGCCGGGCCAGGACCGATGCTGGCGGCGATCCGCAAACTGGGCGCCGACGCCGATCCCCTGCTGCTGATCGAGAGCATCGACGTGCCTCAGGCCCGCGAATACGTCGAGAAGGTCGTTGCGGCTTATTGGATCTATCAGCGGATGATGGGCGGGCCGGTCAAGACGCTGGAGGCCCTGGCCTCGGGCGCGCGCGCTGTGCCGATCCGCCTCGACTACGTCCCGCCCGCCCCGGCGCCGCTGCAGGTGGCCGAGGCCGTGCTGGGCGGCGGCTCGCGCTAGACGAGCCTGGGGCGCGGCCGCGGGCCGTCACTGGCTGGAGGCGAGCTTCAGCACCACCAGGCCGCTGACGATCAGCACGGCGCCGAGGACGCGCAGGGGCGTGATCGGCTCGCCCAGCACGGCGATGCCGACGACGAAGGCGCCCACAGCGCCGATGCCGGTCCAGATCACATAGGCGGTGCCCAGCGGCAGGGACTTCATCGCCAGCGACAACAGGCCGAAGCTGACGATCATGAAGCCGATGGTGCCAACGGTCGCCCACGGCTTGGTGAAGCCTTCCGACATCTTCATCAGGAAGGCCCAGACGATCTCGAACAGACCGGCGAGCAGAAGGAAAATCCAGGCCATGACAGTCTCCCTTGCATGGCGTGCCGGGTCGTCCCGGCGTCATGCCCATAATGGGAGAGGTCGTCCTCTGAGCGCGCTGTATCTGGGACAGGGCCCCCGCCAGTCAAGACTTCCGCGCCGAGGAATGCCGATCCGCGCGGAAGTGATGCTCAAAAGCCGCCACTTCGGCCCGGCCAACCTTGACTCCCGGCCCCTCGCGAACGACACGACGCGTCCATGATCACGCGCTATTCCCGCCCCGACGCCGTCGCCATCTGGTCGCAAGAGACCAAGTACAAGATCTGGTTCGAGATCGAGGCCCACGCCGCCACGAAGATGGCCGAGCTGGGCGTCATTCCGACCGAGGCCGCGCAGGCCATCTGGGCCAAGGGCAAGGACGCGACCTTCGACGCCGACCGCATCGATGAGATCGAAAGCGTCACCAAGCACGACGTCATCGCCTTCCTGACGCACGTGGCCGAGATCGTCGGCGACGAGGCCCGCTTCCTGCACCAGGGCATGACCTCCTCGGACGTGCTGGACACCTGCTTCGCGGTGCAGCTGGCGCGCTCGACCGACCTGCTGCTGGGCGGCGTCGACCGGGTTCTGGCCGCGCTGGAAAAGCGCGCCAAGGAGCACAAATACACCCCGACCGTGGGCCGTTCGCACGGCATCCACGCCGAGCCTGTGACCTTCGGCCTGAAGCTGGCCGGCTATCACGCCGAGTTCCAGCGCGCCAAGCGCCGCCTGATCACCGCCCGTGAAGAGATCGCCACCTGCGCCATCTCGGGCGCCGTCGGCACCTTCGCCAACGTCGATCCGGCGGTCGAGCAATACGTCGCCGACCAGATGGGCCTCAGCGTCGAGCCGGTCTCGACCCAGGTCATCCCGCGCGATCGCCACGCCGCCTATTTCGCCGCCCTCGGCGTCGTCGCCTCCTCGGTCGAGCGCCTGGCCGTCGAGATCCGCCACCTGCAGCGCACCGAAGTCCTCGAAGCCGAGGAGTTCTTCGACAAGGGCCAGAAGGGCTCGTCGGCCATGCCGCACAAGCGCAACCCGATCCTGACCGAGAACCTGACGGGCCTCGCCCGTCTGGTCCGCTCGGCCGTCACCCCGGCGATGGAGAACGTCGCCCTGTGGCACGAGCGGGACATCAGCCATTCCTCGGTCGAGCGCGGCATCGGCCCGGACGCCACCATCCACCTGGACTTCGCCCTGCACCGTCTGGCGGGCGTGATCGAGCGCCTGAACGTCTACCCTGAGAACATGCAGAAGAACCTCGACCGCCTGGGCGGCCTGGTCTTCTCGCAACGGGTCATGCTGGCCCTGACCCAGGCGGGCGTCTCGCGCGAGGACGCCTATGCGGCGGTTCAGGAGAACGCCATGAAGGTCTGGCGCGGCGAAGGCGTCTTCATCGACTTCCTGAAGGCCGACGCCCGCGTCACCCTGCCCCACGACCAGCTCGAGGCCCTGTTCGACCTCGGCTACCACACCAAGAACGTGGACGTGATCTTCGCTCGGGTGTTCGGCGAGGCCTGAGCCTTTGTATGGAAAGCCAGGGGCCATCACGGCCCTTGGCCCCGGCGCTCCGCCTGCCCTATGAGGGAATATCGGCGCGATCCCACGCCCCGGAGCGCCCGCACGATGTCCCAGCCGACCCTTCGCCTGAACCCCGCCCTCGACGTTCAGAAATATGCGGACGTCTATGCGCGCGACGGGCTGGTGCAGATTCCCGACGTGTTCGAGAAACCGACGGCGGAACTGATCAGCGAGATCATGGAGACCTCCCTGCCCTGGTCCCTGAGCTTCTCGGGCGAGGACGGGCGGCCGGTCAAAATCCTGATGGAGGCCCTGCAAGGCGCGGCGGGGGACCTCAGGGAACAGGTCGCCGCCCTGATCCAGCGCAGCGGCAAGCAGTACGGCTTCATCTATTTCAACTTCGGCATGGTGTCCGCCTACAACAGCGGCGAACCGCGCGCCAACCATCCGATGCACCCGGTGACCGGCTTCCTGATGGGCGAGGAATTCGCCGCCTTCGGCCGTCAGCTGACCGGGTTCCGGCGCGACCGGTGAGCACGGCCCGCCGGGTTGGCTTTGCGCCCGTCGTTGACGAACGCACGCGCGTCCTGATCCTCGGCAGCCTGCCGGGCGACGCCTCGCTGAGCGCGGGTCAATACTACGCTCACCCGCGCAACGCCTTCTGGCGGCTGATAGAGGCCTTGCTCGGCGCGCCGCTGGCCGCCCTGCCCTACCCGGCGCGGCTGGAGGCGCTCCTGGCGCATGGCGTCGGCCTGTGGGACGTGATCGCCTCGGCCGAGCGTCGCGGCAGTCTGGACGCCGCCATCCGCAATCCCGAAACCGCGGATCTGATCGACTTGACGGCGCGTCTTCCGGCCTTGGACGCGGTCGCCTTCAATGGCGGAACGGCGGCGCGCGCGGGGCGGCGCATCCTGGAGGGCGCGACCACGGCCGCCCTGCTCGACCTGCCGTCATCCAGCCCCGCCCACGCGCGGCCCTTCGAGAAAAAACTGGCGCAGTGGTCCATTTTGAGCCCCTATCTGGCCGCCGGGCGCAAATGATCGGCTTGGCCCGTTCACGTGTCGCGCCGGAAAATTTGATCGCCACCGCATCCTTTTGGGGTTTTGAGTCGTAATCCTTCCCGACACGGGCGCCGCCCGTTCATCGAAGGAGAGAAGCCATGATGACCCATCGCACCGCCGCGCTCGCGGCCGTTTCGAGCTTCGCCCTGCTGGCGCTGGCCGCCTGCGGCCAGAACGAAGCCAAGCAGGAGCCAGCCCCCGTCGAGGTGGCGCCGCCGCCCATGACCTCCGCCGCAACCGAGCCGATGGCCGGCGGCGCAGCGATGAACCCGTCAGACAATCTGGTCGCCAACGCCTCCAAGGCGCCGAACCTGACCACCCTGGTCAGCGCGATCCAGGCCGCCGGTCTGGCCGAGCGTCTGCAGGGTCCCGGCCCCTTCACCGTCTTCGCCCCCGACAACGCCGCCTTCGAGAAGATTCCCGCCGCGACACGCGAGGGTCTGATGCAGCCGGCGCAGAAGGCCGCCCTGACCAAGATTCTGACCTACCACGTCGTGCCCGGCCGTCTGACCGCCGCGGACCTCGCCGCCCAGGCTCAGGCCAACGGCGGGACGGCCACCCTGACCACCGTTCAGGGCGAGAAGCTGACGGCCAAGGACATGGGCGGCGGCAAGTGGGAGCTGACCGACGCCAAGGGCGGCAAGGCCATGGTCACCCAGGCCGACATGGCTCAGTCCAACGGCATGGTGCATGTCATCGACACGGTGCTGATGCCGAAATAACCGGCGGGCGCATCGCTCAAAAGCAAAAGGCCGCTGCCGATCGCCGGCAGCGGCCTTATGTTTTGGTCGCCCTCTGAGGATGAGGCCGCCGTTTTGAAGTCCCCATCAGGAACTCAGCCGCCAAGCCCCCCGGCTGATCCAGCGGCTTATTCGCCGGCGCGGATCTGTTCGCGGGCGATCGAGGCCAGTTCGTCCATCTTGGAGCGCAGCTCGCCCTCGGAGACGGTCAGGCCCGAGCCCTTGAAGTCGCCGGCGACCTTGCGGAAGACGTCTTCCTCGCCCGGCTGCTCGAAGTCGGCGCGGACCACGGCGGCGGCGTATTGCTCGGCGCTTTCCGGCGACAGGCCCATCTTCTCGGCCGCCCACAGGCCCAGCATCTTGTTGCGACGCGCGATGGCCTTGAATTCCTGTTCCTGATCGAGGGCGTATTTGGCCTCGAAGGCCTGTTCCCGATCGTCGAAGGTCGTCATGCGCGTCGTAACTCCAGCCGCGGACCAAGTCTTGTCCGCAAACGGCTCTATGGCCCCCGCCGCGACCGAACGCAACTGGGCTTCCGTGGCGACGCTGACGTAAGGGCGCTTCAGGATATTTGTGTCACAGACGCCCTTCGGCTAAAGGGCGCGTGGCTCTGTCATAGCCGCCGTCGATTCAGGACCGCGCCGCCCCGACCTTCGGGCCGCGCGTTTTTCGTTTTGCGGTCATCTGTTTTTCTTCCCGTTCGGGACCCGATGATGAACACCAAGCGCAAGAAGCTCTACGAGGGCAAGGCCAAGATCCTGTACGAGGGACCTGAGCCCGGCACGCTGATCCAATACTTCAAGGACGACGCGACCGCCTTCAACGCCCAGAAGAAGGCGACGCTTGAGGGCAAGGGCGTCATCAACAACCGCATCAGCGAATTCATCATGTCGCGCCTGAACTCGATCGGCGTGACCAACCACTTCATCAAGCGCCTGAACCTGCGCGAGCAGTTGATCCGCGAAGTCGAGATCATTCCGCTGGAAGTCGTCTGCCGCAACGTCGTCGCCGGCTCTCTGGCCCAGCGCCTGGGTCAGGAAGAGGGCACGCCCCTGCCCCGTTCGATCATCGAGTTCTACTACAAGAAGGATGAGCTGAACGACCCGATGGTGACCGAAGAGCACATCACGGCGTTCAACTGGGCCTCGACCCAGGAGCTGGACGACATTCTGGCCATGACGGTGCGGGTGAACGACTATCTGTGCGGCATGTTCGGCGCCGTCGGCATCACCCTGGTGGACTTCAAGATCGAGTTCGGCCGCGTGTGGGAGAACGACTTCAGCCGCGTCATCCTGGCCGACGAGATCAGCCCCGACTCGTGCCGCCTGTGGGATACCACCACGGGCGAGAAGCTGGACAAGGACCGCTTCCGCCGCGACATGGGCGACGTCATCGAAAGCTACACCGAGGTGGCCCGCCGCCTCGGCATCATGAAGGACATGCCGACCGTGATTCAGGGAGGGCTGCATTAATGGCCAAGGTTAAAGTTCACGTCTTCCTCAAGCCCGGCGTTCTGGACGTGCAGGGCAAGGCCGTCGAAGGCGCCCTGCAGGGTCTGGGCTGGAGCGGCGTCGCCAACGCCCGCGTCGGCAAGCTGATCGAGTTCGACCTCGACGACGCCGTCGCCGACAAGGAGGCCGAGGTGAAGCGCATGTGCGACACCCTGCTGGCCAACACGGTCATCGAAAGCTACCGGATCGAAATCGCCTGAGGCGGTAACAGATCAGACGATCAAGGCCGCCCGAAAGGGCGGCCTTTTTCATTTCCTCCCCATGCAATGGGGAGGTGGCGCGGAGGCGCAGCCGACGTGACGGAGGGGCCGCTTGGTTCCGCTGTTGTAAAGCCCCTCCACCGCTACGCGGTCCCCCTCCCCATTGCATGTGGAGGAAAGCTCCCTACCCGCACAGATAATCCCGGCTCAGCGGCACGGCCGTCTGCTTCTTGGACAGCTGCAGCTGGAACACCATGTGGCTCAGTTCGCGGAAGGCGACTTCGCTGCAGGCCAGGTAGAACTCCCACATCCGGCAAAAGCGCTCGTCATACATGGCCAGGGCCTCGCCGCGACGGGCCAGGAACCGCTCGCGCCAATGCCGCAGCGTCTCGGCGTAGTGCAGGCGCAGGATCTCTATATCCGTGACCCACAGGCCCGCCTGCTCGATGGCGGGCAGCACCTCGGACAGGGCCGGGATATAGCCGCCGGGGAAGATGTATTTGCGAATCCACGGCTGGGTGCGGTTGGGCGGCGAGTTGCGGCCGATGGCGTGGATCACCGCCACCCCGTCGTCGACCAGCAGGCGGGCGACGGTGTCGAAATACTCCTGATAGTTCGGCGCCCCGACGTGCTCGAACATGCCGACCGAGATGATGCGATCGAAGGTCTGGTCGAGGTCGCGATAGTCTTGAAGGCGGAAATCGGCCCGATCGGCGACGCCCAGGGCCGCCGCCCGCTCATTGGCCGTGCGGTGCTGTTCGGTGGACAAGGTGACGCCCGTCACGCGCGCGCCGCGCTCGACCATCGACAGGCCCAGCCCGCCCCATCCGGCGCCGATGTCCAGGGCGGCATGGCCCGGCTCCAGCAACAGCTTGTCGATCAGGCGGCGCTTCTTGGCCGCCTGCGCCTCTTCCAGAGTGGCGTCCGGCGTCTCGAAGAAGGCGCAGGAGTATTGCAGGTCCTCGTCCAGAAACAGGCGATAGAAGTCGACCGTCAGATCATAGTGGTGGTGGACGTTGCTGCGCGCGTGCAGGCGGTCGTTGGCCTGCTCCGCCCCGCGACGAATTCGCTGGAGCCAACTCAGTTTCGGCGAGCGCTGCCGCAAGGCTAGTTGCGAACTGGTCAGTCGCAGGAAGTCATAGATGCTCCCGCCCTCGATGCTGAACGTCCCGTCCATGAAGCACTCGCCCAAGGCCAGGTCGGGGTTGGCGGCGATGGCGACCGCCGCCTTCATGTCCGCCAACACGGCCGTGAGCTCCGGTTCGCCCGGCCCCGCCGTCAGCTCTCGGCCGTCCGGAAGCCGCACCCGGATCGCCCGCGTCTGAAAGGTTCGGTCCAACAGGGCTTGCAGCATCCCGTTCCTCCGCTCATCAAGACAGCTTGACTTAAGCTGGGGACAGAATGTCGCGCGGCAACGCCCGTGGCGAGTCTTCCGTTAGCCTAGAGATCGAATCCGCCGCCAAGGGAGAGGGCCGCCATGAGCTTCACCGTCACTTCGACCGATTTTTCCGACGGAGGCGTCCTGCCCGACGCCCAGGTCAAGGCGATCGGAAACACCTCCCCGCAACTGTCGTGGTCGGGCGCGCCGGAAGGGACCAAGAGCTTCGCCGTCACCTGTTACGACCCCGACGCCCCCACCGGCTCGGGTTTCTGGCACTGGACGGTCGCCAACATCCCCGCACACGTCCGTGAGCTGGCCGCCGGCGCGGGCGCCGTGGGCGGCGCCGATCTGCCCAAGGGCGCCGTGCAGGGCCGCACGGATTATGGCGAGGCGGGCTTCGGCGGCGCCGCCCCGCCCCCCGGCCACGGCCCGCACCGCTACATCTTCACCGTCTTCGCGGTCGACGTGGAGCGTCTGGACGTGACCGAGGACAACTCGGGCGCCGTCTTCGGCTTCAACCTGCATTTCCACACCCTGGCCAAGGCGTCGATCACGGCGACCTACGAGAACCGGGGCTAAGGCTCGGCGGCCGACATGCATCAAGCGCGACTTTCGGCCATGCCCGACCTGCTGCGGCGGCTGCTGGACCAGCCCCTGCGCCCCCTGACGCGGGCGCGCCTGCCGGATCGCGACGCTCTCTATTTATTCTATCACGGCGAGGAGCCCGTCCTGGTCGGCAGCCCCCCGCATGTGGACGAGGTCCGCACCCTGGCGCCGTCCGTGCGGCTGGCGCAGACGGTCTCGGCGAGCGGCCTGGGGACGCCCGACGTATCGACGCGCGCCGTCCCGCCGCCGCCCGTGGCCGCGCGATGGCTACGACTGGGCGACGAGGAGGATCGCGTCCTGCTGGAGCTGTACGCCGCGCAGTCCCTGGGCCTGTCGGTGTCTCATCCGCGCATCAAGGCCGGCCTGGCGGGTTGACGACGAACGCGTGACGGGCGTGGGACCGGAGGCGCGCCCTGGGTCTTCGCCGTGTTTGGCCCGGGCATGATGGCGGGCAATCTGGGCGCCTGGGCCGCTGACCGCTTCGGCGTGGTGGTGCTGATCGGCAGGGGCGGCGGTGGGGCTGGACCCTCGACCAGCTGGGTCGGGCGGCGCTGCCGCTGGGCGGTTTTGCGGTCTGGCTCATCGCCTAGCTGACCGGGCGCGGCAGAACATCGTGATCATAACCGCTCATCAAGCGTTGCCATAAGCAATGAAGAGTGCTTTTTCCCAGACTGCGAGAAACCAGCGTTTCTTGCACAGAGGGGAAGGCTCAATCATGAATATTACGCCAGTCGCCGGGCGCGTGCGACGCGTGCTTCTCGGCGCCGTCGTTGCGATGGGGTTGGCCGGTCCGGCGTTTGCTCAGACCTTGTATGTCGCCAACGCCGGCTCCAACACGGTTTCGATCATTCGTCCCAATGAGGGGAACTCGATCCATACCGTCGCCGTCGGGGCCAACCCCCAGGGCATAGCCATCTCGCCCAATGGCGCTCGCGCCTACGCCGCAAACGCCGGCAGCGGCACTGTTTCAGTCATCGACACCGCCAGCCACGCCCTGGTGCACACCATTTCCGTCGAAACCACGCCCTATAGCGTGGCGGTATCGCCCAACGGCGCCCGCGCCTACAGCGCCAACTTCGGCTCGGACACCGTCTCGGTCATCGACACGGCCAGCAATGCCGTCGTCGCCACTGTGACGGTCGAAGACGGCCCCATCAGCGTGGCCGTTTCGCCTGACAACGCCTTTGTCTACGCCGTCAACTTCCGCAGCAGCAGCGTCTCCGTCATCCAGACGAGCGACAACGCCGTGATTAAGACACTGTCGATTCCGTCCGGCGCATTTAAGGCCGCCTACCACGTAGCGTTCTCCAAGGATGGGAACTTCGCCTACGTCGTCGAGGCTCAAGGTCCCACGGTGACGAAGATCAGAACGAGCGATCACACGGTGATGGGCACATATGCGACCGGCTTGACGCCTCACGCCTCGGCGGTGCATCCGAACGGAACTTCCGTCTATGTCGCCAGCTACGGGAGCAGCGGCGTCGTCTACGGCTATGACACGACGACTCTCGCTGAAACAGCCGCCACCAACGTGGGATCGAACCCTCACTCGCTGGCTTTTTCCAGCGATGGATCGCGGCTCTACGTCGCCAACTACGGCGCCCATGGCGGCGGGATTCCCGGAACGGTGTCGGTCATCAATACGGCCACGAACACCGTGGTCGACACCATCACGGTCGGCGTCAATCCTTCCAGCATCGCGGTAGGCCCCACGACCACCACGACCCCCGCCGCCGTCCCGACCCTCACGGAGTGGGCCATGATCCTGCTGGCCACGGCGCTGGCGGGCTTTGCGGCTCTGACGCTGCAGCGCCGTCGTCAGACAGCCTGAACCGGGCGTTCGCTCTGACAGGAAAGGCCGCCCCGCCGGGGGCGGCCTTTTCATTTTGCGGCCCCGCCTGACATTCCTCGCGAAGGGTGCTAGGAGGCCCGGCCATGAGCGCAGCCGTCATTGTTTTCCCCGGTTCCAACTGCGATCGCGACTGCAAGGTCGCCGTCGAACGTTCCACTGGCGAACAGGTCCAGATGGTCTGGCACGCCGAGACCGAACTGCCCAAGGGCCTCGACCTGATCGTGCTGCCGGGCGGGTTCTCCTACGGCGACTATCTGCGCTGCGGCGCGATGGCGGCTCAGGCCCCGATCATGCAGGCGGTCAAGAAGGCCGCCGACGACGGCGTCACCGTGGTCGGCATCTGCAACGGCTTCCAGGTCTTGTGCGAAGCCGGGATGCTGCCGGGCGCCCTGATGCGCAACAGCAGCCTGAAATACATCTGCAAGCCGATCAGCATCACCGTCGCCAACGGCCAGACCCGCTTCACCTCGGGCTATCAGGGCCAGCGCGAAATCGTCATGACCCAGGGCAACGCCGACGGGAACTACTACGCCGACGAAGAGACGCTGAAACGCATCGAGGGCGAGGGCCAGGTCGTCTTCCGCTACGTCGACAACCCCAACGGCTCGGTCGGCGACATCGCCGGCCTGCAGAACGAGCGCGGCAATGTGCTGGGGATGATGCCTCACCCGGACCGTGCGTTCGAAGCCGAACTGGGCAGCGCCGACGGCGCCATCCTGTTCCAGAGCATCTACGCGGCGGTTTAAGGCTCCTTGCGATCCAGGAGGCTGGTGCTGCGGCCAGCGTCGCCGACCTCGACCTCTTCCTCGACCGGTTCGCCGTCCTCATCGGTCGCGCGCTCCAGGGTGCCCTCGGCCCCGGACTCGTGGATGGCGGCCAGTTCGCGGGCGCCGACGCCCAGGCCCTGTTCGAGGGCGCGGTTGGTCTCAACCTCCTCTTCAAGCGTCTGCTCGATGGGTTCTGGCTTGTTTGGGTCAGGCATGACGACCTCCTTCTCAATGACCCAAAAGCAAGGCGGGAAGGCGGGCGGCGGTTCCATCGTAGCCCGATGAACCTTCTGGGCCCCGGCGCGTAGTTAAGGCGAAGCTGAGCCGGAGAGACGCATGATCGCCATCGAACGCCCCACGCCCGCCCAGCGGACACGCCGCCTCGCCGTCCTGGCCGCCGCCGTCTTCGCCGTCATCGTGCCCGTTGTGCAGGCCTTGGGCGGTTTCGGCCTGAGCCAGGCCGAGTTCGCCGCCGACGGCAACCAGACGCTGCGGGTGGCCGGCTACGCCTTCTCGATCTGGAGCCTGCTGTATCTGGGAATCCTGGTTTACGCCGGGCGCCAGGCCCTGCCGCAGACAGGCGAAAGCGTCCTGATCAACCGCATGGGCTGGCCGTCGGCCGTAGCCTTCTTCGGCATCGGTTTCTGGATCGTCATGGCGGCGATGAACCTGAAGGCGGCCAGCGTTCTGGTCATCTTCGCCGCGCTGCTGGCCCTGCTGCTGCCGATGCTGGCCAGTGCGCGAACGATCCGCGCGACCGGGGCGATGGAGCGGGACCGCTGGTTCGTGATTTGGCCGCTGGCGGCGCTGGCCGGGTGGCTGACGGTCGCGGCGCCGCTGAATCTGATCACCGTGGCGACGGCGTTCGAGGCCCTGCCCGCCACCCTGTCGCCGACCGGGTGGGCCGTGTTGGCCGTGGTCGTCACCACCCTGGTCGGGATCGGCGTGACCTGGGCGCTGCGGACCCTGGCCTATCCCCTGCCCATCGCCTGGGGTCTGGTCGGGGCCTTTGTGGCCGAGCAGGAAGTCAAGCCCGTGCTGGCTTTCACGGCCCTGGCGGCGGCGTTCGCGCTGGTGGTGGCGGGAGTCATCATCGTCTTCGGTTTGAGACGCGGCGTCGAACGCCGGTGACGGGCTGACAGACGCCTCGGAGAGGGCTAGAAGGCCCGCCCATGAGCGCGCCCCAAAAAACCATCGCCCAATTGGCCGAAGAGTACGGCCTCGCCCCCAATGAATATCAGGTCCTGCTGGACCGGCTGGGCCGCGAGCCCAACCAGGTCGAGCTGGGCGTCTTCTCGGTCATGTGGTCCGAGCACTGCTCCTACAAGTCGTCGAAGAACCAGCTGATGAAGTTCCCGGTCACCGGACCGCGCGTCATCTGCGGCCCCGGCGAGAACGCCGGCGTGATCGACATCGACGACGGCGACGCCTGCATCTTCAAGATGGAGAGCCACAACCACCCCTCCTACATCGAGCCCTATCAGGGCGCGGCGACGGGCGTGGGCGGCATCATGCGCGACGTCTTCACCATGGGCGCGCGCCCGGTGGCCCTGTTGAACGCCCTGCGCTTCGGCGAGCCCGGCCACGAGAAGACCAAGCGTCTGGTCAAGGGCGTGGTCAGCGGCATCGGCGGTTACGGCAACTGCGTCGGCGTGCCGACGGTCGCGGGCGAGACCAACTTCCACAAGGGCTACAACGGCAACATCCTGGTCAACGCCATGTGCGTGGGCCTGGCTCGCGCCGACGAGATCTATTATTCGGCGGCGCCGGAAGCGGGCCACGACGTGGTCTATTTCGGCTCCAAGACCGGCCGCGACGGCATCCACGGCGCCACCATGTCCTCGGCCGAGTTCGACGATGAGTCGGACGCCAAGCGCCCGACGGTGCAGGTGGGCGACCCCTTCGCCGAAAAGCTGCTGATCGAGGCCACGCTGGAGCTGATGGCCTCGGGCGCCGTGGCCGCGATTCAGGACATGGGCGCGGCGGGCCTGACCTCGTCGTCCGTGGAAATGGCCGGCAAGGGCGGCGTCGGCGTCGAACTGGACCTCGACAAGGTGCCCCAGCGCGAGACCGGCATGACCGCTTATGAGATGATGCTGTCGGAAAGCCAGGAGCGAATGCTGGCGGTCCTGAAGCCGGGCTTCGAGGACGTCGGCTACTGCATCTTCCAGAAGTGGGGCCTGGACTTCGCCGTCATCGGCAAGACCACCGACACCGGCCATCTGGTGCTGAAGCATCACGGCGAGATCGTCTGCGACGTGCCGCTGGCTCCGCTGTTCGACGACGCGCCCCTGTATGACCGCCCTTGGGTCCAGCCCGAGTTGCAACCGCGCCTCGATCCGGGCGAAGTGCCCGCGCCCGAAAGCTGGAACGACGCGGTGCTGAAGGTCATCGCCTGCCCCGACATGGCCTCCAAGCGCTGGATCTGGGAGCAGTACGACCGCCACGTCATGGCCGACACCCTGCAGGACAGCTCGACCGGCGCCGACGCGGGCGTGATCCGCGTCCACGGCACGGAGAAAGGCCTGGCCGTCACCTCGGACTGCACCCCTCGCTATGTCCAGGCCGACCCCTATGAAGGCGGCAAGCAGGCGGTTGCAGAGGCGTGGCGCAACCTGACCGCCGTGGGCAGCCGCCCCATCGCCATCACCGACAACCTCAACTTCGGCAACCCCCAGCGGCCCGAGATCATGGGCCAGATCGTGCGCGCCACCGACGGCATGGCCGAGGCCTGCCGCGAGCTCGACTTCCCCGTCGTGAGCGGCAACGTCAGCCTGTACAATGAGACCAACGGCGTCGCCATTCCGCCGACGCCCACCGTCGGCGCCGTGGGCCTGCTGACCAACTACGACGTGACCACCGGCTTCGCCGGCGCGGCCGAGGGCGACGTGCTGGTCCTGATCGGCCAGACCAACGGCGAACTGGGCGCCTCCATCTACCTGCGCGAAGTTCTGGGCCGCGAGGACGGCGCCCCGCCGCCGGTCGACCTGAAGCTGGAACGCAAGACCGGCGACTTCGTGCGCGGCCTGATCGAGGCGGGCGAACTGACGGTCGTTCACGACCTGTCGGACGGCGGCCTGGTCGGGGCGGCGGCGGACATCGCCCTGGCCTCGGACGTCGGGATCGAGCTGAACGCCTCCAGCGCCGCCCACGCCCACGCCTTCCTGTTCGGCGAGGACCAGGCCCGCTATCTGGTCGCCGTCTCGGACGCGGACGCCCTGATCGCAAAGGCGCAGGCCGCCGGGCTGCACGCCTCGGTCGTAGGCCAGGTCAAGGGGACGGACTTCGCCTCCTCGGGACCGAAGGGGGAGCTGTTCCGCATCCCCGTCGCCCATGTGCGCGAGTTCCACGAAGGCTGGATGCCGAACTGGATCGAAGGCTGATGAGAGCAAAAGCCCGGATTGGCGCCCTCATCCTCGTCGTCGCGGGCGCCGCCCTGCTGTCGGCCTGCGAGTTCGAGGGCGGCGATCCGGTCCAGCACGCCCTGCGCGACGCGGCCGCCGCCCGGCAGGCCGCCGCGCTGAAAACAACCGAGGAAGAAGAGGCGCAGGCGATCCGTCGTGCGACCGCTTCGGGTCCGGCCCTGCATGAGCCGGACGAACTGTCGCGCCTGATCGCCGCCCGTCGTCAGGCGGTGCAGGAGACGCGCGCCGCCCTGGCCGCCATCGCCGATCCGGCGCTCAAGGCCCAGCTGACTGAAGACCTGAAGGCCGAAGAAGCCAGCCTGCGCGCGCTGGAAGCCCGCGCCGCCGCCAGAACCCCCGACTGACCGGACACGCACGGGCATGAGAACCGCCGTCGTCATGCCTGTCGGCGCGCGCTTCGACCTGCACCAGCCGAACTCGATGGAGACGGTGGCGCGCACCATGGCGCGGGCGGACAGCGGCGAGGTTCGCATCTTCTGCTGCGAAGGCGCCCAGGATCACGGCGACGTGCGGACGCAGACCCTGCCCGCGGCAAACCGTCTGAAAGCCCTGCGTCGGGCGCTGGCCGATTATCGCCCCGACGTCATTGAGTTCCATCAGCAGACGCAGCAGGCCGTCGCCCTGACCCGGCATTTCCCGAACGCGGCCATCACCCTGTATCGCCACAACGCAGTGAAACCCCCGCGCCATGTCATCGACCGCTGGCGCTATGAGCGGCGCTATGACCGGATGGACGGGCTGATCTTCGTCAGCGAGGCGGCGCGGCGGGATTTTCTGAAGAACTTCCCTCGGCTGGAGGCCAAGGCCTTCGCTGTGCCCAACCCCATCGACGTGGAGCTGTGGCGCGGCCCGACGGACCAGCGCGAGCCGGCGATCGCCTTCGCCGGTCGCGCCATGCCGGAAAAGGGCGTGGACCTGATCTGCGCCGCCCTGCCCGCCCTGCTGGAGCGGCATCCTGACTGGCGCGCCGTGCTTATGCTGAACGACTGGGACAAACACGCAGCGTGGGCCGCGCCTCACATTGCGTCGCTGGAGCGGTTCGGCGAGCGCGTCCGGGTGCTGAAGTCGGCGCCGCTGGCGCAGGTGCGCGCCGAGATGCAGCGCGCGGCCATCGCCCTGACGCCCTCAGTCTGGGCCGAGCCTCTGGGCCTGACCGCGCTGGAGGCCCATGCGGCCGGCGCGGCGCTGGTCTCATCCGGGCGCGGCGGCCTGCGCGAGGCCAGCGGCCCGCACGCGGTCTATGTGGATGATCTGACGCCGCGAGGCCTGAGCCAGGCCATCGAGAGCCTGATTGTCGCGCCCGAACGGCGTCTGGCCCTGGCCCGCGCGGCCCAGGCCTATGTGAGCGAAACCCACGCCCCTGAACACCGCGCCCGACAGCTGGCCGCCCTGCGCCAGCAGTTGGTGCAGGCCAAACGCGCTTAGGCGCCGTCAGACCTGCGGGATCGCCTGGCTGAGGCGGCCGCCGACGCGGATCGGCTCGACGCGCACAGCCAGGCCGGTGCGGTCATCCGTCTCGACGAAGACGCCGCAGACGGTGGCCGGGCCGCTGGCGGGGACGTAGCGGCCGCCCGACAGCCGGGTGGTGAAGCGGCGCAGCGGCTCTTCCTTGTCGTTGCCGATGACGGAGTCGTAGTCGCAACAACCGCCGGCGTCGGTCTGATAGGCCGTGCCGCCGGGCAGGATCTGGGCGTCCGCCGTCGGAACGTGGGTGTGGGTGCCGACCACCAGGCTGGCGCGGCCGTCGCAGAAGTGGCCCATGCCCATCTTCTCGCTGGTCGCCTCGGCGTGCATGTCGACGATGACGGCGTCGGCGACCACGCCTAGCGGCGCGGCCTCCAACTCGCGCTCCACCGCGCTGAAGGGGTCGTCCATCGGGTCCATGTGGACGCGGCCCAGCACGTTGATGACCAGCACCCGGCGGCCGTCAGCGGTGACGAAGACGTCGGCGCCGCGCCCCGGCGCGTCCATCAGGCGCGGATAGTTGGCCGGGCGGATCAGGCGCGGCTCGCGCACGATATAGGTCAGGGCCTCGCGCTGGTCCCAGCTGTGGTTGCCCAGCGTCAGGACGTCGGCCCCAGCGTTGAAGATGTCGTTGGCGGTGTTCTCGGTGATGCCGAAACCGCCCGCCGCGTTCTCGGCGTTGACCACCACGAAGTCGAGCTTGAGGTCGCGCCTCAGCCCCGGCAGGTGGTCCGAAAGCCCATCGCGCCCGGACTTGCCGACCACGTCACCGAAAAACGCCAATCTCATGGGAAGGCTCTATAGCCGGTCTCGGTCAAAACGCCATGCAGGCGGATGTCATGCGGTTCCAGATCAAGCGGCTCGACCTGCTGCCCCGCATAGGCGAAGCCGATGCGCCGGGCGTCAGCCAGCACCGCAAACGTCCGGTCGTAATAGCCGCCGCCCTGCCCCAGCCGACCGCCGTGAGCATCGAAAGCCAGCAGGGGCGTCAGGATCAGGTCCGGCGTCACGGCGTCAGCGAGCGGCAGAGGCGCCGGGCATCCGGCGGCGTCCAGCTCCAGCGGCTCGCCCGGCGCCCAGGCGCGGAAGATCATGGCCGCGTCGCGCTCCAGCACCACCGGCAGGCATAGACGGCGGCCGGACAGGTGCAGGACATTGGCGAGGGCGTCCGCATCCAGTTCCGACCCCATCGCGCGGTAGAGGGCGACCGTTTCGCCGGGCGGCAGGGCGTCGGCATGGCCCCCCGCGCGCTCGGCCGCCTCGGCGTCGGCCTCGGCCAGACGCTTGCGAAGGGCGCGCATGGCGGCGCGAAGTTCATGCTTGGGGGTCATGGGGCTTCTCTACACGGTCGTGCGTCGTCTTTCCTCCCCACTTTGTGGGGAGGGGGACCGCCTAGCGGTGGAGGGGCAGTCGCGCCCGCGGGAACGGCCCCTCCGTCTCGTCGGCTTCGCCGCCGATCCACCTCCCCATGAAATGGGGAGGAGCAGCGCTCAGCCAGCGAGCCGCCGCGCGGCGAGCGATAGCGCAGAAAACGCGCTCAAGCCGCGAGCGACCGCGTCGCGAGCATAGCGCGCTAAAAAAGAGGCTTGGCGGCGCCGCGTGAGCCGTGAAGAACGTTTAAATCCTCTCGACCTGGGTAGCCAGGTGGGCTCCGTATGCCCAGGCCCTCGAGCCCGGACAGGGACAGATCCCTATGAGTGAATTAAGGTCAGAAGGATATGTTGTCTTCGACGTGAGCCGCAGCAGGACCCGCCGCCGCACAAGATAGGCGTTCGAGCGGGTTTCAACAATGGCGAAGCGCGCGTTTCTCCCTCCCCGTCCCGGGGAGGGTGGTCGCGCAGCGACCGGGTGGGGAGGGCTTGGTGATAGGCCCTCAGCGCCTGAATAGCTTCACCGCCCCCACCCGGCTTCGGCCTGACGGCCTCAGCCACCCTCCCCGGGACGGGGAGGGAGAGGCGTCGGCGTCCTATATCGTCTGGACGATCTTCTCGATCTTTGCGGCCACGGCGTTCAACGCCTCGGCCACGCCTTCACTGTTCGCAGCGGGCGCCGCAACAGCCGCAGCCGCCGCCTTGGCCCGGCCCGAGTTCTGAACCGCCGCCTGACGCTTCGCCTCTGCAAGCTCGTCCGACAGCATCAGGGCGGCCATCAGGAACAGGCGAACGTCGCCGACCTGCCCCACCTGATCAGCCACGCCCTGCACCCGATCATTGAACTGGGCCGCCAGATCGCGCACCCGCGCCTCCTGACCGTCGGCGCATCCCACAGCATAGGGTCGGCCATAGACCTCTACCGTCACTGTCGCCATCAGTTCGTCTCCTCTTGCCCGACCTGCTGCGCCAGCACCTCGCGCACGGCGTCGGCCGCACGGGCCAGGGCCTGAGCGGTTTCCTGGCCGACGTCTTCAAGCTCGGCGATGCGCGCCACGTCGGCCGCGTTCGAAGGACGCGGCGCGAACAGGTCGTCGTCAGGGATGGGCGGGGCCGAGGCGGGCCTCGCCTTCAGCTCCAACACCTTGCGTTCCAGATCGGCCAGCGCTCGATCGATCCGCGCCTTTGCAGCCGTAACCGCGTCCATGGGGGTCCTTTCTTCCAGATTCCGTGTAGAACCTGCCGGCGCGCCGGGGTAAAGCGGCGCCGCCCCCGCTTTATCCTGTTCCTGAGGAAAGGTCTCGCCGTGACCGACGCCCAAGCCGCATTCGCCAAGCCTTCGCCCAAGCAAATGGCCGACGCCATCCGGGTGCTGTCCATGGATGCGGTCGAAAAGGCCAAGAGCGGCCACCCCGGCATGCCGATGGGCATGGCCGACGTCGCCACCGTCCTTTATTCGAAATTCCTGAAGTTCGACGCTTCGCGCCCCGACTGGGCCGACCGCGACCGCTTCATCCTGTCGGCGGGCCACGGGTCGATGCTGATCTACAGCCTGCTGCACCTGACAGGCTATAAGGACGCGACCCGGGAACAGCTGGAAAACTTCCGCCAGTGGGGCTTCAAGACGGCCGGCCACCCGGAATACGGCCACATGGCCGGGATCGAAACGACCACCGGCCCGCTGGGTCAGGGTCTGGCCACCTCGGTCGGCTTCGCCATTGCGGAGCGGCATCTGGCGGCGCGCTTCGGTAAGGATCTGGTCGACCACCGCACCTGGGTCATCGCCGGCGACGGCTGCCTGATGGAAGGCGTGTCGCAGGAGGCCATCGCCCTGGCCGGCCGCCTGAAGCTGAACAAGCTGTGCGTCCTGTGGGACGACAATGAGATCACCATCGACGGCAAGCTGTCGCTGTCCGACGCCACTGACCAGCTGGCCCGCTTCAAGGCCTCGGGCTGGGCGGTCAAGGCCATCGACGGCCACGATTACAAGCAGATCCAGAAGGCGCTGAACTGGGCGACCAAGCAGGACAAGCCGACGCTGATCGCCTGCAAGACCAAGATCGGCAAGGGCGCCGCCACCCTGGAAGGCAGCCACAAGACCCACGGCGCCGCCCTGGGCGCTGTCGAGATCGCCGCCACGCGTCAGGGGCTGAACTGGCCGTTCGAGCCGTTTGAACTGCCCGAAGGCGTCCAGAAGGCCTGGGCCAAGGTCGGCAAACAGGGCGCCAAGGCCCGCAAGGCGTGGGAAGCCCGCTTGCTGAACCACGACCACCGCGACGACTTCACCCGCGCCATGGCCGGCGACCTGCCCACCGGCGCCTTCGAGGCGCTGGACGCCAAGCTGAAGCAGCTGGTCGCCGACCAGCCCGCGATGGCCACGCGCCAGTCCTCGGGCGAGGCGCTGGAGACGGTGTTCGCCGCCATCCCCGAAATGGTCGGCGGCTCGGCGGACCTGACTGGCTCGAACAACACCTTCGTCAAGAACACGCAGATCATGGACGCGCCGGACTACGCCGGGCGCTATCTGAACTACGGCATCCGCGAGTTCGGCATGGCCGCGGCGATGAACGGTCTGGCGCTGCACGGCGGGGTCATCCCCTACGGCGGCACCTTCATGGCGTTCGCAGACTATAGCCGTCCGGCGATCCGTCTGGGCGCCCTGATGGGCGTGCGCGCGATCCACGTGCTGACGCACGACAGCATCGGTCTGGGCGAAGACGGCCCGACGCACCAGCCGGTCGAGCATCTGGCGGCCCTGCGCGCCATCCCCAACTTGCTGACCATGCGCCCCGCCGACACGGTCGAGGCGCTGGAGTGCTGGCAGGTCGCCTTGCAGCACAAGACCACGCCGACCGCCCTGTGCCTGTCGCGCCAGAAGACCCCGGCCGTCCGCGTGACCGACGCGGGCGAGAACCTGTCGCGCAAGGGCGCCTATGAGCTGAAGGCCGCCAGCGGCGAGGCCAAGGTCACCCTGTTCGGCACCGGCACCGAGGTCGCCCTGGCCCTGAAGGCCGCCGAGATGCTGGAAGCCGAAGGCACGCCGACCCGCGTCGTCTCGGTCCCCTGCTTCGCCCTGTTCGAGCAGCAGCCCAAGGCCTATCAGGACGCCGTCATCGGCCGCGGCACGGTCCGCGTCGCCGTCGAGGCCGCGATCAAGCAGGGCTGGGAACGCTTCATCGGCGAGGACGGCGGCTTCGTCGGCATGACCGGCTTCGGCGCCTCCGCCCCGGCTGAAGTCCTCTACCGCGAGTTCGGCATCACCGCCGAGGCCGTGGTGGAACAGGTCAAGGCCCGGCTGTAATCTGCGCTCAAGCAGCCGTAAGGCGATAGCGACCAAGAAGACTCCTTCTCCCCTTGTGGGAGAAGGTGGTCTGCGAAGCAGATCGGATGAGGGGTGTCGGCGCACCCCTCAATGATCTTCGACCGGCGGCATGACATCGGACACCGCGCCGCCGTCACCCCTCATCCGGGTCGCGCTGCGACCCACCTTCTCCCACAAGGGGAGAAGGAAGCGGAGATGATCATGCGTATCGGCACCCCCCTCTCCGACACGGCCACCCGCGTCATGCTGCTCGGCTCGGGCGAACTGGGCAAGGAAGTGGCCATCGAGCTGCAGCGCCTCGGCGCCGAGGTGATCGCGGTCGACCGCTACGCCAACGCCCCGGCCATGCAGGTGGCGCACCGCAGCCACGTCATCCCCATGACCGACGCCCAGGTGCTGAACGGCGTGATCCTGGCAGAGGCGCCGCACATCATCGTGCCCGAGATCGAGGCCATCGCCACCGACGTGCTGGCCGGCATTGAGGAAGCGGGCTTTGCGCGCGTCATCCCGACCGCGCGGGCGACGCAGCTGACCATGAACCGCGAGGGCATCCGCCGTCTGGCCGCCGAGGAGCTGGGCCTGCCGACCAGCCCCTACGCCTTCGCCGCCTCGGCCGAGGAACTGGCGGCGGGCGCGCAGGCCGTCGGCTTCCCCTGCTTCGTCAAGCCGGTGATGTCGTCCTCGGGCAAGGGCCAATCCTATGTCGAGGGGCCTGAGGGCGTGGCCGACGCCTGGGCCTACGCCGAAGCCTCGGGCCGGGTCGCGGGCGGCGTCGTCATCGTCGAGGGCAAGATCGACTTCGACTATGAGATCACCCTGCTGACGGTGCGGTCGTTGCGCGACGGCGCGGTCGCTACGTCCTTCTGCGCCCCCATCGGCCATCGCCAGCAGAAGGGCGACTATGTCGAAAGCTGGCAGCCGCAGGCCATGAGCGAGGCCGCCCTGAAGGCGGCGCAGGCTATCGCGGCCAAGGTGACCGACGCGCTGGGCGGCCTCGGCGTCTTCGGCGTCGAACTGTTCGTCAAAGGCGACGAGGTGTGGTTCTCGGAGGTTTCGCCGCGGCCGCACGACACCGGCTTGGTCACGCTGGCGACGCAGGTGATGAGCGAGTTCGCGCTACACGCCCGCGCCATTCTGGGCCTTCCGGTGGACGTGACCCTGCGCGAACCGGGCGCCAGCGCCGTCATCTACGGCGGCATCGAGGCGCAAGGCGTGGTGTTCGAGGGCGTGGCCGAGGCCCTGTCGGTCCCGACCGCCGACCTGCGCCTGTTCGGCAAGCCCGAGGCCTTCGAAACTCGCCGCATGGGCGTGGCCCTGGCGCGCGGCGCCGACACGGACGAGGCGCGTTCGCGCGCAGGCGAAGCGGCGGGCAAGGTGCGAGTGATCGCTCCGTAATCCTTCTCCCCTTGTGGGAGAAGGTGGCCCGTCAGGGCCGGATGAGGGGTGCTTGCGCGACCTTTCCTCAAGGAAGGCCCCACGTCCGCTCAGAACCTAAACCGCCGCGCCGACCCCCCTCATCCGTCAGGCTCCGCCTGCCACCTTCTCCCACAGGGGGAGAAGGAAGCCGGCCTACGACTTTTGTCGATTGGCGCCGGGCGCGATTAGGGTCCAAAAAAGGCGAAAGGTCGCACCCAGTCGACCCGGAGGACCCTTCGCCATGGGCAAGCTCAGGACCGCGCTGATTTTCGGCGCCATCGCCATATTGGGGGCGGTCGCCCTCGCCGTCATCGCCCTGCATCAGGGCGAAAGCATCAGCGCCGTATGGATCGTGGTGGCGGCGCTGTGCGTCTACGCCATCGCCTACCGCTTCTACGCCCGCTACCTGGCCGGGAAGGTGCTCGGGCTGAACGCCCGGCGGCCCACGCCCGCCGTCAGGCATAACGACGGCCTCGACTACGTGCCGACGCCGCGCAACGTCCTGTTCGGCCATCATTTCGCGGCCATCGCGGGCGCGGGTCCCCTGGTCGGGCCGGTGCTGGCGGCGCAGATGGGCTATCTGCCCGGCGTCCTGTGGATCCTGGTCGGCACCGTGCTGGCGGGGGCGGTGCAGGACATGATCGTCCTGTTCATGTCGACCCGCCGCGACGGCCGGTCGCTGGGCGACATGGTCCGCACCGAGATGGGGCCGATCCCCGGCGTCATCGCCCAGGTCGGGGTGCTGATGATCATGGTCATCATCCTGGCCGTGCTGGCGCTGGTGGTGGTTAAGGCCCTGGCCGAGAGCCCGTGGGGAACGTTCACCGTCGCCGCCACCATTCCCATCGCCGTCTTCATGGGCCTGTACACGCGCTATCTGCGGCCCGGCCGCGTGGGCGAGGTGTCGGTCATCGGCGTGGTGCTGCTGGTCCTGGCCATCATCGGCGGCGGCCATATCGCCGCGGATCCGTTCTGGGGCCCCGCCTTCACCCTGTCGGGCACGACCCTGGCCCTGGCCATGATGGCCTACGGCTTCATCGCCTCGGTCATTCCGGTGTGGCTGCTGCTGGCGCCGCGCGACTACCTGTCCACCTTCCTGAAGATCGGCGCCATCGTCGCCCTGGCCATCGGCATCCTGATCGTGCGCCCGCACATTCAGATGCCCGCCATCACGCCCTTCATCGACGGCAGCGGCCCCGTCTTCTCCGGCGCCCTGTTCCCCTTCCTGTTCATCACCATCGCCTGCGGGGCCGTGTCCGGCTTCCACGCCCTGATCTCGTCCGGCACCACGCCCAAGCTGCTGGAGAACGAGAACCAGATCCCGCTGATCGGCTACGGCGCCATGCTGTGCGAAAGCTTCGTGGCCATCATGGCCCTGATCGCCGCCACCGTGCTGGACCCGGCCGTCTATTTCGCCATGAACAGCCCGGTGGCCGTCATCGGCGACAATGCGGCCTCGGCCGCCGCCGCCGTGGCCCAGTGGGGCTTCCACATCACCCCGGCCGAGCTGGAGCAGCTGGCCAAGGACGTGGGCGAACACTCCATCCTGTCGCGCGCGGGCGGCGCCCCGACCCTGGCCGTGGGCATGGCGCACATCCTGTCGGGCGTCATCGGCGGCAAGGCCATGATGGCCTTCTGGTACCACTTCGCCATCCTGTTCGAGGCCCTGTTCATCCTCACCACGGTCGATGCAGGCACCCGCGTCTGCCGCTTCATGATCCAGGATCTGCTGGGCATGGCCGTGCCGAAGATGCGCCAGACCCAGTCCTGGACCGGCAATGTCGTGGCCACGGCCCTGACGGTCGGGCTGTGGGGCTATTTCCTCTACACCGGCGTGGTCGATCCGCTGGGCGGGATCAACAGCCTGTGGCCCCTGTTCGGCATCGCCAACCAGATGCTGGCGGCGGTCGCCCTGATCCTGGGCACGGTCGTCCTGTTCAAGATGAAGCGGCAGAGGTTCGCCTGGGCCACGGCGGTTCCGGCGGTCTGGCTGCTGATCTGCACCGTGACGGCAGGGCTGCAGAAGCTGTTCCACCCCGACGTGAAGATCGGCTTCCTGGCCCATGCGCGGAAGTATCAGGACGCCATGGCCGCCGGAGAAATCCTGGCCCCGGCCAAGACCATCGGCGACATGCACCGGGTCATCGTCAACGACTACGTCAACTCGGCGCTGACGGCGGGCTTCCTGTTCGTGGTGCTGACGGTCGTGGTCTATGGCGTCGGGGCCTGCCTGAAGGCGCTGAAGTCCGAGCAACCGACCGTGGTGGAGACCCCGGCCGCGCATGAACTGACCCTGGCGGACGAAGCCATGGACATCGCCCGTGCTTAGGCCGTCCGCTTCCTCTACCCCTGGCGGCGCGGACCTGCTCTGCGCCTGTCGGGACACGCTGGTGCGGTGGGGCAAGGACGCCCGCCGCACCGCCGGGTTGATGATCGGCCAGCCGGACTACGACGCCTATGTCGCCCATGCGAAGGCGACCCATCCGGATCAGGCGCCGCTGGACCGCACCGCCTTCTTCCGCCTGCATGAAGCGCGACGGTTCGGCGAAGGGGGCGGCTTCCGCTGCTGCTGAGCGGCTTGACCGCATCCGGACGGTTACAGGCGATCATACCTTGTTACGGCGACGGGGTTGCAACCGCGCGCGCTCCGTCCCACTAAGGCGCCAATCATCACCGCCCCCAGTTTAGGAGACTGCTCCCCATGACCGTTCGCGTCGCCATCAACGGCTTCGGCCGCATCGGCCGCCTCGTCCTTCGCTCGATCGTCGAGCACGGCCGCACGGACATCGAGGTCGTGGCGATCAACGACCTGGGCCCGGTCGAGACCAACGCCCACCTGTTCCGCTATGACTCGGTGCACGGCCGCTTCCCCGGCACGGTCACGACCGGCGAGGACTGGATCGACGTCGGCACGGGCAAGATCAAGGTCACGGCCGAGCGCGACCCGGCCAACCTGCCGCACGCCGAATTGAAGGTGGACATCGCCCTGGAATGCACGGGCATCTTCACCTCCAAGGACAAGGCCTCGGCCCACCTGAAGGCGGGCGCCAAGCGCGTGCTGGTCTCGGCGCCGGCCGACAACGCCGACAAGACCATCGTCTTCAAGGTCAACCATGAGACGCTGACGGCCGACGACATCGTCGTCTCCAACGGCTCGTGCACGACCAACGCCCTGGCCCCGGTGGCCAAGGTGCTGCACGACTTGTTCGGCATCGAGCGCGGCTATATGACCACCATCCACGCCTACACCGGCGACCAGCCGACGCTGGATACGATGCACAAGGATCTGTACCGCGGCCGCGCCGCCGCCCTGTCGATGATCCCGACCTCGACCGGCGCCGCCAAGGCCCTGGGCCTGGTCCTGCCGGAGCTGAAGGGCAAGCTGGACGGCTCGTCGATCCGCGTCCCGACCCCGAACGTCTCGGTCGTCGACCTGAAGGTCGTCGCCGGTCGCGAAGTCACCGCCGAGGAAATCAACGCCGCCCTGCTGGCCGCCGCAAACGGCCCGATGAGCGGCGTCCTGGCCACGACCACCGACCCGCTGGTCTCGGTCGACCTGAACCACGTCGCCGCCTCCTCGACCGCCGCCCTGCCGCAAACGCAGGTCGTCGACGGCAAGCTGGCCCGCGTCCTGACCTGGTACGACAACGAGTGGGGCTTCGCGACCCGCATGGCCGACACCGCCCTGGTGATGGCCAAGTTCCTGTAAACTGGAAATGCTAAGCCCTCTCCCGCTGGGAGAGGGCTTGAGCGCCCAAGAGCCGAAGGCGATTGGCTGCGCGAAAGGGTGAGGGTCGGCGCGATGACATTGAAACGCACCGCCTTCGACCGCTCACTTCGACAAGACGCAGGATTGGCCGAGCAACGGGCTTGGGCCCTGCTAAGAAGCGGCCAAATCGACGGCCATAAGTTCCGCCGTCAGCATCCGATCGGCCGATACGTCGCGGATTTCGCCTGCGATCGCTTGCGGCTGGTGATCGAGATCGACGGCGGGGTCCATGATCGGGACGAGGTCGTGACCAGCGATCATCTGAGACAGATCGATCTGGAGGCCTTGGGCTGGAGCGTTCTGCGCTTCTCCAACGCCCAGGCCTTGAGCGAACCGGAAGTCATCACCGCCGCCGTTCGTGCACACGCCCGCTTGATCGCGCCCTGAGCACGGCTTACGCCGACTGATACCTTCGACCCTCATCCGGCCCTGCGGGCCACCTTCTCCCATAGGGAGAAGGAAGACCTGGAACTTCACAATGACCTTCCGCACCCTCGACGACGTTTCCGACCTTTCGGGCCAGACCGCCTTGGTCCGCGTGGACTTCAACGTGCCGATGGAGGACGGGAACGTGACCGACGACACCCGTCTGAAGGCCGCCCTGCCGACCATTCACCGCCTGCGCGAAGCGGGCGCCAAGGTGGTGCTGCTGGCCCACTTTGATCGGCCCAAGGGCGAGCGCGTGCCGTCGATGAGCCTGCGCCCCGTGGTCGAGCCGCTTGAGCTGCTGCTGCACGGCCCCGTGCGCTTCGCCGACGACTGCGTGGGCGATGAGGCCAAGGCCGCCGTGGCCGATCTGGACGCGGGCGGCGTGCTGCTGCTGGAAAACGTCCGCTTCCACAAGGGCGAGGAAAAGAGCGACCCGGCCTTCGCTGAACAACTGGCGGAACTGGGCGACCTCTACGTCAACGACGCCTTCTCGGCCGCGCACCGCGCCCACGCCTCGACCGAGGGTCTGGCCCGCCTCCTGCCCGCCTATGCCGGTTGCGCGATGGCGCGCGAGCTTGAGGCGCTGGACGCCGCACTGGGCAAGCCGCAGAAGCCGGTCATCGGCATCGTCGGCGGCGCCAAGGTCTCCACCAAGCTGGACCTGCTGAAGAACCTGGTCGCCAAGCTGGACTACCTGGCCATCGGCGGCGGCATGGCCAACACCTTCCTGCACGCCCAGGGCGTCGATGTCGGCGGTTCGCTGTGCGAGAAGGATCTGGCCGACACCGCGCGCGAGATCATCGAGGAAGCCCGTCGCCAGGGCTGCGAACTGCTGCTGCCGGTCGACGTCGTTGTGGCCAAGGGCGTCAAGCCGGGCATCGAGTCGGGCGTGCGCGCCCTGGACCGCATCGCCGCCGACGACCTGATCCTCGACGCCGGGCCCGAAACCGTCGCCCGCCTGATGCGCGCCATGGACCTGTCGAAGACGCTGATCTGGAACGGCCCGCTGGGCGTGTTCGAGGTCCCGCCCTTCGACAAGGCCACCGTGGCCGCCGCCAAACACGCCGCCGAACTGGCCAAGGCCGGCAAGCTGGTCGCGGTGGCCGGCGGCGGCGACACGGTCGCGGCCCTGCACCACGCGGGCACGGCGGACGACATGACCTTCGTCTCCACCGCAGGCGGCGCCTTCCTGGAGTGGATGGAAGGCAAGGTTCTGCCGGGCGTAGAGGCTCTGCGCGCCGCCTAAAAACGTCAAGGCGAGGGCTGTTCGCGGCCCTCGCCCCTGATGCCTGAATGTTTAGTCTTCGCCGTCCATGTCGATGGCGCGCGCGACCAGATCGCGCCACGTCGGATCGGTGTCGTCCACCAAATCGACATCGTCCAGCAGAGCCACCGCCCCGCCGCCATCGGGCAGGATCAGCCCCAACACTTCCATAAGTTCGCCGTCGGGCCCGACATGGGCCTCGGCCTGGACGATTACGGCCGCCTGCTCGCCGTCCTCCTCCCACCAGATGACGGGCTGAGGCAGCTCCATGTCGATGACGCGCGCCTCTTCGGTGTCGCCCAGGGCGAAGACCGCCTTGCCCGCCTGAACGTCGTCCAGCGTCGCCACCGCTCCGGCGAAAGGCGTCAGCCGCGCCCAGTCGTCGACGTCGAAACCGCCGCCGTCTTCAGCCAGCGCATCATTGTTCTGGCTCATCGCCGCTCCTTGGTCAGACGCCCCGCAGGCGCCGGAGCACTTAAGGTCTGCGCGCCCAAAGTCCACCACGCCTAAGCCCTGTCACGGCGGCGTGACTTCCCGCACCCGACCGGCTAAGACCTCGGGCAAAATCACTATCGGTTCAGGAGACTACACATGGCGCGCATTACGCTGCGACAACTGCTCGACCACGCGGCTGAGCATGACTACGGCCTGCCCGCCTACAACATCAACAACATGGAGCAGGGCCTGGCCATCATGGAGGCCGCCGACGCCGTCAACGCGCCGGTCATCATCCAGGCCTCGCGCGGCGCCCGCTCCTACGCCAACGACGTGGTCCTGGCCCGACTGATCGACGCCCTGGTCGAGCTTTATCCGCACATCCCGGTCTGCATGCACCAGGACCACGGCAACGGCCCGGCCACCTGCGCCACCGCCATCCAGTACGGCTTCACCTCGGTGATGATGGACGGCTCGCTGGAAGAAGACGCCAAGACCCCCGCTTCCTACGACTACAACGTGGACGTCACCCGCCGCGTGGTCGAGATGGCCCACTCGTGCGGCGTCTCGGTCGAGGGCGAACTGGGCGTTCTGGGCTCGCTGGAAACCGGCATGGGCGAGGCCGAGGACGGCCACGGCTTCGAAGGCAAGCTGGACCACTCGGCCCTGCTGACCGACCCGGATCAGGCCGTCGACTTCGTCAAGGCCACCAAGGTCGACGCCCTGGCCATCGCCATGGGCACCTCGCACGGCGCCTATAAGTTCACGCGCCAGCCGGACGGCGACGTTCTGGCCATGAACGTGATCGAGGAAATCCACAAACGCCTGCCCAACACCCACCTGGTGATGCACGGCTCCTCGTCGGTGCCGCAGGACCTGCAGGACATCATCAACCAGTACGGCGGCCAGATGCCCCAGACCTGGGGCGTGCCGGTCGAGGAAATCCAGCGCGGCATCAAGCACGGCGTGCGCAAGATCAACATCGACACCGACAACCGCATGGCCATGACCGGCGCCATCCGCAAGGTTCTGGCCGAGAAGCCGGGCGAGTTCGACCCGCGCGCCTATCTGAAACCCGCCAAGGAAGCCATGCGCAAGCTGTGCCAGGAGCGCTATCAGCAGTTCGGCTGCGAAGGCATGGCGTCCAAGATCCAGCCGCTGTCCACCGCCCAGATGGCCAAGCGCTACGCCGCCGGCGACCTGGACCCGCGCATCGGTTGATCGACGCAGAAGCGGGCCTGAACCCCGCTGAGACGATTGAAGGGCGGTCCCGTCGGGCCGCCCTTTTTTCACGGCGTCCGCCACCCGTGCTAAACGCACCTTGTGACCGACATCATGCCCGCGACCGACGACGAATCCGACCTGATAGTCCTGACCGCCCAGGTCGCCCCCGGCGCTGCGCGGCTGGACCGCGCCCTGGCCGACGCCCTTCCCGAACTGTCCCGCGCGCGCATCCAGGCGCTGCTGGACGCGGGCGCGGTCTCCCTGAACGGCGCCGTTGTAGGGGCCAAGGCCAAGCCTGCGCCCGGCGACTACCAGATCATCCTGCCGCCAGGGGCCTCGGCTGAACTGCGCCCCGAAGCCATCCCCCTGACCATCCTGTTCGAGGACGACGACCTGATCGTCATCGACAAGGCGCCGGGCATGGCGGTCCATCCCGCCCCCGGCTGCGAGACCGGCACCCTGGTCCACGCCCTGCTGCACCACTGCGCCGCCCTGTCGACCCTCGGCGATCCGGACCGGCCCGGCATCGTCCACCGCCTGGACAAGGACACCTCCGGCGTCATGGTCGCCGCCAAGTCGGACCGCGCCCACGCGGGGCTGGCCGCCCTGTTCGCCGCCCACGACATCGAGCGCACGTATGTCGCCCTGACGCGCGGCGCGCCCTCGCCCGAGAAGGGCCGCATCCAGACCCAGATCGGCCGCTCCAGCGGCGACCGCAAGAAGATGGCGGTGCTGAAATCCGGCGGGCGAGAGGCCATCACCGACTATGTCGTCCAGCAGACCTTCGGCCGTCCGGCCAAGGCCTCCAACGCCCCGCTCGCCGCCCGCGTCGCCTGCACCCTGCAGACCGGCCGCACCCACCAGATCCGCGTCCACATGGCGTCCAGGGGCTCGCCCCTGCTGGGCGACCCCGTCTATGGCTCGGGCAGCCCTGCCGCCTCCGTCCGCGCCGCGATCGCCGAGGCCGGCCTGAAACGCCAGGCCCTGCACGCCGCCATCCTCGGCTTCGTCCACCCCGTCACCGGCGAGCCGCTGCGCTTTCAGACCGCCCCGCCGCAGGACATACAGCGGCTGCAAACCCTGCTGGCGGCCCTCTAAACGCGGCCCGCTTTATTCGCAACAACATCTGTGCTAGATGATATATAGACGGCGAGGAAGCGTCGCCGTTCAATTGGGACAATCCGCCCCTTTCGTTTCGGGCAACGGATTCCCATCTTGTCAGTTGAGGGGCGAGGTGATGATGCACGTCATGTGGTCAAAGCCGTAGCGCCAGCTCGTGAAGCCGGAGGGACCATATGGCCAATAAAACGCTGACGGTGATGTCGCCTGAACAGGGACTGTCACGGTATCTTACGGAAATCCGTAAGTTTCCGATGCTCACCAAGGACGAGGAGTTCATGCTCGCCAAGCGGTGGAGCGAACACCAGGACACCGAAGCCGCCCACCGTCTCGTGACCTCTCACCTGCGCCTCGTGGCCAAGATCGCCATGGGTTATCGCGGCTACGGCCTGCCGATCGGCGAGGTCATCTCCGAGGGCAACGTCGGCCTGATGCAGGCCGTCAAGAAATTCGATCCCGACAAGGGCTTCCGCCTGGCGACCTACGCCATGTGGTGGATCCGCGCGTCGATCCAGGAATACATCCTGCGCTCCTGGTCGCTCGTGAAGATGGGCACCACGGCGGCCCAGAAGAAGCTGTTCTTCAACCTGCGCAAGGCCAAAAGCCAGATCTCGGCCTTCGAGGAAGGGGACCTGCACCCCGAGCACCTCGCCGCCATCGCCACCAAGCTGGGCGTGTCGGAAGAAGAAGTCACCAACATGAATCGCCGTCTCGGCGGCGACGCCTCGCTGAACGCGCCGCTGCGTTCGGATGGCGAAAGCGAGTGGCAGGACTGGCTGGCCGACGACAACGCCGTCAGCCAGGAGACCGAACTGGCCGAGAGCGAGGAAAAGTCCATCCGCATGGGCCTGCTGCAGGAAGCCATGGAAGAGCTGACCGATCGCGAGAAGCACATCCTGACCGAGCGCCGCCTCAAGGACGATCCGGTCACGCTTGAGGAGCTGGCCGGCCAGTACGGCGTCAGCCGCGAGCGCGTCCGCCAGATCGAGGTCCGCGCCTTCGAAAAGCTGCAAAAGGCCATGCGCGCCGCTGCCGAAGAACGCAATTTGGTCGACGCCTGAGGGCCTGCTGGATCGCCTCAACGGCCGCTCTCCGCCGTCATCCTCGGGCTTGCCCCGAGGATCGAGGGCGGCGGCCCTAACCCGCCCGGGCTAGGCTCTCGGGCGAGGCCAGCTTCAGCACCACCTCAACCGGCGCCGTCAGCCCCGCCTTGGTCGGCGCCCCGGCGGCCAGCGCCGTGTCCAGTCCCGCCGCCGCAATGGCCAGCGGCGCGTCGCCTGTCTTGATGGCCAGGGCCTTCAAGGTCTCAGCCTGCTGCTTGATCGCCCGCACGGCCTGCATCGGATCGCTGTCGAACTGAGCCAAGGCTGACAACAGAATGCGCATCGCCTGATCCTTGACCGCCAGAGCGGCCTCGGCGCTGGAGCGCGGCTTGTCCGCCTTGCGTTTCTGCGGCCCGGCGTAGTCGTCCGAGTTGAAGCGCCGCCGGTCCGGCCCGATATAGCCGACCGCCTCGACCCAATCGCGCGGCTTGGTCGCCAGGTTCTCGATCCGGCGTTGTAGGTCGCCGCTGGTGAAGGGCTTCCTCAGGAACTCGTGCACGCCCGAGTCTCGCGCGCCCTTGATGGCGCTGGCGGTGGCCTCCGCCGTCACCATGATGATCGGCGCGCGGCGGCAGGCCAGGCTCGAACGCCGAATGCGCCGCACCAAGGCCTCGCCGTCCAGCCTAGGACCCGTGCGCTCAGTGAAGATCAGCGCCGGCTCCATTTCACGGGCCAGGTCCAGCACCCGCGCCTCGTCGCCTTCGACCACGATCTCCCGCGATCCGAACCCCTTCAACAGGTCCTGCAACAGGCGCGCGGCGGCGGGGTTGGGATCAACGATGATCACGCGCCGGACCACCGGCGCGATCCGCTGCATCGTCTTGGCGTCTAGGGCGAACACAGGGCGAGCTCCATTTCAGAGCGCCACCCTATGCCCTACCGGTTAAGGCGTCGTTGCCTCGGCTGGAACTGTAAACTCAGCCTTGGAACGGATCGCGCATCAGGATGGTGTCGTCGCGCTCGGGGCTGGTCGACAGCAGGGCCACCGGCGCCCCGATCAGTTCCTCGATCCGACGCACATACTTCAGCGCATGGGCGTTCAGGTCCTTGAAGGTCCGCACGCCTGCGGTGCTCTCGTCCCAGCCTTCCAGTTCCTCGAACACCGGCTCGGCCGAAGCCTGATCCTTCAGGCTGCTGGGCAGATAGTCCAAAACCTCGCCATTGATGCGATAGCCGACGCAGATCTTCAGCGTCTTCAACCCGTCCAGCACGTCCAGCTTGGTCAGGGCGATGCCGTCGATGCCGTTGATCGCCACCGACTGGCGCACCAGCACCGCGTCGAACCAGCCGCAGCGGCGCGACCGGCCCGTGTTCACGCCGATCTCGCGGCCCACCACCGCCAGGTGCTGGCCGACTTCATCGTTCAGTTCGCAGGCGAAGGGGCCTTCGCCGACACGCGTCGTATAAGCCTTCACAATGCCCAGCACATAGCCGACGCCGCGCGGGCCGACGCCCGACCCTGCCGCCGCCTGACCGGCGACGGTGTTGGAGCTGGTCACATAGGGATAGGTGCCGTGGTCCACGTCCAGGAAGGCGCCCTGCGCCCCCTCGAACAGCACCCGCTTGCCCGCCTTCTGCGCCTCGTCCAGCACCCGCCACGCCGGTTTGACGTAGGGCAGGATCTTCGGCGCGATCTCCAGCAGTTGCGCCAGCAGCGCTTCCGGGTCGATCGGCTCCAGCCCCAGACCGGCCCGCAGCGGATCATGGTGCGAGCGCAGGCGGTCGATCTTGATCTTCAGGTCGTCTTCGTTGGCGAGGTCGCAGACGCGGATGGCCCGGCGCCCCACCTTGTCCTCATAGGCCGGGCCGATGCCGCGGCCGGTCGTGCCGATCTTGGCGCCCGGCGCGCTGGCGGCGGCCTCACGCGCCACGTCCAGCGCCGGATGGATCGGCAGGATCAGGCAGGCGTTGTCGGCGATGGTCAGGATGTCGGGCGTGATCGCCACGCCCTGAGCCTGGATCTTCTCGATCTCGCCGACCAGGTGCCAGGGATCGACGACCACGCCGTTGCCGATGATCGAGGGCTTGCCCTGCACCACTCCGCTCGGGAGCAATGCAAGTTTATAGACCTTGCCGTCGACGACCAGGGTGTGGCCCGCGTTGTGACCGCCCTGGAACCGCACCACCATGTCGGCGCGATTGGACAGCCAGTCCACGATCTTGCCCTTGCCCTCGTCGCCCCACTGGGCACCGACCACTGCGACGTTCGCCAAGACCTATACTCCGCAATCCAGAATGCGGTGGGAGCCTATACCCCCTGAATCGTCCGGCGTCGCCCCCAAGGGCGTCTAATAGGCGACAGAATCATCCGTCCGCCGACTGAGCCAGTTCACCGACCGCCGTCTGGAACGCCCATTCCAGCCACGGCGTCGCGGCCACGACATCCGCTGTCTCAATCGTACAGCCGCACCACAGGCGCAGGCCCGGCGGGGCGTTGCGGTGCGGCTCCATGTCATAGACCGCCCCCTCTCCCTCCAGCAGAGTCTTGAACCGCGTCACAAAGGCCTTCTGCCCCGCCTCGTCCAGCGCCGCCACCCGCGGATCGACGAACTTCAGACAGACCGAGGTCGTCGAGCGGATGTCCGGCCGGTCCGGCAGGAAGGCGATCCAGTCGGTCCGCTCCACCCACTCGGCCAGGGCGGCATAGTTGGCGTCTGTGCGCGCGATCAGGGCAGGCAGTCCGCCTTCGGCCTTCGCCCAGTCCAGGGCGTCGATCCAGTCCTCGATGGTCAGGACTGAGAAGGTGTTCATCACCACCCCGTCCGCCAGCGTCCGGTCAAAGCCCGTCTTGTCGGCGATCCGCAGCACCTTGGGCACGGCCCGATCCGGCCGATAGCTGTCCAGTCGCGCCACCGCGCGCGGCGACAGCACCATGACCCCGACGCCCGCCTCGCCGCCTAGCGCCTTCTGGAAGCTGAAGGTCGTCACATCCAGCTTGTCCCAGGGCAGGTCCATCGCGAACGCCGCCGAGGTCGCGTCGCAGATGGTCAGCCCCTCGCGGTCGTCGGCGATCCAGTCGCCGTCGGGCACGCGCACGCCCGAGGTCGTGCCGTTCCACGGAAACACCACGTCCTTCTTGGGATCGACCTTCGACAGGTCCGGCAGCTCGCCCCACGGCGCCAACAGGGCCTCGGGCTCCAGCCCCAGATGCGTCTTTACATCCGCCAGCCAGGTCAGGCCGAAATTCTCATAGGCGATCACCTGCACCGGGCGCTGGCCCAACATGCACCACAGCGCCGCCTCGACCGCCCCGGTGTCCGAACCGGGCGTGTAGAGCATGACATAGTCGTCCGGCGGGCTCAGCACCTCGCGCGTCAGCCGCAGCCCATGCGCGAACCGCTCCACCACCTCCGGCGCGCGGATGCCCCGCCCCATCAGGTTCGTCGGCAGCTTCGCCAGTTCCCAGCCCGGACGCTTGGCCGTCGGCCCGGCCGAGAACCAGGGGCGAGCAGGCTTGGCGGCGGGCTTGGGCGTCATGTCGGTCTCTGAAGTCTCGGGGAGGAGAAGGAAGCGTCAGCCTTAGGCCATCAACGGCCAGGCTTATAGGGCCGGCGCTCACGCCATTCCGTCGCAAACCGGACCAGTTCGTCGTCCGGCGCCTCGGGCAGCGTCACCACCAGCTTGGCCATCAGATCGCCGCGCCTGCCGTTCGCATAGGCGCCGCGCCCCTTCAGCCGCAGCACCTTGCCCGAGTTCGACCCCTTGGGAATGGTCATCATCACCGCGCCCTCGGGCGTCGGCACCTGGATCTTGCCGCCCAGCACCGCGTCCGGAACCGACACCGGCAGGTCCATCGTCAGGTCGGCGCCGTCGCGCTTGAACACCGGATGCGGCTGGATACGCAGTTCGATCAGAGCGTCGCCCGCCTGACCGCCGCGACCCGGCGCGCCCTGCCCCTTCAGCCGGATCGTCTGGCCGTCCGCCGCGCCCTTGGGGATGGCCACGTCCAGCATCCGCCCGTCCGAGAACTGGATGCGCCGCGTCGTCCCGGCGATCGCGTCCTCAAGACTGATGTCGAGGGTGGCCCGCACGTCCTGCCCGCGCCCGCCGCCGAAACCGCGCCCGGCGCTGCGTCCGCCGCCTCCAAAGGCGCCGAAGATTTCTTCCAGGTCGATGTCGTCAAAACTGGCCCGCCCGCCGGGGCCGCCCTCGCCGCGCCCGCCGAAGCCGAAGCCGCCGAAACCGCCGCCGCCCGGCCGCCCGCCCTGAGCGCCGCCAAAGCCTCGGAATTGCTCGCGTCCGTCAGCGTCGATCTCGCCGCGATCATACTTCGCGCGCTTCTCCGCGTCGCCCAGCAGATCGAAGGCCGCGGTGATGCGCTTGAACCGCTCCTCGGCCGCCTTGTCGCCGGGGTTCTTGTCGGGGTGCAGTTCCTTGGCCAGCTTGCGGAACGCCTTCTTGATCTCGTCCGCGCTCGCGCCCTTGGAAACGCCCAGTTCCTGATAGGGATCGCCAGCCAATTTTCGCTCCACTCCGGATCAACACAGACCAGAGCGTCAGTTAAGCCATGCAACCGCCCGCCGAAAGGGGCGAGGATGGTTTCCGCCTACTCGCCCCTGTCACAACAGGAGAGGTGGCCACGTCACAATCCCGCCACCGCCTCCGGGCCCCAGCCATAGCCGTCGCCCCATTGGGCTACAGCGACGTGCGCGTCCGCCCCGAGCCCGCCTGGAAAGTCCGCCGCGACCTCGGCCGCGCCATAGACGGTCGCCAGCCCCTCGACCTCCCAGACCCGCCGCACGACAGCGCCGTCCAGCACCCGCATGCGGAAGCGCCTCGGATCGACTTCGACGGGCTCAGCGTCCCATCCGTCGCCGCCCAAACGCACGCGCGGCGTCCAGCTCAACCGCCATCCGCCGCCCTCCGGCGCAGCCCGCAAATGCGCCGGTCGCCACGGCGCCGCACTCCGGTTGGCCCAGGTGAAGCCGACCTCCGTCGTGCCCGCCCCGCCCGGCGGCGCGCCTGCCGGCCCCGCCCGCCAGATCCGAGGCAGTCCCCGCTCGACCGCATCGACCTCGGCGCGCGCAATGCCGCGCTCCAGCACCACGACCAGCGCCCCCGCGTCCGCCCCATGCGACGCTGCGCTTTCCGTCCCTTGCTGACCGCGCAGCAGGCCGCTCAAGCGCCACACGTCCCCGCCGAGCAGTTCGGCCCGGCGGAACTGCACCAACTCCCATCCATTCGCACTGCGCACGGCCAGCAGATTGGCGCCCGACAATACCGCCTCGGCCGCCCGGCTCTGGGGCGCCTGCCCCTCTATCCGCACGCTCAGCACGGCCGTCTCGTCCCAGCGGCCGACCACGCCGGGCCGCAGGGGCGCCGTCAGCGTCCCCACCGTCGCGGGCGTCTCCACCACCGCCCTTGGCGTCAGACTGTCGACCGACGCGCCGCCATGCAGCGCCATCGGCCTCCACGGCTCGGCCGCCGCCGCGACCACCGACCGCCCATCCGCCTCCTCTCCCGGCAGCGGCGGCAGGTCCAGCAGCATCAGGAACGGCGCCCCCGCCGTCGTCGCCCCGCCCCCATCGCCGCGCCAGTCCTCCGGCGCATCCACGACAACCGCCTCGACCACGGGCGTCAACACCGCCCTGGGCGTCTCGTCCCAGTCCAGCCGCTCGACGCGCCAGTCGCCCGCACGTCCCTCCACCGCGGCCACATCGCCCGGCTCCAGCTTCAGCGCCTCCAGCGGCCCCAGCTTGAGCGTCAGCTGCTCGGCCGCCTCGCCCTGCAACAGCCGCTGCGCCGCCGCCGTCGCCAGCCCGGCCCCGACCACGGCGGGCAGGGCCGCGTCCACGCCGCCGCCCTCGCCGTCGCCGCGCACCGTCACGGCGCCCAGCTGATAGTCCGCCGCCTCATCGATAAACCGCAGCCGCGCCGCGCTAGGCCGAGGCGTCAGCCGCCGCTCCCCCGTCGCGCTCCCGCCCTTGTCGGGCAGGGCCAGCGCCGCCAGATCCAGCGTCATCTCCCGCGCCGTCTCGCCTAGCACGGCCACCCGACCATCCCGCTCAGCCGCCGTCGCCCCCAGCGCCTGCACCAGCGGCGCCAGCGCATCCTTCGTCGCCATCGGCCGGTCGACGACATAGCCCGTCACCGCGCCGTCCACCGCCCCGAGCGTATAGTCCGCCTCGGCCAACCCGCCGCGCTTCAGGATCGCCTCGATCAGGCCGCGCGCATCGCCGCCCATCCGCCCGTTCAGCCAGTGCCCCGTGCGCCAGGCGCCTGCATCCGCCCACACCTCCCCCAGCGCCGGAAACGCCGGATAGGGCCGCGCGTCCCAGCACCAGACGTCCGCCCCCTTCAGCATCGGCCCGCCATAGACGCCCGAGATCGGGTTGTTCGCCGGCTGCGCATAGTGCGTCAGCACCGCCTCGATCAGCCGCCGCTGCATCCGGTCGTCGCGCTCTCCGGTCGAGTACGGCGGCAGGGCGTTCTCGCTGCTCTTCGGATCCTGGAACAGGTTCGGCGCATTGCCCCCGCGATCCACCGCCGCACAGCCGAACTCGGTCAGACGGATCGGCTTCATCTGCGGAACCCAGGCCGTCGGCGCCGCCTGTCTTGCGCCGCCGATGCGCTCATGGTGCGGGTTCGACCACCAGCCCTTCAGGTCCTTGTAGCGGCAGATCCAGGCCTCGCCGTGGGCGCCGTCCTCGATCGCCGTGCGCCGCTGCGCCGCCCGGTCCGCCGCGTTGGCGTAGAACCAGTCATACCCCTCGCCGCCCGCCACCTGCGCCGCCAGATAGGCCGGGTCCGACGGTCCACGGAACGCTTGCGCATCCAGCCCGCCGTCGCCGCCGCGCCAGTCCCCCATCGGCGGGTACCAGTCGATGGCGACGTAATCGATATTCGGATCAGCCCACAAAGGATCGAGGTGAAACCTTACCTCCCCCTCTCTCTGCCAGCCGAAATACTCCGACCAGTCAGCGGCGTAGCTCAGCTTCACTCCCGGCCCGACCACCGCCCGGCATTCGGCCGCCAGCGTCCGCAACTGCGCCACCGCCGGAAAGCCCCCGCCCGCATCGCGCGTCCAGGTCAGCCCGCGCATCTCCGAGCCGATCAGCAGCCCGTCCGCCCCCTCCTCGGCCCCGATCTTCGCATAGTGCAGCGCCAGCCGACGAAGGCCCCAGCCGTCCGCCGTCCCGAACAGGGCCGCGACCTCGGCCGTCGCCCCCGCTCCGTTCGTCCCCTCAATGCGCCCCCGCCACGGATAGCCGGGGCAGTCCATGAAGACGAAGGGATACAGCGTCACCTCCAGCCCGCGCGCCTTCAGCGCCCGGATCGCCTGCCGCACGCTGTCGTCCGAGGGCGTGCCGCCATAGGCCGGACCATCCTCGACCTGAGAGATCAGATGCGCGTCCGCCCGCTCGACCCCGGCCACGCGCCAGACCAGCGGCTCGGTCGGCTTCTGCCGCCGCTCCACCCCCGGCCGGATGCGGCAATGGCTCATGCGTATGTCGTCGCCGAACCAGCCGACCACCAGACTGACGCGTTTCAGCCTCGGCGCCTGGGCCGTCAACTGATCCAGCGAGGCCTCGAGATCCGTCTGCCCCGCCGTCAGATGCACGTTCTCGGGCGTCGATTTCGTCAGCCCCTCTCGTCGCATCACCGGCTCGGTCGCCAGACAGAACTCGCCCGCGCCGGGGATCAGGCAGACGCCTTCCAGTCGGTCCTCCATCTGCGGTTCGGCGCCCTGCGGTCGGCGGAACACCTCAAACGACAGCTGCGGCGCCCGGTCGCCATAGGCGTCCAGCGGCAGGTCCTCGAACACCACATAGGCCGTCCCGCGATAGGCGGGCGCCTGTCCCTCCACCGCCTCGATCAGCGGGTCGGGCATCTGATCCTCGGTCCCGCGATGCAGGCGCATGGTCACGCCGGTCATGTCCATCGGCTGGCCGTCAGCCCAGATGCGCCCCACCCCGTCGATCGGCCCCTCGCACAGGGCCACGGCGAAGCTCAGCGAATAGGCGTAGTCGACCGTCTTTCCCGCCTTTCCCGCCAAGCGCTTTTCCTTGCGCTCCAGAAACCGCGCGGCCCAGATCACCTGTCCCGTCACCCGCGCCCGGCCGAAGACGCAGGCCATCGGCGCCCCCTCGGCGGAGGATTGCAGCTTCAGCCCCTCCAGCCTCGGCCCGACCTGCCGCGCCGGCGACAATCCAGCGACCAGCCGGTCGTCCAGCGCCCGCCCCAGCAGCCCCCCGGCCAGCAGGCCCAGGCTGCTGACGCCCGCCATCCCGCCAAGGCCGCCCAGCAGCACCTGCGCCATCATCTACTCCTTCAAAATCATCCGGGATGCAGGCCAGCGAAAGGCCGCGACCAGCCGCCGTCGCCACCACGGCCCCATCCAGCTCTCCACGACCGAGCGGCCCCAATAGGCGTGGATCATCAGCGGCTCCGGTCCTTCCACCGCGCTCAACATGGCGCAGTGTTTGGCCGGCGCCCCCGCCGCCATGCGGAACAGCAGCACGTCGCCCAGCCCCGCCCGCTCGGGCGATATCTCCACCAGCCAGCGCCGCGCCGCCGCCCACAACGCCTCTTCGCCCCCGACCTCGGCCCAGTCAGGGCGATAGGGCGGCGGCGCCTCCGGCTCCTCGCCCATCACCTCGCGCCAGACCCCGCGCACCAGGCCCAGGCAGTCCGCCCCCTCGCCCTTCAAGCTGCACTGATGCCGATACGGCGTTCCCAGCCAACCGCGCGCCGCCGCCACGACCCCCAAGCGCCGCGCCTCTCCCTCCCCTTCATGGGGAGGGTGGTCGCGCAGCGACCGGGTGGGGAGGGCTTGGTGATCAGGACACGACGCCTGTTCTTGCTTGCCGCCCCCACCCGGCTTCGGCTCCGCCTCAGCCACCCTCCCCATGAAGGGGAGGGAGAATTCTTGAGCGCCCTTCCTCATCGCCTGCGGCTCCCGCCGTCATTGCGCCCGCTTGCCGGCCGCGCCGTCAGGAAGTCCTCGCCCGGCACGTCCGGGAACCCTTGAAAGTTCACCCCATTGCCGAACGCGCCCACGCAGGTCGCCCACCGCTTGTCGCAGCTGCGCCCCGCGACCGCCGCCGCCTCCAGCCCGCAGCGCCCATCGCCCAGCACCGCGTCGCAGCCCCGGCCATAGGTCCGCCCGACGACCCGCTCCAGCGCCGCCATCGGCCCGTCCAGATCGGCGATGAACCGCCCTTCCTCGCGCCGTATCCGCGCCAGCCTCCCCTTCCACAGCCGCACCTTCAGGTCCGGCCGCATCCAGTCCACGCGCCACAGCTCGACCTCGGCCGCGTCATAGCGCCCCGCCGCTATGTCCTCTTCGGTGATCGCCGCGTCATCCAGCCCGCCCGAGGCCGACAGCGTCCCCGCCGCCAGCCCGACCTCGCCCTCGCCCGCCCCGCCGGTCCAGCCGCTGGCCGCCCGGCACGCCACGCCTTCGACCTCCAGATCGCGGTCATGGTCGGTGAAGCCCATCGCCCGCCCGTCCGCCCGCCTCAGCAGCCAGGCATGACACAGCGTCGCCGCCCCGCTCTCGATGCGGGCGGCCAGTTCATCCGGAACATTGCGCATGGCTCAGACCCGCACCTCGATCAGCGGCATGGCGACCATCCGCCCGGCGCCGAAGCTCTCCAGCGTCACCTCCATCCGGTCCGCGTCGAACCGCACCGGCACGTCAAAGGCGAACCCCGCGCTCACCGCCGCCCCCTTCGGCGGCGCCGTCGCCAGCGTCACCCGCCCCGTCGTCGCCTCCAGGCTGAAGGCCGCCGTCTCCACGCCCGCCACGGCCACCCGCAACGATCCCTCGACCGGCTTGGCGATCAGCCGCCGATGATCGCCATAGGCCTTGCACAGCTGAAACGTCCGCGTTTCGCCGTCGCCGGTCCCGATCGCCTGATCCAGCGGCGTCACGGCCGCCCCCGGCGCCCCGCTCCTGAAGTCCGCAAAGTCGCGAAACCGGAACCCATGCAGCCGCCCGCGTCGCGCCTCGAAGAAACTCGTCAGCGCCGCCATGTCGTCCAGCGAGCGCAGGCCCGCCCCGATCAGATAGCGCCTGCGCCCATCGGCCCACGGCGTCGAGCGCCGCTCGAACCCTGACGCCAGCGTCGTGATCTCCGTCCTGCGCTCGACGCCGCCGGTCGAGCCGAACCCCAGCCGCGCCGGCAGGCGCACCTCATGAAAGGCCATGCGCCCCCTCCACATCCTGTCTCAATGTCTGGATTGCGTCCCGGACGGGACCGCTCGCGAACGCGTCGCGAAAAACCTTGCGTAACGTCACGCTTTGGGTTGTCCGCGCCATCGGCGTCGGCCATGCTTTCGCCACACCACGGCAAAGCCGTTCAACGATAGGAGATCCGCGTGCGCGGCGAAATTCTCAGCTATGACGAGGCGACCGGCACAGGGCTGATCAGCGGCGACGACAGCCTCCGTTACGGCTTTGCGCGCACCGCCGTTCAGGGCGAGGGCGCGATGGCCGCCGGCGTGCGCGTCGATTTCGTGCCCGAAGGCATGGAGGCGACCCAGATCATGCTTCTGCCGTCCGCCACCGCCGCCGCAGCCTTCGGCCAGGCCTCAGGCGCCGCCCCCTCGGCCAGCGCCCAGCCCGCCGCCGGCTACGACATCAAGACCGCCCTCTTCTCGTTCAAGGGCCGCCTGCGGCGCCGGGACTTCTGGATCAGCTGGGCCATCCTGTTCGTCGTCGGCCTGATCCTGAACTTCGTGCCCAAGGTCAGCTTCATCCTCGGCCTCGCCGTGATGGTCCTGCACCTGGCGGTCGGCTTCAAACGCTTCCACGACATGGGCAAGCCCGGCTGGCTGGTCGTCATCCCCTGGGCGCTCTGGTACGCCTCGCTCGCCATGCTGGTCAGCGCCTTCGGCCTGTCGATCCTGAGCGACCCCAACGCCGTGCAATCGATGGACCCCGAACTGCTCGTCGCCACCGGCGGCGCCGCCTTCGGCCTGATGTTCCTGGCCGGTCTGGTCAGCTTCGGCTTCTGGATGTGGCTCGGCTTCGGCGGCAGCCAACCCGGCTCCAACAAATACGGCCCCAACCCCAAGGGCGAATAGGGCCCAAAGAGCGCTCTTCGGAGCGCTCTTTTTTGTTGTCGCTACCGCTCGGCGCGCGGCGCCTTGCTGCTTGAGCTGGTTGGTCGTTACCGCTCGGCGCGCGGCGCCTCGCTGCTTGAGCGGGTCAGCGCGCCCCCAGCGCCGTCGCCCGCGCCAGCATCCGTGCGATCTGCGTCTCTGACCGCAACAGGCCCTCGGCGCCGCCGTCCACCGTGACGTTCACCGTCACGCCGCCCCCAGAGCCAGAGTGACCGCCCATCGGCTCGATCGTCCCGGCGCCCGCCGGGCGAAACACCTCCGGCCCGCGCTCGCCGACCAGATAGGCGCCCCCGCCCAGCACCGGCCCGCCGTCCGCCCGCGCGCCGCCGAAGCCGCCCATCGCCGCCGCTATGGCGCCCGACAGTCCCCCGCCGCCGCGCACGCCCGCCGCCGCATTGACAGCGTTCAGCACCGCCCGCGCCAGCTCAGCCAGCGTCACCTGCCCGTCCGCCGCCGCCCGCGCCAGCGAGCGCGTCAGACTGGCCCCCGCCCGCCCGAACGCATCCTCGATCGAGGCCGCCGCCCGCTCGGCCGGCTCCTTCAGCGCCTCGAGCGCCGCCGCCGCCTCCGCCGCCTTCACCGGCACGGCGTCGAGGCCGTCCGGCCTGAAACTATCGCTCATCCGGCCACATCTCCTGCATCCGCTCCAGTTCGCTGCGCCCCAGGGGCGCCGCCCGCGCCGGCCCCGCCGTCAGCATCCGCCACTCCTTGAGCGACAGCCGCCAGAAGCCCTCCGGCCCCACGCCCCTCCGCGCCGCCGCCTGCATCATCTCGCTCCACGGCGTGCTCACGCCGCCGCCGCAAAGGCCTTCGCCACCGCCCCCGCCGCCTCGCGCGGATCAACCGGCGCGCTCGCCAGTCCGTCCGCCAGCGCAACCTCGCCCCCGCCGCGCAACAGCGCCGCCAGGACCACCATCAGATCGCGCGCCGACAGCGAGCGCATCCGCTCCGCCAGCGCCGCCATCCCGGCCACGCCCAGCCCCGTCTCGATCTCGGCCAAGGCGCCCAGCGTCAGGCACAGCGTCCGCTCCGCCCCCGCTAGCCTCGCGACCACCTCGCCCCGCACGCCGTTCGCCATCACAGCGCCTCGAAACGGATCTCGCCCGCGCTGGCCAAACTCAACGCAAAGCTGGCCTCGCCCTCATGCTCGCCCGCATATTCCAGCGCGGCGACCAGGAACGGCCCTTCCAGCACGCCGAAGTCCGGCACGATCAGCCGCCACGTCTTCGCCGCCTGCTCAAAGAAGGCCTCGCGGATCAGGGCGTCCGACGCCGCGTCGCGAAAGATTCCCTGCCCCGACACCGCCGCCGACTTCACGCCCGCGCCCGCCAGCAGTTCGCGCCACCGTCCGGCGCTGTCGCTGTCGGTCGCGTCCACCGTCTTGGCGTTCAGCGAGATCGTCCTCGCCCTCAGCCCCGCCACAGTGATGAAGGCGCCAGCGGCGCCCTCGATCTTCAGCAGGATGTCCTTGCCCCGTTGCGCCGTCATCTTTCCTCGCTTCGTTTTCCAGAACACGCACGCCTTCTCCCTCCCCTTCATGGGGAGGGTGGCCGAGCCGCAGGCGAGGCCGGGTGGGGAGGGCCAGGCCATTTCCACGCCGCGCCCCGATCGCCCCGCGCCCCCACCAGTTCGCTATCGCGACCACCCTCCCCATGAAGGGGAGGGAGAGGCGCCGCGCTAAACCTCTTCCGTCACGGCCCGCAGCCGCATCACCGCCCATGCCCGCTTCAGATCCAGGCTGCGGAACAGGTCCGTGAACGTCACCGCCACGCTGACCGCCGTCACCCCTTCCGCCTCCAGCGGCGCATCGGCCAGCCGCGCCCGCACCGCCGCGGCCACGGCCCGCGCCTCCTCCAGCCCCCTGAAACGACTGGCGCAGGTCAGGGTCAGCCGCTGCTCCACCCCGCCGCCGTCGGCGTTCAGCGGCCGGCTCTCGCACCGCCCGATCACCAGATGCGGAAACTCCGCCCCCTGCGGCGGCTCGTCCCAGATCCGCGCCGGATCGCCCAGCAGCACCTTCAACGCCCCGTCGCCGCCCAGGTGCGCGATCAGCGCCTTCACCAGCGCCCCTTCATGATCCTTCATCGCGCCCGCTCCAGATTCAGCCGCACGCGACCCGCCGCCTTCGGATCGGCCTCGACGCCCACGACGCCCCAGTCTGCCCCGCCAAAGCGCACCACCAGCCCTTCGGCCAGCCGCGGATCGGCCCGTACGGTCGCGCTCAGCGTCTCCACCCCGCGCGTCACCCCCGCGTCCGTCCGCTCGCGCCGCCGCCGCGCCCCCAGGCTCAGCCACAGCGACCCGACCGGCTCATAGCTGACGACGCGCCCGCCATAGGGCGTCTGCGCCTCCACCGGCCGCACCAGCGACGCCACCACCTTCATCGCGCCCGCGCTCACAGCCGCACCACGCGATAGGGCGCGATCCACCCCTCGACCGGCGCCGCGCTTATCTCGCTCTCGCCGCGCTCATAGGCGCGCATCACCAGCATCATCACCGCCAGCCGCAGCGGCGCCGGCGAGGTCGAGGTCAGGCTCAAGCCCACCTCCCCCTCCACCCGCGCCCTGGCCGCCTCGATCAGCGTCTGGATCAGCCCGTCCTCCGCCTCATGCTCGACGCGCAGGAACAGCTTCGCCTCCGTGAGGCTCACGGGTGCGGTCATTTTGGACCTCGCTTTGCTCGGTAGTGGCGAGGGGCGAGTGACGAGGGGCGAGAAACGCCACCCTCAACCCGCCTCGCTCGCCTATTTCACGCCCCTGCCCGTGACGAGCGGCTCTCGCCACTCGCCACACGCCACTCGTCACTCGCTTCCTCAGGAAGCAGCGAACTTCATCAGCTTGATCGCGTCGAAGTTCTGCACCCCGCCGCCCACGCGCTTGGTCGTGTAGAACAGCACATAGGGCTTGGCCGAATAGGGATCGCGCAGCACTCGCACCCCCGCGCGGTCGACGATCAGATAGCCCCGCGAGAAGTCGCCGAACGCGATCGACAGGCTGTTGGCCGCCACATCCGGCATGGTCTCGATCTCGGTGACCGGATAGCCCAGCAAGCTGGCCGTCTCGCCCGGCCGCGTCGCCGGCGACCAGACATAGTTGCCGTCCGCATCCTTGAACTTGCGCACCGCCGAGACCGTGCGTCGGTTCATCACGAAACGCCCGTTCGGCCGATACTGAGCCTTGGGCGCATAGATCAGGTCGATCAGCTTGTCCGCCGGGTTGGTCGAGGCGAAACCGCCCGCCGCCCCCGACGCCACCGTGCCGATCTGCCCCCAGGTCTGCGTGCCTTCGCTCGCCGTCGCATAGGCCAGGAAGCCCTTGGGCTTGTTCACCCCGTCGCCGCTGACGAAGGCCGCCGTCTCCTGCGCCGCGAAGGCGTCCTCGACCTCGGCCGCCAGCCATTCGTCCAGGTCGATCAGGGCGTCGTCCAGCAGGGACTGCGTCGCCGCCGGACAGGCGTAGAGATCGGCCGAAGAAAACTCCAGCAGCGCCAGCGTCGCCGGGTCCGTCTCCGGCCGCGCCGCCGTCTCGGCCACCCAGCCGGCCTGCACGCCCGCCGTCGACACCGGCTTCCTGAACACGCCTGAGCCGACGGTGCGCACCGTGGCGATCTCGCGCATCGGGCTGCCCGCCATCAGGCGTCGCTCGATGGCCCGCTCCGTCTCCGGCGGCACGACATAGCCCGCCGAGTTCGACGCCGACGACAGCCCCGCCTTCAGCTCTAGGCCATGCGACGCGCCCGATTTCATATAGCCGTCCCACGCGCTCTTCTCCTCCCCATGGAATGGAGAGGGGGACCGCGAAGCGGTGGAGGGGCCGCCGGCCTCAAGCACAGGCCTGCGGCTCTCGCTCAGCGCGCGATCCATGCGCGCCTGCGCCTGCGCCACGGCCTGATCGATGCGCGCCACCTTCTCCTCCAGCAGCGCATCGGCCGAAGTCTTCTTCTCGATCTCGTCCAGACGGGCGTCGTTCGCCCCTTTGAACGCCTCGAACGCGGCCATCATTTCATGCATGGCGGCGCGCGCCTCGGGGTTGCCCGAGACGGTCTTGGTCTCTTTCATGGTGTCTCCGATGTTAGAACCGCACGATGCGGTTACGCTGGAGACGCGGTTGCGACGCCGCGTCTCGATCTTGCTTCAGCAGGTCGCGCCACAGCCCTCGTTGCGCCTTCGCGCAGGCGTGTTAGCGTCCTGGCCCATGCAGGAAGGATTGATGCTCAAACTCGTCATAATCGCCCTGTCCGCCGCCTTTCTCCCGTCGTGCGCCACGCCGGAAACAGCCGCCATGCCCCTTCAACAGAACCGTCTCTCCGCCGACGCTTCCCTGCAGGCCCGTCTGTTCGAGACCCTGGGGGCGTGCGAGCGCTTCAATCGCGCCCCTCCGGGCGAACAGGGCTTCGCCGCCCATCTGCGCCGCCACGCCCCGACCGCCGACGAGACAGAACGCCGCGCGCTCCGGGCCGCCTATGACCGCGGCGCCAGCCCCGCCGTCGCCTCGCGCCAGACCCCTGAATCCTGCGCCATCGCCCTGCGCGGCCCCGCCCAGGAGGCCCCCGGCCTGCACGGCCGTCGCGACGACCGCCCGCTGGCCTCGCCCGACTGACGCCGGATCAGCCCGCCGCCCCCCGCGCCTGAAACCGCGCGCCCGGCAGCATCGGAAACGTCACCAGCGACACCTCCCACAGCTCCGCCCGGCTCAGCACCCTGAGCCGCCCGTCGCGTCGCGCCTTCGTCGCCCGAAAGCCGATCGACAGCCCGTCCAGCGCCCCGGCGCGCGTCAGGGCGGCGGCGTAGCGGGCCTCGGCGGACCAGTCCTCGATCCGCCCTTCGACCCACAGGCCCCGCTCGTCCTCGACCATCCGGTCCCAGACGCCGACCACGGCGCGGCTCTCATGCTGGTGCAGCATCCGCACCCCGCCCGCGCCGGTCTTGGCCAGGCTGTCGGCGAAGACGCCGCGCGCCGTCACGTCCCCATTCAGGTCCGCCACGCCCCACAGGGAGGCGTAGCCGGCGATCGCCAGCCCCGCCCTTGTCCGGCTTGTTGCCGCCATCATTTCTCCTCCAGCCGCCGCTCGATCCGCTCGACCGCGGCGCGTGTCGCCTCGCCCTGCGCCTCCAGCCGCGCCAGCCGCTCGGCGACCAGCCTCTGCTCGTCCACGCGCTGCTCCAGGGTGGCGATCCGCGCCGCCGCCCCGCCGGCCCACACCAGTCCGCCGACGGTCTGCACCAGCAAGGCCGCGATCAGGGCGACGGGCATCTTCTTCATCGCCTCCATCACTCCCCCACCCCCGCCATCCGGCGCCGCTCGTCCTCTGTCAGGAAGCTCGCGGCATTCAGCCGCGCCCACAGCGCGTCACGCTCGACCTGAAGGGCCGGAACCGCGTCCAGGTCCGGCTCGATCCGGCAATCCGTGAACCGCCCGCCCAGCCACCCCGTCATCGCGCCGGCCGCCTTCCGCACCAGCGGGATCACCGTCCCGCGCCAGAAGGCGGCGTTGGCCTCGCGATAGTTGGCGTAGGTCGCATCCCCCGGGATCCCCAGCAGTTGCGGCGGCACGCCGAACGCCAGGGCGATCTCCCGCGCCGCCGCGTGCTTGCCGGCGATGAAGTCCATGTCGTGCGGCGTCAGGCTCATCGGCTTCCAGTCCAGCCCGCCTTCCAGCAGCAGCGGCCGCCCGGCGTTGCGCGCCCCGGCGTGGGCCTCGCCCAGCTCCGCCTTCAGCGCCTCGAACTGATCCGCCGTCAGCCGCTCGCCGTCCCTGGCGCCATAGACCAGCGCCCCCGACGGCCGCGCCGCATTGTCCAACAGCGCCTTGTTCCAGGCGCCCGAGGCGTTATGCACGTCGATGGCGAAGGCCGCCGCCTCCAGCGGTGAAAACCCGTAATGATCGTCCGTCGGATGAAACAGCTTCAGATGCATGACCGGCGACCAGCCGTCGCCATGCCGCCCGATCCGCACCGCGCGCCCGCCGACCGCATACTCATAGGCTTCCGGCCAGCCCGCCCGCCCGGGGACCACCTTCACCCGGTCGGGCCGCAGCGCCCATAACTCGTCCGGCGCCCCGTCTCCATCCGCGTCGCCGATCGCCTCGACATAGGCGTTGCCCGCCGTCTGCAGCGCGCCGTACAGCGCCTCCATCAACTCCCCGCCCGACTGCTCGGGATTGGGCTTGTCGATCAGCCGCGCCAGCGGATGATCCGCGCTGCGCACGCCCCCGACCATCACCATCAGCGGCGTCGAGGCCGCCGCCTCCGCGATCATCCGCACGCAGCGATAGGCCACGGCGTTCTTGCCGAACCCCTCGTCCGCCAGGTGCGCATAATCGCGCGGCGTCCACCGCGCCCGGCCCGCCCCCGTCAGCGCGATCAGCGGCCCGGTGCGGCTGTCCTTGATTTCGGGCGCAGCAACGCGCCGCCGACCGAACGGTCGTCGCCAATCCATTGAAATCTCCATCACCGAAATCTCCCTCCCCGTCCCGGGGAGGGTGGTTGAGCCCGTCAGGGCGAAGCCGGGTGGGGGCGACAGGGCTATTCAAGCGCCCCGTCTGAAGTCAGCCAGTCTGAAATCGCCTGGCCCTCCCCACCCGGTCGCTTCGCGACCACCCTCCCCGGGACGGGGAGGGAGAGGCGCCGCGCCTATCCTCACAACGCCCGCAGCCTCGGCTGCGTCTTCCCGGCCAGCAGCAGGTGCGTCAGGCCCCACACCAGGGCGTCCGCCCGGTCCGGGCTCTTGCCCCCCGGCGCCTCCCCGCCCAGCGCCATCATCTCTTCCTCCAGCGCCGGGAACGCCCCGCAGTGGACCACGCGCCCCTGTTCGTAGAGCGCCGCCACGGGCTCGGCTCGCGCCTTCTTGGACCGGCTGGCGTGAACCAGCTTCACCTGCGCCGGACAGTCCGCCTGGCCCAGCAGGGCGCGCACCATCTCCCCGCCCTGATTGGCCTCGGCCAGCACCAGGTCGGCGTCGAACTCTCGCGCGGTCTCGGCCACGCGCCGCGCCCACCCGGCGGGCGACAGGCCGCGCGCCGAACGGTCGGCCAGCACATAGCCCGTCCTGTCCCAGCGTCCCGCCACCACGATCCCGCAGGCGTCGCCGTGGGCGCTGGCGGGCGGATCGACCGCCACCACCACCCGCTCAAACTTCGCCGGACGGCTCCCTCGCGCCCGCGCCAGATCCTCGGCCCGGAACAGGGCGCCGTCGGCCTCGACCACCAGCCCCTCCATCTCCTGCGCCTCCAGCCGCGTCCCGGCGTAGAGGCTCTGCAGATGGCCCAGGAACCCCGGCGCCAGATTGGCTTCGTTGTCCTTCGTCGCCAGCCGGGCCGTCGCCACGCCCGGCTCGGCCAACAGCCGCCTCAGCGCCGGGATCGGCCGGGGCGTCGTCGTGATCGCCAGCTTAGGGTCCGTCCCCAGCCGCAGGCCGAACCTCAGGTTCGACAGCGTCGCCTCGATATTCCTCCAGGCGCAGAACTCGTCCGCCCAGGCGGCGTGAAACTGCGGCCCGCGCAGGCTGTCCGGGTCTTCGGCCGAAAACGCATAGGCCGCCGCGCCCGAGGGCCAGACGAGCCGTCGCCGCCCCGCTTCCCAGCGCGGCCGGTTGTCGGCCGTCGCCTGAGCCTTCAGCCCCGACGGCCCCTCGACCATCACCTCGCGCACGTCGTGCAGCGCCGTCCCGACCAGGGCGAAGGTCATATCCGCGCCCCGCGCCAGCTCGTTCATCCAGAAGCCGCCGGCGAAGGTCTTGCCCGACCCGCGCCCGCCCAGCAGCACCCAGGTGCGCCAGTCCTCAGGCGGCGCGATCTGGTCGTCGTTCAGCCTCGGCGTCGCCTTCACGGCCGCCCTCAGCGCCGCCCCCCGCTGTTCGTGCGGCAGGCTCTCGATCCAGTCCCGCAGCCAGCGACTTGCGCTCGATGGCTGCGACGAGATGATCGACACGGGCGAAGAATTCGGCCTGAAGCCCGGCCAGTTCGGCGTCGCTGAGGTCACGGTCGTCGTCGCTCATTCCATCCTCTTCAGGGCTGCGGCTCTTGCGGATCATGTCGGCTTCCAGCGCCGCCACCGCCTTGGCCGTGCGGGCCAGAACGCCGATGGCGCGCGCCCGCTTCTCGGCCTCGGCCACATCGGCGGGCGGCTCGGCCGCCGTCACCACGGCGATGGCCTCGTCCGTCGCGGCCCTCAGCCGGGCGAAGACCTCGCCCAGCCACGCCGCGGTCGTCCCCGCCGCCCCGCTCTGATCCGCTTTTCCCGCCATGACTGAACCATAGACGAGCAGCGTCCTCAGGCGCGCAAAGGGCGCCCGGATCGCGTCAAACGCAGGGATTTCCCGGCTTTGGCTCGCCCTGTCGCAAAGACCGTCGGCGTCAGGCGCCCGCCCGCGTCTCTTCAGGCGTCGTTTCCGCCTCGTTCAGCCACCGCGACAGGGCGGCCGCCAGTTCCGCGATCTGGATCGGCTTGGCCAGATGGCCGTCCATCCCCGCTTCCAGGCAACGCTTCACCTGGTCCGCCTGCACGTTGGCCGTCAGCGCCAGGATGGGGATCCGCCGCTCGCCCTGGGCCTGCATCCGGCGGATTTCCCGCGTCGCGGTCAGCCCGTCCATGACCGGCATGTGCACGTCCATCAGCACCAGGTCATAGGCGCCTGAATGCGCCGCATGCACCGCCTCGGCGCCGTCGGCGACCGTATCGATCTCCAACCCCAGGTTTCTCAGGATGGCGCTGACCAGCTCGCGGTTGGCGGCCGCGTCGTCGGCCATCAGCACCCGGCCGCGCAGGGCGTCCTTGCGGGCGCGATCCTCCTCGCCTGCCGCCGTAACCTCCTCGGCCGTCGCCGCCGCCAGCGGCGCCTCGAACCAGAAGGTCGAGCCGGCGCCCGGCGCGCTTTCCACCCCGACCTCGCCGCCCATCAGTTCGATCAGCCGCCGCGAGATCGCCAGACCCAGCCCCGTCCCGCCATAGACCCGCGTGGTCGAGGCGTCGGCCTGGGTGAAGCGCCGGAACAGTTCCCCGATCTTCTCGGACGGAATGCCGATGCCGGTGTCGGTCACCTCCACCCGCATCCGCCAGCCGCCGTCCGCCAGCGGCCGCCCGCCGACCTTCAGCGTCACCGCTCCGCGAGCGGTGAACTTGGCCGCATTGGACAGGAAGTTCAGCATCACCTGCCGCAACCGCCCCTTGTCGCCGGTCAGGCGCTCGGGGGTTTCCGCCGCCACCACCACGTTCAGGGTCAGCCCCTTGGCCGAGCACTGGCTCTCGATGATCGCCGCCGCCCCGTCCACCAGGGCCCGCGTATCGAACGGCTCCGGGTCCATCTCGATCGCGTCGGCTTCCAGCTTGGAATAGTCCAGAATGTCGTTGATGACGCCCAGCAGCGCCTCTGACGCCGTGGCGATGCGTTCGACATAGATTCGCTCTTCGGCCGGCAGATGCTCCGAGGCCTGCAACAGTCCGGAAAAGCCGATGACGCTGGTCAGGGGCGTGCGCAGCTCATGGCTCATATTGGCCAGGAACTCGCTCTTGGCCTGGGCGGCCTTCTCGGCCCGCTCCTTGGCCTCGATGACCTCGTCCTCCAGCACCTTGCGCTGGGTCATGTCGCGGATCACCACCACCACGTCGTCGACCTGGCCGTGCTCGTCGGTCAGGGCCTTGAAGGCCGACTCCACCCATACCGTGTGGCCCTGGCGGTGCACCGCCCGATGCTCCAGCCGCGTCGGCTGGCCTGTCTGGACCGCCGCGCTGATCGCCTGGAGCACCTGCAGCCGGTCCTCGGGGTGGACATAGTCGGTCGACTGGCCGCTCATGTCCTCAAAGGTCCAGCCCAGCAACTGCTGGATCGCCGGCGAGATGTATTTGCTCGACCCGTCCATCTTGACGCGAGTGATCACGTCGCCGGTGTTTTCGGCCAGCAGGCGATAGCGCCGCTCATTGGTCTGGGCCGCACGCAGCAAGGCCTCGCGCTCGGTCACGTCCTGCAGCACGCCGAACAGGGCGATCACCCGGCCGGTGGCGTCCTTCTCGGCGGCGCCCTCGGCGGCGACCACCCGCTCGACCCCGTCCACGCCTACCAGCCTCAGCTTGAAGGTATAGCCTTCGCCGCTCTTCAACGCCCGTTCGACCAGCCGCTGGACCTCGCCCCGGTCGTCCGCGTGATAGTGGCCGAACACATCCTCCAGCTTCGGATGGAAGGCGCCCGGCGCCCGCCCGTGGATGCGATAGATCTCGTCCGACCAGGTCACCGCTCCGGTCGCGACCTCATAGCGCCAGCGTCCGACCCCGACCATGTCCTCGGCCAGCCGCAACGTCTCCAGGCGCGCCGCCTCCTGGCGCATCGCCTCGGCGTGCTCCATCAACTGGCCCGCCAGGCCGGCCAGTTCGCGGATCAGGTCCAGCTCGGCCTGCGTCGGCGCCGAACGCGGCTGAACGTCCATCACGCCGATGGCCCCCGCGGGCCGCCCGTCAGCGCCGCACACCGTGGCGCCCAGAAAGAAGCGGACATGGGGCGCCCCGACCACCATCGGATGGCGGCGATAGACGGGATGCTCACGCGCATCCTGGATCACCATCACGGCGTCCGGCCCCATGGCCGCCAGTTGGTGGCTGACGCTGTCGAGGCGCGGCACGCTCACCTCGTCCAGCCCGACCCCGGACAGAAAGACCGCCCGGTCTTCATCCAGCGTCGCGATCATGGCGTGGGGCGTGCGGAACGTCGCGCAGGCGATCGCCGTCAGCCGGTCGAACGCGTCCCGCGCGCCGTTTCCCGAGCCTTTTCCTGCTGCGACAATGTCCATTCCGCCCTCGCCCTGATCACGCCCCTAACCCCCAGGCGCCGAATTATTCGTTAGCGACGCCCCGTTCCGCCATCCATTCGGGCGCTTCGAACTCCAGGGCGTCCTCGGGCTCCTTCAGCGCCGTCTCGCACACGGTCTGGCGACGCACCGACACCCCGGCCGTATGCACCGTCTCCCGGTCGCCCGAGACCAGCGGATGCCACCAGGCCAGCGGCCGCCCTTCATGCAGCCGACGATAGGCGCACGACAGCGGCATCCATTTCAGCCGCTCGATATTGTCGGGCGTCAGCTGCACGCAGTCCGGCACCTCGGCCTGACGATCGGCGTAATCGGTGCAGGTGCAGGCGTTCGTGTCGAACAGCTTGCAATGCACGCGCGTCGGGATGATCCGGCCGGTGTCCTCGTCCTCGAACCGGATGACGCAGCACAGGCCGCAGCCGTCGCACAGGCTTTCCCACTCGGCCGGATTCATCTCGGCGAGCGTCTTGGTCTCCCAGAAGGGCTTGGCGGGCGCGGAACTCATGGGCGCGCCCTATACGCCTCAAAACCCCCGCTGTCGCCTTCTCCCTCCCCTTCATGGGGAGGGCGGTCGAAGCGAAGCGAAGACCGGGTGGCGAAGGCCAGGCGATCCTGGTCTCGGCGTCTCAGCCGCCCCTCCGGCGCGCTTCAGTGCGTCACGCTTTTCGAGAACAGGTTGATCACCACCACCCCGCCGATGATCAGCCCCAGACCGATGATGGCCGGGCCATCCAGTTTCTGCTTGAACAGAACCAGGCCGATCAGCGAGATCAGCAGCACCCCCAGCCCGCTCCAGATCGCATAGGCCAACCCCACCGGCATCTGCTTCAGCGCCAGCGTCAGCAGATAGAAGGCGATGCCGTAACAGACCGCCAGCCCCGCCGTCGGCAGGGGTTTGGTGAACTGCTGCGACTGCTGCAGCAGGGTCGTGCCCATCACTTCAAAGCCGATCGCGCCCAGCAGGGCCAGCCAGGTGGTCGGGCTCATGCGCCGGTCTTCCCATTGGCGCCCGCCTCTGAATAGCCGTCCGTCAGCAGGCTGCCCGGCGTCAGCAGCGACAGCAGGGCCTGGCGCTGTTCCAGCGACACCTCATGCGTGTCGAACAGGTCGCTCATCCACAGGCCGTCGGCGATCAGCCGCAGCATCAGGGCGTCGTCCCGGCCCATCGGATCTTCGGGGTCTCCCACCGTCAGGCTGCGGATCGCCTCGCGCCAGCGCGGGATCAGGCTGGGCTCTATGGCGCAGGCGGCCAGGACGGCGCGGCCGATGCTCACGTCCCGCTCGGTCGCCGGCTCATTGACCACCGTCCTCAGATAGGCCCGCGCATTGCGGCCATAGGGGTTGGGATCGCGCGCGGCCTCGGCCAGCACCGCCGTCGTCATCTCCAGCGCCAGATGGTCCAGCACCCCTTCCAGCAACGCCTGTTTGGTCGGAAAGTGATGCAGCAGGGCGCCCTTGCTGAAGGGCAGACGCCCCACCACGGCGTCCAGCGTCAGCGCCATCGCCCCCTGTTCGGCGGCCAGTTCGATGGCCGCTTCGATAATCTGGCGGCGGGTGTCTTCGGGCGTGCGGCGGTTCGGTTGAGCGTCCATGCGGCCCGACATACCGTCTGGACGGTTTTGTGTAAATCCGGAAATATTGGCCCTTCGCCCCCTCGACGCGCTATAGGCGTCGCCTCCCTTTTCGGACTGGTGTCTATGGCCCCTCGCCCTCCTCTCGTCGCCCTCAAGGACGTCCGCCTGCAGGACGGCCCCCGCCCGCTGTTCGACGGCGTCGACATGGCGATGGAGCCGCGCAGCCGCGCCGCCCTGGTCGGGCGCAACGGGGCGGGCAAGTCCACCCTGATGAAGGTCGTCATGGGCCTGATCGAGCCGGACTCGGGCGACCGCTCGTTCCAGGCCGGCACCCGCTTCGCCTATGTCCCGCAAGAACCCGATCTTTCACCGCCCTCAAGCAGCGAGCGCGAAGTCGCGAGCGGTAGGGCCACTCAAGAATGGACCCTGGCTGACTACGCCGCCTCGGGCGAGGCCGAACGCTGGACCGCCGAAAGCTGGCTCGAGACCTTCGGCCTCAACCCGAACAAGTCGACGCAAGGCCTGTCGGGCGGCGAGATCCGCCGCGCCGCCCTGGCCAAGGCCTTCGCCGAAGAGCCCAACCTGCTGCTGCTGGACGAGCCGACCAACCACCTCGACATCCTGGCCATCGAACTGCTGGAAAACGAACTGATCCAGGCCCGTTTCGCCCTGCTGGTCGTCAGCCACGACCGCGCCTTCCTCAACCGCGTCACCGACACCGTCCACTGGCTGGAAGGCCGCAAGGTCCGCACCCTGAACAAGGGCTTCATCGAGTTCGACGACTGGGCCGCCAAGGTCATGGAGGAGGAGGCCGAGTCCCTGCGCCGCCTGACCAAGCGCATCGAGGCCGAGACCTACACCTTCTACCGCTCCATCACCGCCCAGCGCACCCGCAACGAGGGTCGCGCCCGCGCCCTGCAGCAGATGCGCCTGGACCGGGCCGAACGGGTCAAGGACATCCCGCGCGAACTGAACCTGGGCGTCGATTCCGGCGGCGCCTCGGGCAAGCTGGTCGCCGACATCAAGGGCGTCAGCAAGGCGTTCGGCGACCGCGTCATCTTCAAGAACCTGACCACCCGCATCCTGCGCGGCGACCGGCTGGCCATCGTCGGCCCCAACGGCGCGGGCAAGACCACCCTGGTCAAAGTGCTGCTGGGCGAACTGGCCCCGGACGAGGGCACGGTCCGCATGGGCGCCAACCTCGAACCCCTCTACCTCGACCAGTCGCGCGAGGGGCTGAAGTCGGACATGACCCTGTGGGACGCCCTGACGCCGGGCGGGGGCGACAGCATCCTTGTGCGCGGCCGCTCCATGCACGTCGCCGCCTACGCCAAGGACTTCCTGTTCCAGGAAGCCCAGCTGAAGCAGCCCATCTCCACCCTGTCGGGCGGCGAGCGCAACCGCCTGCTGCTGGCGCGCGCCCTGGCCCAGCCCGCCAATCTGCTGATCCTCGACGAGCCGACCAACGACCTCGACATGGACACGCTGGAGAAGCTGGAAGAGCTGCTCGAATCCTACGACGGCACCCTGATCCTGGTGTCGCACGACCGTGATTTCGTCGACCGCCTGGCCACGTCCACCATCGCCCTGAACGGCCGCGGCGACATGGTCGAGACCCCCGGCGGCTGGCAGGACTTCCTGCGCCAGAACCCCGGCTTCCTCGCCCCGCCCCCCACCCACGCCGAAGCCGCCCCCGGGGCGCGTCGGGTCGAGAAGGCGGAGCCTTCTGACCGCGCCCCCAAGAAGACCGTCAAGCTTTCCTACAAGGACGCCCGCCGTCTGGAAGAGGTCGAAAAGCTGATGGAGACCCTGCCGGTCGAAATCGCCAAACAGGACGCCATCCTGGCCGACCCCGACCTCTACGCGCGCGACCCCGCCGCCTTCGACCGCGCCATGAAGGCGGCCGAAAAGGCCCGCGCTGAACTGGAAATTGCCGAACTCGACTGGCTGGAGCTTGAGGAGAAGAAGGCGGCGCTGGCAGGGTGATCGCCTGCCTCTGCACCCCTCGTTAAGTCAGGACCTCCGCATGAAAGCCGTTCTCTCCGCCCTCGTCCTGGCCCTCGGGGCTCTGGGCGTCTCAACCGTCGCCCTTCCGTCTCAAGCCCAAGCCCAGACAGTCGTCGGCCACGGCGCCTTCACCGCCCTGCCTGATGCGGGCGAACAACCTGACGCCGGGCGCGACTACAAGGTCATCCTCGACGTGGCCCAGGGCGGGCCGGACGACAAGCCGCTCAAGTCGCTCGACCGCGTGGCCCGCCTGACCAATCTGCTCGAAGCCGGCGGCGTGACGGGCGAGCGCCGCAAGATCGTCGCCGTCCTGCACGGAGGCGCCACGCTCGCCACCCTGTCCGACGCCGCCTGGGCCGCGCGCGGCAAGGGGCAGGTCAATCCCAACAGCGCCCTGATCCGCGCCCTCCTCGCCGCCGGGGTTCAGGTGCGCCTGTGCGGTCAGTCGATGGTCGCCAACGGCCTGACCCCCGCCGATCTGGAGCCCGGCGTTCAGGTCGATACCGCCGCCATGATGACCGTCATTCACCACCAGCAGGCCGGCTACGCCCTCATTCTCTAGAGTTCGCGCCCGGCGCGGCGCGGAGCTCCTTTTCCTGTGGACAGCGCAACATCCTGATCCGCCTGCGCGAATTTCGTCCGCCCACAGATATCCACAGACTTGCCCACCGGGCCCGGGATGATTCCGCACAGACGCGCCGGTTTGGGCGCTTGCCCAATAACCGATTTCGCGGGAACGTCAACAGGCCGAAGGGACACGGAGGCGCGGAAATCCGGGGAGACCCGGACATCAAGCGGACCGGTCCGGCTCTCTGACCCAGGGTTCCAAGCCTCCTCGGAGGACGCGGAAACACCGACGCAGGGCCAAGGCTCCCGATCCTTTAGCGTTTCGGCGCAGGGATCACGGAGAACCAGGCCGGGATCGACGGACGGCGCGAGGTTCGCCTTGCGGAACGCCGAAGACCAGGAGCCGATGAAACAGGCGCTGAACGACGCCGGGTTCGCCCGCCGACGCTGAGGCGAAGTTTCGACCCTATTACGGTCAAGTCCAACCCGGACTTGGCGAGGGGACGCGATCCGCGATCTGACCGGCGACGGTCCGGCTCAAAGGATGACGTCCCCTCGCTCAATTCCGGCGCTGGATTGTTGGATTTCCGGTCGGAATTCGGCCTGGCGACGTCCCGCCGCCTTTCCAAGCGCGGCCCGCCCCCCTACACCCTAGACGTGATGACTCGCGCCCGCCTGAACCGACGCGGCCTGATGGCCGGCGCCTTTGGCCTAAGCGCCGTGGGCCTGAGCGCCGTGGGCGCGCTGTCGGCGTGCAGCCGCACGCCAGCGCCGACCGACGAGTCCGGCCGCGTGCGCCTGCGCGTGGCGGCGGGCGGCCCGGCCGACGCCCTGCACGGCGGCTTCTATCAGGCGCTGGCGGTCGGGGCCTATGAGCGGCGCGGCCTCAACGTCGAGATTCTGGCCGGTCCCTCGGGCGCCGACATTCCCGCCCTTCTGGCGGCCAGCGCGGTCGAACTGGCCATCGGCCGCGACAGCTTCCTGCCCCTGCGGCTGATCGCCGAGCGCGCCCCGGTCAAGGCCGTAGCCGCCTTCCTGCAGAAGGACCCGGTCGTCCTTCTGGCCCATCCCGGCCAGCAGCTGGAGGATCTGACCGTCCTGCGCGGCCGCAAGCTGCTGATGGAGCCCAGGGATCAGGACGGCTTCTGGACCTGGCTGCGCGCCCGCTTCGACCTGGCCGCCGACCAGGCCCAACCCGGCGCGGTCGATGACAATCTGAAGGCCTTCCGCGACGATGCGGACAGCGTGCTGATCGCCCGCCTGACCGACGGCGGCCCAGAGGCGGTCGCCCGCGCGGTCGGCTTCCAGCCCCTGATCCTGTCCCCGGCCGAGGACGGCTACCCCTCCTATTCCGGGCTGGTGCTGGCGCCCAACGCCTTCGCCCGCGACAACGCCCAGGCCCTGCGCAACTTCATCGCTGCCTCGGTCGAGGGCTGGCGCGACTATGTCCACGGCGACGGGGCCAAGGGCGACGCCCTGATCCGCCGCGCCCATCCCGACCTGCCCCAGCGCGCGCTGGACGCCGCCCGCGCCGCCCTGCGCGCCCGCGCCATGGTCGACGGCGGCGACGCGGCCCTGTACGGCCTCGGCGCCATGACGCCCGAGCGTTGGCAGGCCTTCGCCGATCAGACGCAGGGCGCCTATCCCGCCGCCCCCGACTGGCGCGAGGCCTTCACCAGCCAGTACCTGCCCTCGCGCGGCTAAATCGCCCGACGTTAGGCGAGGATTAAGCCGCGCCGCCTAGGATGCCCGGCTGAACCTCTGCAGTTTTCACGAGGCGCCGTTGACGCGCACCCTGACCATCGCCGCCCTTCTGCCCGCGCTCGGCGCGGCCACGGCCGCCTGGGCGCAGCCCGTCCCGCCTCAGCAGGCCCCCTATCCAGCGCCGTCCCACGCGCGCCAGCTGTCCTGGCCCGGCCGCCCTGCGGTCCATCCCGCCCCACAGCCTGCGCCGGACTGGACCAGCGCCCCCGCCGACAGCTTCGCCCCGCCGCAACAGGTCGTGGCGGACCGCCCGACCTACGCCGCCCGCCCGCCGATCATCCCGCACGGCGGATACCCCTGGCGTCCCGCCCAGACCTACAGCGAGCCCCAGCAGGCCCCCGCGCCCGAGTTCCGTCCGGTGACCAGCCACCCGGACGCCGTCTGGCGCCCCTATGTGAGCCCTCCGGCAGAGACCCCGGCGCCCGACTTCACGCCGCCCGCGCCCTATCAGCCGTCCTATCAACCCCCGCCGTGGACGCGCCAGCCCACGCAGAGCCAGCCTCAGCCTGCGCCCTATGCGCCTCTGCCCCAGCCGACGCCCGCGCCGATGCCCGAGCCGTTGCGGCCGATGCCGCCGCCAGTTCAGCCCGTCCCGCGCGTCGTCGAACCTGCCCCTCAATCCGCTCCACAGCCGACGCCTGAACCGGTGCGACAGCCGCCGCAGAGCGTTGTCGCCCCGCCCCAGCCTGCGCCGCCCCCGCCGCCGGTCCAGCCCGCCCCCCCGCTCCCGCCCGAGCCTCAGCCCCAAGCTCAGCCAGACCCCGCGCCCGCACCGGCCCAGCCGACCGTCGACCCGTTGGCGCCCCGTCGCGACGCGCTGATCTTCCAGCTGCAACGGAACGCGCCTCAGACGCCTGCCGCATCGGCCGCCGCCACGCCTGAGGCCCCGGCGCAGCAACAACCGCAACCCGCGCCCCAGCCCGCGTCCAGCGACGCCCCGGCTCCGAGCGGCGCCCGCTATTACTCCGTCCACCGTCAGGCGGGCCGCCAGCCGGACGCCACGCCCCTGCCCGCGCCCAACTATCTGGACGCCCTGCCGGTTGAACTGGATCAACCCATCGCCTCGGACGACCTGGCTCAGCCGCCCGAGGCGCCCGCCGTCATGCGCGACGCCCAGGGCCGCCTGCGCGCCGCCCCCCTGACGGACGGTCCCACGACCGACGGTCCCGACCTGCCATGAGCGACGGCGCCGCCCTGCCTCCGCCGGCCAAGACCGGCTCGCGCCTGCCTGAGCTGATCGCCCTGGCGCAGGAAGACTCCAGCCCCAAGCGACGCGCCCTGCTGCGTGAACTGACCGACTGCTTCTTCGGCGCCCCCCAGCGCACTGAGGCGGAAACCGCCCTCTATGGCGCCGTCCTGTCCGACCTCACCGACGCGATGGAGACGGCTGTGCGCGCCGAACTGGCCGAGCGGTTCGCCGAGGCGCCCGACGCCCCGCACCAGCTGATCCGCCGCCTGGCCAATGACGAAGCCGAGACCGTCGCCGCCCCCGTCCTCAGCGCCTCCCCCGTGCTGACCGAGGCGGACCTGATCGGCGTGGTGCGCTCACGCGGTCAGGGGCATATGCGCGCCGTCAGCCGCCGCGCCGCCGTGTCCGAGGCCGTGTCCGACGCCATTGTCGAGCGCGGCGACGACGAGACCCTGGGCGTGCTGCTGGGCAATGAAGGCGCCAGCCTGTCGCGCGCCGCCTCGGAAACCGCCGTTGAACGCGCCCGCGCCAACCCTGCCCTGCACGCGGTGACGGTCGAACGCTCCAGCCTGCCGCCCGACCTGCTGAACGACCTGTATTTCGAGGTCGAGGCCCGATTGCGCCAGCGCATCCTGGAACAGAACGCGCGGATGGACCCGGCCCTGCTGGAAAGCGCCCTGGCCGCCGGGCGCACGCGCGTCGCCGCCGAAGACGGCGCCCTGCCGCCCGACTACGCCGAGAGCCTGGCCTATGTCGAAGAACTGCGCGCCGCCAACCAGCTAACGCCCCAGGTGCTGGCCCGCTTCCTGCGCTCGGGCGGCCAGACCGCCTTCCTGATCGCCCTGTCGCAGCTGGCTGACGTCGACTTCCACACCGCTCGCCAGATCATCGAGCGGCGCGAGCTGGACGCCCTGGCGGTGATCTGCAAGGCGGCCGACCTGGATCGCGCCCTGTTCCTGACCTACGCCGTCGTCCTGCTGAACACCGACGACAACGCCATGGGCAAGGCCCGCGCCTATGCCGGGATGTATCAGGAACTGACCCGAGAGGCGGCCCTGCGGACGATCCGCTTCTGGCGCGCGCGCAAGGCGATGCAGGCGGCCTGACCGCCTCTCCTTGTCCCGGACAGCAAAACGCCCGCCTTTCGCTGGAAAGGCGGGCGTCTGTTTTTGATTGGCGCCGCTTTTACTTGCGGGTCGCGCGGGCGGGTTTGCGGCCGCCCTGGCCCAGACCCATCTGCTTGGCCAGTTCCGAACGCGCCTTGGCGTAGTTCGGGGCGACCATGGGATAGTCTTTCGGCAGACCCCATTTGGCGCGGTATTCTTCCGGGCTCAGATTGTATTTGGTGCGCAGGTGACGCTTCAGCGACTTGAACTTGCGACCGTCTTCCAGGCAGATCAGGAAGTCCGGCGTGATCGACTTGCGAACCGGGACGGCCGGTTCTTGCGGCTCGGGCTCGGCCTCGACCGGCGCTTCCGAAACGCCCGACAGGGCGGCGTGGATCTGCGCGATCAGGGTCGGCACAGTGTCGGCCGATACGGTGTTGTTGCTGACATAGGCCGACACGATGTCCGCCGTCATCTCAAGCAGTTCGGGTTTTTCTTCCATCTGGATCAGCCTTCTGTCGTCCCAAATTCATTCGACTGATCTGAAAGGATCCGCCGCTTGTCGGTTTCATACGGATGTTCGAGTTTGAAAGCAATGCAGCCGTCTTTTGTCGCTTGATAAGCGAGTTCAACTGCCCTGATCAGTAATTAAGACGACGCCGATTTTTTATCGACCAAAGTTCTCCGCAAGGGCCAGCAGGGCTGCACGCTCAGGCGCCGAGTATTCGTCGATCAGCGCCTCCTCCCCCTCGCGGATCGCCCGTAGAAGCGTCGGCGTCAGCGCCGAGGACAGAGACCAGTTCCAGTAACGCAGCACCGTCTGGGCCCGGTCCACCGCCAGCATTTCATAGATGATCTGCACCCGGCGCCAGTCGGGATGCTCGGCGCCGTCCGCCGTGGTCTCGGGGCGCCGCATGGCCCGCCACAGGGCCGCCAGGTCGCGCCGCGCCAACCCCGTCGCCTTGCACAGTATAGCCAGAGGCTCGCCCCCCGCATCGCCCATGATCTTGGCCGAAGTCAAAGGCTTGATCCCCGACAGATAGCCGATCTCGGCGACCAGTTCGCGCGTCAGCCCCCCGGCGCCCGCCGCCGCCACGGCCGCTTCCAGATCGGCGTAAGGGCTCTTGGCCACAGCCGCGCGGTTGCGCTGGCGCCGCTCGATGAACTGCAGCGCCTTGCGCGCGACCGGGTCGCTCCACCCCTCCTCGGCCGCCAGGGCGAAGACGTCCTCGACGCTGCTCTGCATCACCTCGCGCGACACCGCGAAGCGTTGCAGGATGATGCGCCGCTCCTCGGCCCCGCACCACCAGAACATGACATAGGCGCCCGAGGGCCGCAGTTCCGGGCGCCGCAGGATCAGGGCGCACAGCGCCGGCGCGTTGCGGCTCAGGGCGATCACGCTCTCGACGGCGGATTGCGGCAGGCGCGCCGTGTCATTGCGCAGGACGGCGGCGATCACCGCCTCCTCGGCCCAGTTGAACAGGGCCTCGGCCACGACCTCGGACAGGCCGCGCCGCGCCGCCATCATCAGGCGATGCTCCAGCCCCGCATCGCGCGCGCAGCCGATCAGGTCCGCGTCCGACAGGGCCGCGCACTCCTCCAGCAGCGGCCGCGCCACCTCGGGCTCGTCGCGCAGCAGCAGCCGCTTCAGCGCATCGGGCAGTTCGCCCAGCGGGGCCACCCGCTCGGCCACCCGGCGGCGCTCATCCGTCGCGGCCGTCCGCAGCACGTCGACCAGCAGGTCGCCGACCACCGAACGCTCGAAGACGTTGATCCGGCTGGCCGGCAGGCTGACCACATCGGCCAGACGACGCAGCAGGGCGCGGCGCGCCCGCAGCGGCCGCGTCCCTGTCTCTTCCGCCCTGACCCGGGGTTCGCTCATGAGCGCAGCCTAGCGCCGACGCGTTAACCGGCCGTCACAGCCCTTCGAACAGGGCCGTGGACAGATACCGTTCGGCGAAGCTGGGGACGATGGTCACGATGGTCTGACCGGCATAGGCGTCCTGCGCCGCCAGTCGGAAGGCCGCCGTCAGGGCCCCGCCCGAGCTGATGCCGACCGGGACGCCGTCCTCGCGCGCGACGCGGCGGGCCATGGCGAAGGCGTCCTCGTTGGTGACCTGCTCGACCCCGTCGATGACGGCGCGGTCCACCACGGCGGGGATGAAGCCCGCGCCGATGCCCTGGATCTTGTGCGGCCCCGGCGCGCCGCCGGACAGAACGGGAGAGTCGGTCGGCTCGACCGCGATCATCTTCACCGAGGGCTTCTTCGCCTTCAGCGCATGGCCGACGCCGGTGATGGTGCCGCCGGTGCCGACGCCCGCCACCACCACGTCCACGGCGCCCGCCGTGTCGTTCCAGATTTCCTCAGCCGTCGACGCCTCGTGGATGGCGGGGTTGGCCAGGTTCTCGAACTGGGCCGGGCTGACCGAGCCGGGGATTTCGCTCAGCAGCTCCTCGGCGCGCGCGATGGCGCCCTTCATGCCCTTTTCGGCCGGCGTCAGCTCCAGCTTGGCGCCCAGCAGGGCCAACATCTTGCGCCGTTCGATCGACATGCTCTCGGGCATGACCAGGATCAGCTTGTAGCCCTTGGACGCCGCCACGAAGGCCAGGGCGATGCCGGTGTTGCCGCTGGTCGGCTCGATCAGGGTCGCGCCCGGCTTGATCTTGCCCAGTTGCTCCAGCGCCTCGACCATCGCCACGCCGATACGGTCCTTGACCGAGGCGATCGGGTTGAAGAACTCCAGCTTGGCCAGCACCGTGGCCTTGGGCTTCAGCGCCGCCGTCAGATTGGGCAGCCGCACCAGGGGGGTGTCGCCGATGGTGTCGACGATGCTGTCATAGACCCGCCCCCGCCCCGCCTTCCTGTGGCGGCTGGCGTCGTACGCCTGGGTTTGAGCAGTGTCGGACATGGCGAGGTCTCCGTACGTTCGGGGGGCGGCGTAACAGATAAGGCTTATACGCGCGAGGCAAGGCCCCGCTCCGCAGCTTTTCTGTCGCGGTGTTTAGCCGCGCTGGCCGCTCCCGGACGCGACGGGCCTATTCGTCCGGAAAGCTCTTGTGATCCTGCCGGTGCTGGGCCGGCAGATAGGGACCGGCGGGCAGGCCCTGACCCAGCGCATGGGTCGCCGTCAGATTGGCCTGCTGGGTCAGCGGCATATAGTTGGGCTTGGCCTTCTCCAGCGCCGAAACGATGGCCTGGGCCAGCAGATCGGCCAGCGAATTGCCCGAGTTTGACGCCTGCGGATTATGGGTCATCGACTGATGGTCCGACCACAGCACCTGGCCGCTGCGACAGCTTTTCAGCGTGTATTCGAACGCCACATTGGTCGAGGTGGAGATGACGGCGTATTGCGACTCCCACTTCTGGATTTCGACGAACAGCACCGCGTCGCAGCCGAACAGGGGACCAAAGCGCGCGGCGTCGGCCTGATGCACCAGACCGGCGTCCGACAGGCCCTCGTCCTCCAGCACCCCCTTCACCATATAGGCGGGGAAGACATAGTAGCCGCGCTCGGCCACCGGCCGGGAAATGGTCGAGACGAAATAGTCCGCCGCATCCACATTGACGGTCGAGTTCAGCGCCGGAACCACCATGACGCTGCGCGGATTTTCGGCGCGCAGGGCGGCGTAGCTCTTGGGCGCAGGCCCCGTGGCGCAGGCGGCCAGCAGGGCGGCGCAGGCCAGGGCGGCGACAACGAGCGGTCTGCGGATAATCATTGCGCCTCTCCCCCGGCGACGGCGGCCTGACCGCCGAGGCCGACGATCACCCGATCCATGAAGACGGCGGATTCGGGAAAGCGCGCGCGCTCTTCCTTAAACAGCGTCAGGGCCTGCGTCGTCTCGCCCGCCTGCAGGTGCAGATAGCCCAGTTCGGCCAGCAGGCCAGGCGCCACGGCGTCGCGCTTGCGCCCCGCCTCGATGGCGCGCTCCAGCGCGGTGCGATAGGCCTCGCGGTTCTCGGGGTTCTGGGCATAGGCGTAGAGCGCGGGCTCATAGGCGCCCCACTCGAACCGCGTGGCGGGCGCGCAGGCGGCGAGGCCGGTCAGGGTCATCAGGGCGGCCATCATCATCAGACGTTTCACGGCACCACCACCACAGCCTGCGTCCCGGCGGCGACGATCACCGTCTGGGCGTGAAGGATCCGACCGCCCTGACTGACGACGACCTCATGGCGGCCCGGCGTCAGGGCCGCGGCCCCGCCCAGGGCGCCGACCGGCCCCAGATCGCGCCCGTCCACGATGAGGCGGGCGTCGGCCGGGGCGTTGCGCAGCTTCAGCGTGCCCGCGGGCGCGCCCTGCACCGCCTCGCGCGTGGGATAGTTTTGGACGCACCCTCCGGCCGCCAGCGCGGCGCACAGGACGGTCAGCACGACCGCGCTCGTCTTCATGGTCTGATCTCCGTGACCCGCAGGCCGGTTGGATCGGCAGGCAATTCGCCCTCGATGACGCGGGCGGTCGCGCCCTCGGTCTCAGGGCTGTCGCCGAAGAAGCCGGTGATCTCGATCTGCGCCACCCGGCTGCCCGGCAGGGTGATCGGCAGGCCTGACTGGCCGCTGACTACCGTCTCGCCCGGCGTTTCGACGTGGAAGCGGTCGCCGGCGCGCAGACCCTGGCTGGGACCGCCGCTGACATAGACGGTCGGGCCGGACACCCGCAGGATGTCGGTGAACCAGGCCCGCTGCTGCAACTGGTTGACGATATTGGTCATGGCGTCCGCGATGGCCGCCGATATGGCCCGATCGTTCAGCGTCGAGTCATAGCCCGCGCGGCTGCCGAAGCCCGCCACCTCGCCGGTCTCCGTCGTCGCCTCCCCGGCGCCCGAGGCGGTGAAGAAGACGCGGCCCGTGCGCACGTCGACCAGACGGATCTCGACCGTGGCGTTGACCGCCTGACGCCGTTGGGAGTTGAGGAAGCCCTGCTTGCCCTCGTTGCGACGGCCCAGTTGGGTGATCGAGCCCAGCAGCAGGGCGTCGACCCCGCTCAACGCCTGACCATCCGCATCGGACAGCACCCGCTCGGCGTTGAGCGCCGTCAGATCGGATCGCTCGAAGACGAAGAAATGGTCGGAGGCCACCAAAGCGTTGACCAGCATGTCGCCCGCCTGGCTCGCCACCGGGTCGGCCTGCCCCGGCGACAGCAGCAGGCGGCCATAGGGGGTGCTGTTGCTGAAGCGCCCGACCGCCACCCGGCGCTTCAGCCCCGCCCGCGCTGACCCCGGCGGCGCGGTCTCGACCTCAACCGCGCCGGGCGCGGCGAACGCTGCGGCCGGGCAGGCCGACGCACAGACGGCCAGAGCCGCAAAAGCTGCGAAAACCCGCTGGAAAATCATCTGAAACCGCCCCCCGGCCGATCAGCGTTATTCATGACACGCCTTATGCGCTCAGCGCAATCCCTTCGCCAAACCCGCGCCAATTCAACAGAAACATCCGGCGCCGACGCCTTGTCGCCGGTCGCTGCGTCAGGCAATCCAGATGCTGAACCAAGGGAATGACCAGATGACCGACACGCTTGAGCTTTCGCACTGGATCGGCGGCGAGAAGGTCGCCGGAACGCGCCCGGGCGAGAGCCTGAACCCGTCGGACATCCGCGAAGTGGTCGCCCGCACGCCCCAGGGCGGCGCCGCCGAGGTCGATCAGGCGGTCGCCGCCGCCCGCGCCGCCTTCGGTCCCTGGGCCGACGCCTCGCCTGAGGTCCGTTCGGATGTGCTGGATCGCGCCGGGACCCTGCTGATGGAGCGGCGCGAAGTCATCGGCCGCCTGCTGTCGCGCGAAGAGGGCAAGACCCTGGCCGAGGGCATCGGCGAGACGGCCCGCGCCGCCCGCATCCTGAAGTTCTTCGCGGGCGAGGCCCTGCGCCTGCACGGCCAGAACCTGGCCTCGACCCGGCCCGGCGTGGAAATCCAGACCTATCGCCAGCCGGTCGGCGTGTTCGGCCTGATCACGCCGTGGAACTTCCCCATCGCCATTCCGGCCTGGAAGATCGCCCCCGCCATCGCCTTCGGCAACACCGTGATCATCAAGCCCGCCGGCCCGACCCCGGCCACGGCCGAGGCCCTGATCGCCATCCTGCATGAGGCGGGCCTGCCCAAGGGCGTGGTCAACATGGTCATCGGCGACGGCGACGTCGGCCGCGCCATCGTCGCCCACCCGGACGTGGACGGCATCAGCTTCACCGGCTCGCAGAAGGTCGGCGCCGGGGTGGCCGAAGGGGCGATGAAGCGTCAGGCCCGCGTCCAGCTGGAAATGGGCGGCAAGAACCCGCTGATCGTGATGGACGACGCCGATCTCGACCGCGCCGTGAACATCGCCCTGGACGGCAGCTTCTTCGCCACGGGCCAGCGCTGCACCGCCTCCAGCCGCCTGATCGTTCAGGACGGCATCCATGACCGCTTCGTCGCCGCCCTGGCCGAGAAGGTCGCGTCCTTGCGCGTCGGCGACGCCCTTGACCCGTCCACCCAGATGGGCCCCGCCGTGACCGAGGCCCAGCGCGACGTGTCCTACGACTACATCGACATCGCCGCGTCCGGCGGCGGCCGCGTCGTGGCGGGCGGCCAGCGCCTCAGCCTCGACAAGCCGGGCTGGTACGTCCAGCCGACCCTGATCGTCGACACCCTGCCCGACGCCCGCATCAACAACGAAGAAGTGTTCGGCCCCGTCGCCTCGACCATCCGCGTGGCCGATTTCGAGGAGGCCATGACCATCGCCAACGGCGTCGAGTTCGGCCTGTCGGCGGGCATCGTCACCCAGTCGCTGAAGCACGCGCGCGAGTTCCAGCGCCGGGCGCGGGCGGGCATGACCATGGTCAACCTGGCCACCGCCGGGGTCGACTATCACGTCCCGTTCGGCGGCACGAAGAAGTCCAGCTACGGCCCCCGCGAACAGGGTTTCGCCGCCGCCGACTTCTACACCCAGATCAAGACCAGCTACTCGGCCTTTTGAGACCCGCTACCCCTTGAATGCGTCCTTGGCCGCGCGGCGCTGAGCGAAGTCTTCGGCGTCGCGGGCGCGCAGGAAGGGGTTGAAACGGCGCTCGACCCCGACCGTCGTCGGCACGGTGGCCTCGCCCCGTTCGCGCGCGGCGAAGATCGCCTCGGCGTGCGCCTGCAAGGCCTCATCGGCGTCCGGCGACGACAGGGCGAAGCGGGCGTTCGACGCCGTATATTCATGGGCGCAGTACAGCGTCGTCGCCTCGGGCCAGGCGGCGATGCGGTTCAGGCTCTCCCACATCTGCTCAGGCGTTCCCTCGAACAGCCGCCCGCAGCCCAGGGCGAAGATGACGTCGCCGACGAAGGCCAGGCCGTCGTCCGCCGCATGATAGACCACATGGCCCAGCGTATGGCCGGGCGACAGCACCACGTCGAAGGCCGTCCCGCCCAGCCGCACCGCCTCGCCGTCGACCAGCACGTGATCCAGCGGCGCCGCGCGGCGCACCTCCTCCGGCCCGGCGATCTCGCAGCCCGTCTCGGCCTGCAGCCGTTCGTTGCCGCCGGTATGGTCGGGGTGCCAGTGGGTGTTCAGGATCAGGTCCAGCCGCCCCCAGCCTGACGCCTCCAGATCGGCCAGGACGGCCTCGGCGTCCGGCGTGTCGACGGCGGCGACCAGCCCGGTCGCCTCATCGCGGATCAGAAAGCCGTAGTTGTCGGACAGGCAGGGGAACTGGCGGACGGTCAGGGTCATGAGGAGGTCTCCGATCAGGCGTCATCCTAGCAGGCCCATATACAATTTTCCGCTCATCCCGGCGGACGCCGGGATGAGCGGTTTTAAGCAGGAAGGCCGACATCCGCTGCGAAATCCGCCATACTGCTCCCATGCGCCGCAGCATCGACGAGCTCCGCACCTTCTACGGCGAACCGACCGGGGCGCTGGCGCGGCGCATGCTGGCGCGGCGTCTGGACGACGCCTGGGGCGAGGCGAACGGCTGCGACGTGCTGGGGCTGGGCTACGCCACCCCCTGGCTGGACGCCTTCATCGGCGCGCGCCGCGTCATCGCCGCCATGCCGGGCGCACAGGGCGCGGAGCAGTGGACGGCGGGCGGGCGCAACCGCACCGTCCTGATCGACGAGCGCCGCCTGCCTTTCGCCGCCGGAACCTTCGACCGCATCCTGCTGGTCCACGCCCTGGAAGAGGCGGACGACCCCAAGGCCCTGCTGACCGAGGCGGTCCGCGCCCTGGCTCCGTCCGGCCGCGTCATCCTGGCGGCGGCGGCGCGCGGGGGACTGTGGGCCCGCGCCGAGGCCACCCCCTTCGGCCACGGCCGCCCCTTCACCCGCGGCCAGCTGGAGCGGCTGGTGCGCGAGGTCGGCCTGGAGCCGGTCGCCTGGTCCCAGGCCCTGTATGTCCCGCCGTGGCGCCCGCTGCTGGGCCTGGCCGACGGGCTGGAGCAGGTGGGGCCGAAACTGTTTCCCGGCGCGGCGGGCCTGATCATGCTGGAAGCCACGCGCCAGGCCTACGCTCGCGTCCGCCCGCGCGGCCTGGCCCAGACGGTGCTGGCCGGACGGCCCGCCCTGACCCCCTCGCCCGCCGCCCGTGATCACGCGCCTGCGTCGCACCCTATGGGCGCCGCGCGCAAACAGCCTTAAAGCCAGCCTCATGCAAAGACTGATCCTGATGCGTCACGCCAAGGCCGAAGCCTCGGCGCCCGGCGGCGACGTGGACCGCGCCCTGAGCGAGCGCGGCCTGCGCGACGCCGCCGCCATCGGCCGCGCCCTGGCCGCGCGGGGACTGAAGCCGGACATGGCTTTGGTGTCCGGCGCCCGGCGCACGCGCCAGACCTGGGATCAGGTCAGCGACCATTTCGGCGACGTCGAACTGCGCGTGTCCGACAACCTCTACAACGCCTCGGCCGACACTCTGCGCCGCGCCGTCGAGGCGGCCGAGGACGAGGCGGGCTGCCTGCTGCTGATCGCCCATAACCCCGGCGTGCATCAACTGGCGGTCGAATATCTGATCGAGAGCGCCGCCTCCCCGTCGGTGCTGGACAAGATGAGCGGCGGCTTCCCCACCGGTGCGGCGGCTGTCTTCACCGTCGATGTCGCCGGGCGCCCCTCCTATGAGGGCTGGCTGACCCCGGAGACGCTCTAGGCCATGACCGACCTGCCCGACATCGCCTTCAAGATTTTGAGCCGCGCCGACTGGCGCGCGGCCCTGGCCGAGGGCCGCTACGACGGTTCGGCCGTGGACCTGGCCGACGGCTACATCCACCTGTCGGCCGCCGATCAGCTGGAGGCCACGGCGGCCAAGCATTACGCAGGACAGAGCGACTTGATGCTGGTCGAGGTCGACCTGACGGCCCTGGGCGACGCCCTGATCTGGGAGCCGTCGCGCGGCGGCGCCCTGTTCCCCCACATCTACGGCCCCCTGCCCGTCGCCGCGACGCGCGGCGCGCGCGGCCTGTCGGTCAGCGCCGACGGCCGCATGGTCATTGAAGAGACCGCCCGAGCCTGAACATGAGCATGAGCCTGACCGACCTGGGCGCCGTCCTGCTGCGCCAGATGGACCCCGAAACGGCCCACCGCCTGGCCATCCGCGCCCTCCAACTGACGCCCCTGCCCGCGCCCGGCGCCGACGATCCGATCCTCAAGACCACGATCGCCGGGCTGCAGATGTCCAACCCCGTCGGTCTGGCGGCGGGCCTCGATAAGAACGGCGAGGCGCTGGAAGGCCTGTCGCGGCTGGGATTCGGCGCCGTGGAGTGCGGCTCGGTCACCCCGCGCGCGCAAGCGGGCAACCCCAAACCGCGCCTGTTCCGCCTGGCCGAAGACCGGGCGATCATCAACCGCATGGGCTTCAACAACGAGGGGCTGGAGCCCTTCGCCGCACGTCTGGCCCGGCGCCCGACCCGCACCGCCATCGGCGCCAACCTGGGCGCCAACAAGGATACCGAGGACAAGGCCGCCGACTATGTCGCGGGGCTGAAGCGGCTGGCGGGTCTGGCCGACTATTTCACGATCAACATCTCCTCGCCCAATACGCCGGGGCTGCGCGCGCTGCAGGGGCGCGAGGCGCTGGACGACCTGCTGGGCCGCATCCATGAGGCGCGCCCCGCCGACGGCGCCCCGGTCTTCCTGAAGATCGCGCCCGATCTGATCGGCGAAGAGATCGGCATGATCGTCGAGGCTTCCCTCGCCCACCGGATCGACGCCCTGATCGTGTCCAACACCACGCTGGAGCGGCCCGCCTCCCTGCGCTCCGCCTTCGCGGGCGAGAGCGGCGGCCTGTCCGGCGCCCCGCTGAAGCCCTTCGCCCTGAAGGCCCTTGAGGCGGCGGCCGAGGCGGCGGACGGACGCCTGCCGCTGATCGCCGTGGGCGGGATCGCCAGCGGCGAGGACGCCTTCGCCCGCATTCGGGCCGGCGCCTCGGCGGTCCAGGTCTATTCGGCCTTGATCTATGAAGGTCCGCGCCTGATCGGCCGCATCAAGCGCGACCTGGCCGCCCGCCTGCGCGCCGAAGGCTTTTCCAGCATGGCCGAGGCGACCGCCGCCCGCCGTTGACGGAGCATTAGCAACCCTCGGTCGATGATGAACCAATGGGCCCAGCGCCCGTTTGGAACGTCGTATGTCCGACACTATCGCCGACGCCCATATCGGGTGGGCGCCCGCCATTCGCCAACGTCGCAAGGCGACAATGCAGCGCCTTGTCACGGGCGGCGCGACGGCGCTTGTCTTCAGCCCCATTCTGGGACTGGGGCCCGCTATGGGGTGGCTGGCTGTCTATGTCCTGATCCAGGGGGTTGAGGCCTGGCTGGCCCAGCCCGTGCTGCAAGACCGCCAGGAGACGCCAAAGGGCTGGCGCGGACTGGCGATGGACGCCGTGCTGGCGCTGAACGCCGGCTGGCTGGGTTTCCTGTCTGTGCCCCTTTGGCTGATCGGCGGTCCGATGGGCGGTTTCGCCGCTTCCGTCCTGCTCTCGGCAGGCTCGATCAACTCCGTGATCATGTCGGCCGGCAATATGCGGGTGTTCAGCTTCACCGTGCTGCCCCAGCTGGGCTTCATGGCCCTGACGCCCATGTTCATGGCCTTGTGGGGAGCCGAGCGGTCTCTGATCATCGCCGTGGCGATCGGCATCTTCTGTTACGCCCTTTTCTGCTTCAACACGCGCGCGCGCCTGCGCAGCGCCACGCTGGCCGAGCGCCACGCCCTGGCCGAAGCCGAGCGGGAACGCCGCCAGGTCGAGACCGCCATGACGGAGCGCAGCGCCTTCCTGGCCGCCGTCGGCCACGACCTGCGCACGCCCATCAGCGCCATCCTGACTGGCGCAGACTACCTGCGCGCCGCCGCCCCGTCCGCCGCCGCGCGCCAGCAGGTCGCCCTGATCGAGGACGCCGGCCTCATGATGAAGGCCCTGCTGGACGATCTGCTTGATCACGCACGGCTGAACGCAGGCCGGATGCACGTCGAGAGCAATGAGTTCGACCTGCGCCTGTTGCTGGCCCAGACCGCACGGCTGTGGCAGGGCCAGGCCCGCGCCCAGGGTCTGAGGTTACGGCTGGAAGGCGCGCGCGAGACGCCCCGCTGGGTGCGCGGCGACGCCATGCGCCTGCGTCAGGTGCTGAACAATCTGATCTCCAACGCCATGAAGTTCACCGAGGCCGGGACGGTGACGCTGAAGGTCCGTTGCTGGGTGGACGATCAGGGCGCCTGCGCCCTGCTGATCGACATCGCCGATACCGGGCGCGGCATGAGCCCCGCGCAGCTGCAGAGGCTGTTCAACCCGTTCGACCAGACCCAGGACGGCGTCGCCGCCCGCTTCGGCGGTTCTGGCCTGGGGCTGGCGATCAGCCGCGACCTGATCGAACTGATGGGCGGGCGCCTGACGGTGCGCAGCGAACCCGGCTGCGGCTCCCAGTTCACCGTGGCCCTGAGCCTGCCTCAAGGACGGCGCGATGCGGCCGCCGACGACATCCGCGACGAGCCAATCACCCCGCTGGCCGTGTCCGGCCGCCTCGACCCGCTCGCCCCCCCGCCGGACAGCGCTCCGGCGGCCCCGACTTCGCAGCTCCCGCCTTCGCCGCCCCTGCCTTCGCCGTCCCTGCCTTCGCCGCCGGCCTTCGAGAAGGTCGCGCTCGATGACGACGCGGCGGACGCCCGGCCTCTGCGCGTCCTGGTCGTCGACGACCACGCCATCAACCGGCGCGCCATCCAGCTGATCCTGCAGGCCTTCGACTGCGAGATCGTCATGGCGGAAAACGGCCTGGCCGCGCTTCAGGCCTGCGAGGACCAGCTCTTCGACGTCGTTTTCATGGATGTGCGGATGCCCGAACTGGACGGCCGCGAAACGACCCGACGGCTGCGCAGCGGCGGCGGCCCGAACGCCTGCGTTCCCGTCATCGCCGTGACCGCCGACACCGAGCCGGAAGACATGAGCGCCTGCCTGGCCGCCGGCATGAACGCCTTCGTGTCCAAGCCGCTGACCCCGGCCGCCCTGCTGGAGGCCCTATCCCGCACGCTGGACGCCGCAGCCCAAGACGAAGCGGACGCGGCCGCCGCCTAGGCGGTTTCCGGGCGCAGGGCCGCGATCAGGCGCTCTTCCCAGCCCGGCTGTCTGAGGTCGCATTCCCACAGCGTCAGGACGCGCCAGCCCGCCGCCGCCATTTCGTTGGCCACGCGGGCGTCCCGGGCGCGGTTGCGGTCGATCTTGGCGATCCAGTAATCGGCGTTGTCCTTGGGCTGGCGGGCCCCGCGCGGGCAGTCGTGGCCGTGCCAGAAACAGCCGTGGACGAAGACGACCGTCTTGCGCCCCTTCATCACCAGATCCGGCCGCCCCGGCAGGCCGCAGCCGCCGAGGCGATAGCCGATGCCCGCCGCGCGCAGGGCGCGCCGGACCTTCATCTCTGGGCCGGTGTCGCGACCCTTCACGCGCCGCATGACGGCGCTGCGTTGTTCGGGCGTGAAGACGTCGCCCGCCACGGCCTCAGCCCCGCGCGCGGCGGGCCGGCCAGCGGCGGGCGACACCGGCAATCACAGCTGGGCCAGAAGGTGCTCGGCCGAGGACACCTTGAACTCGCCGCCCTGCTCGATGTTCAACTGGTCGATGACGCCGTCCTTGACCAGCATGGAGTAACGCTGCGAGCGCTCGCCCATGCCGAAGCCCTTGGCGTCCAGCGCCAGGCCCACGGCGCGGGTGAAGTCGCCGTTGCCGTCGGCCAGCATGACGATGTCGTCCGTCCCGTTCAGGTCGTTGGCCTGGGCCCAGGCGCCCATGACGAAGGCGTCGTTGACCGAGACGCAGGCCACGGTGTCCACGCCCTTGGCCTTCAGGTCGGCGCGGTGGTCGACATAGCCCGGCAGGTGGCGCGCCGAGCAGGTCGGGGTGAAGGCGCCCGGCACGGCGAACAGGGCGACGGTCTTGCCGCCAAACAGCTCGGCCGTCGTGACAGGCTTGGGGCCCTCGGCGGTCATGGTGGTCAGGGTCGCCTCGGGAATGCGGTCGCCGATCGAAAGGGTCATGTCGGGATCTCCGGATGTCGGCCCGGCCGATCCGGAGCGCGATGACGATCAGATAGAGACCCACGGCCCGAACGCCAAGCGCCCCGGCGCCCGCCGTCTTGCGCCCGAAGGCCGGCGCCCCGATGATAGAGGGATGAAGACCTCCTCCTCCCCGGCGGCCTCCTCCCTGACCGGACGTCTGCTGGTCGCCATGCCCGGCATCGACGACGACCGCTTCCGCCACGCCGTCATCCTGATCTGCGCCCACGACGATGACCACGCCCTGGGCGTGCGCCTGGACCAGCCCGCGCCCGGCGTGTCCCTGGCCGAGGTGCTGGAGACGCTGGATACGCCCAGCCATGACCGCCTGCGCGACCGGCGAGTGCTGATCGGCGGCCCGGTCGAGCGCGAGCGCGGCTTCGTCCTGCACACCGACGACTGGATCAGCAACGAGACCAGCCTCAGCTTCGGCGAGGGGCTGGCCCTGACCGGCACCCGCGACGCCCTCACCGCCATGGCCGACGCCGAAGGCCCGCGCCGGTCGATCCTGCTGCTGGGCTACGCCGGCTGGGGCGAGGGTCAGCTGGAGGAAGAGCTGAACGAAAACGTCTGGCTGACCGCAGAAGCCGACGACGCCCTGATCTTCGACACCGATTACGACACCAAGTGGAGCCGCGCCCTGGCGGGCCTCGGCGTCGACGCCGCCCGCCTGTCCAGCCAGAGCGGCCGGGCCTAGTCTTCTTTCGGACACCTGCGGCGCAGATGTCGGATTCGCGCCGCCGTTACAGGCGGCGTCAGGCTGAGCGCGGCCGAAACAAGCGCCAGACTGGCCCCGACGGCGCCGACCACCACAAGATCGTGCGTGAACAGAAGGGCGACGCCGACGCCCAGAACGGCGGGCGCCGCCGCCGCCGTCATGATCATACGATCCCTCATCACCGGGTCTATCTTCACGCCGAGCGCCCCTTGATTGGGGCGGAACCGTCGGCGAGGGACTCGTTCAGATAGACCTCGGCCTCCTGCGCAGGCAGGGCGGGCGCATAACCGAATCCCTGGCCATAGTGGCAGCCGTCGGCCAACAGAAGCCGGGCCAGGCCGGCGTTCTCGACCCCCTCGGCCACGACTTCCAGCGCCAGGTCGCGGCCCAGGTTGACGACCGATTTGACGATCTTGGCCGAGCCCTCGTCCTTGTCCATCGTCAGCACGAAGTAGCGGTCGATCTTCAGGGTGTCGAACGGCAGCTTGGCCAGGTAGGACAGCGACGAGAAGCCGGTGCCGAAGTCGTCCAGCGCCAGGCTGGCCCCGGCTTCGCGCAGGGCCTTCAGCACCTCGGCGGCGCGGGCGGTGTCGCGCATGATGTCGCCTTCAGTGACCTCCAGCTTGAGGGCGCCGCGCGGCAGGCCCGTCTCCTTGATGATGCGGGCGACATCCTCAACCAGATAAGGGCGTTCGATCTCGCCGACCGACAGGTTGACGCTGCAGAACAGCCGCCCCGCATTGGGGTGGCGGGTCAGCCACTCGTCCAGCTGACGCGCCGCCTGGGTCATCATCAGCAGGCCCAGTTCGTTCATCAGGCCCATTTCATCGGCCAGGGTCAGGAACTCGTCCGGCGGGACCAGACCGCGCCGGGGGTGGCGCCAGCGCGCCAGGGCCTCGAACCCGGCGACGGCGCCGGTGTTCAGATTCACGATCGGCTGGAAGAAGGGCTCGATCTCGCCGCGCACGAAGGCGTTGCGCAGGTCCGCCTCCAGCGCCAGACGCGACAGGCTGTCGCTTTCCAGCGCCCGGCCATAGGCGGCGGCCCCGCCGCGCCCGGCCGTCTTGGCCTGCTCCACCGCCAGCTCGGCGCGGCGCAGGAGTTCGGCCGGGTCCGGGGCGTCGGGGCCGCCCTCGGCCGTCACCGCCCCGATGGACAGGGTGGGATAGATGTCGAAACCGGCCATGCGCAGCGGCTGTTCCAGCGCCTCGCGCATCCGGGCCCCGCCGCTGGTCCCGCCGCGCTTCACCAGGATGGCGAACTCGTCCTCGCCGATCCGGGCGGGGGCGCAGCTTTCGGAAAAGGCCGCCGACAGTCGCGACCCCAAGGCCGACAGCACCAGGTCCGCCCGCTCGTGCCCCAGGGCCTCGTTCAGGCGGCGCAGGCGGTCCAGATCGCCCACAACCAGTTCATACTCGCCGGGCTGCGCCAGGGTTTCGGCGACGCGGACGCGAAAGGTCCGCCGGTCCAGCAGCCCGGTCAGCGTGTCGCGATCCGCCCCGGCGAACTTGGTCTCCAGGGCGACGATGCCCGCCGCCCGCAGGCCGTCTTCCAGCCAGACCCCGCGCCATAGACAGGTCTCGCACCCGCGCATCCGCAGACGCACGGCGATCTCGGTCCCCTCGGCCTGCGGCTTCAGCAGCCGATCGGCCAGGGCGCGGTCCTGCGGCATGGTCAGGGCGGTGAAGGCCGCGCCCGAGCATTGCGGCGCCAGCGGCCCCAGTCCCAGCGGCCGGGTGGCGCCGGTGAAGCGGATCTGATCCTCAGCGGGGGTCCAAATCCAAAGCGCGGCGTCTGCCGCAGCCAAGGCTTCGATGGCCGTGGTGGGGTCCCACGTCAACGCTCTGGATCTTGCACTCAAAGCGTACCCGCTAACATGACTGAGGAAGGGTGGGCGCGAACTCGGTGTTCAAAACGCCGAACAGCAGATGATCTGCCCAGCGGCCGTTAATTTTCAAATAAGCCCGCGCCAGTCCCTCATGACGGAAACCCGCCTTTTCCAGCACCCGGCGCGAGGCGTAGTTGGTCGGCAGGCACGCCGCCTCGACCCGATGCAGCTTCAACGGGCCAAAGGCGTAAGCCAGCATGGCGCGCACCGCCGTGGTGCCGACCCCGCGCCCTGCGTGCGGCTGGCCGACCCAATAGCCCAGCGTCCCGGTCTCGGCGACGCCGCGCCGGATGTTGGACAGGGTGACGGCGCCCAGCAGGGCTTCGTCCTCGCCATCGAAGATGAACAGGGGCCAGGCCGTGCCCAGCTCCATTTCGCGCGCATAGACGCCCAGCCGGCGCCGAAAGGCGGCCCGGGTCAGATCGTCCTCGGGCCAGGCCGGCTCCCACGGCTGCAGATAGGCGCGCGACTCCTCGCGCAGGGAGGCCCACGCCATATAGTCAGAAGGGCGCGGCGGACGCAGCACGACCCCCTGCCCGTTCAGGACCGGTCCGGTCGCCTCGGCCATCCAGTCGAACAGGGCCATGGGATCAGGATAACCCGTCGCAGCCCCGGCGTCAGCCGTCGGCGACAAAGATGACGTCAGCCGCCGGCTGCCAACATGGCGGCGCGGAAGGCGGCGCCCGCCCCGCCCGCCCCGCGCGGCCCCAGCACGGCGCTGGCCGACCGGCCCGTCGCCGCCATCTCACGCCCCACGGCGCGCAGGTCCTCGGCGCTTTGAGCCTCGATGCGGGCCGCCGTCGCCTCGGACGAGACCGGCGCCCCGAACACCAGGGTCTGGCCTGCGTTGCGGCCCGCGCGGCTGGCCGGGCTTTCGTCGGCCATCCACAGGCTGGCGTTCAGCACCGCCTTGGCGCGCGCCAGCTCCTGCGGGGTCGGCCCCCGCTCGGCCAGGTCCAGGATTTCGGCGGCGCACAGCTCGGCCAGCTCGACCGAGCGTTCGGCCGCCGCCCCGGCGTAGACGCCCAGCAGCCCCAGATCGTCATAGGTCTCGTGATAGGCGTCGATGGCGTAGGCCAGGCCGCGATCCTCGCGCGCGCTCTGGAACAGGCGCGAAGCCATCCCCCCGCCCAGGATTTCGGTGAACAGGCGCAGGGCGGGCAGCCGCTCGTCGCGCGCGCCGATGGTCGGCAGCTGGAACACCAGATTGGCCTGTTCGATCTTGCGCGCCAGCCGCGCCTCGCCGCCGACGAAGACGGCCGGCGGCAGCGCCTCGGTCGACGTCGCCGTCTGATGGCCGAACCAGGCCTCCGCCAGCGGCAGAAGCTCGTCTTCGTCCACCCCGCCCGAGACGGCCACGACCATGCGGTCGGGCGAATAGAGACGTCGGCGCCAGTCGCCGATCGTCTCGCGCTCGACCGGCGCCAGGCTGGCGATCGAGCCCAGGATCGGCCGCCCCAGCGCCTGCCCCACGAAGGCGCGGGTCTGGGCCATCTCGAACACATGGTCGTCGGGGGTGTCGAAGGCTTCGGCGATCTCCTGGGCCACCACGTCCTTCTCGCGCTCGATCTCTTCGGGCGCCAGGGTCGGGCGGAACACCAGATCCGACAGCACCTGCATGGCCAGAGGCAGGCTGCCCTTCAGGGCGCGGATGTCGAAACTGGTGCGCTCATAGCCGGTCGCGGCGTTGATGGAGCCGCCCTCGGCCTCGACACGCTCGACGATCTCGCGCGCGCCCATGTCGCCCGCGCCCTTGAAGACCAGATGCTCCAGCAGGTGCGACCAGCCGGACTGCGCCTCGTTCTCCATCCGGGCGCCGCCGTTGACGGCCACCGTCACGGCGATGGTGCGCAGGCCGGGCATGGGGTCGCACACGACGCGAACGCCATTGGACAGGGTGTGAAGGCGAGCAGTCAGATCGATTGTCCTCAGGCAGAACGGTAACGGCGGACCATCACGGCCGCATAGAAGCCGACCAGCACGGCGGCCAGGCCGAACCAGGTCAGGGCGTAGCCCAGGTGATTGTTGCTGAAGGCGGCGGGCGGCGCCACGGGCCGCAGCGCCGTCAGCTCGGGATTGGCCGAGGTGGTCGCATAGACGGTGTAGGGCGACACCGGCCCGGCCACGCCCAGAGCCTTGGCCATCGCCATCTGATCGCGGCCGTAGAAGAGCTGGCCCGAGGGCGGCGGCGTCATGGCGTTCGGCTCAGTCGCCCGGCGCACCACGCCCGCGATCACGACCGGCATGGCCGCATCGGCGCGAACGGCAGGCCGGGCGGCGACTTCGGCAGGCAAGAAGCCGCGATCGACCAGAATGGTCCCCCGCCCCTGGATCGGACAGGCCGAGATCAGCCGCACGCCGGCGTCGCCGTCCTCGATGGTCTGCAGCTCGACGAAAGGCGCCGTGTTCAGGCCGCGACAGGTCACGATCGCCTGACGGAACTCAGGGTCCTCCAGCGCCAGCGCATCCGCAAGAGGAACCGGCGCCTGACGGGCGGCCGCTTCGGATCGGGCGATCAGATCCAGCTTCCATTGCAGCCGCTGCGCCTGCCACACGCCCAGCGTCAGCAGCAGGGCCAGCGCCAGCACCGTCACGACAGTCAGGACATAGGGAAAACGAGGCCGGGCGGCGTCGGTCATCGGGTCTCTCGGGGTGAATCGTCGCTGCGCTGACGCAGCATCTGAAGCGCCGTCATCAACCCCTTTCCCGGCCGCATCAAGGCCAGGGCCAGACCGGCGACCAGCGGCAGCCAGATGATCAGGTGCAGCCAGATCGGCGGGCTGAAGGCGATCTCGACCGCCAGCGCCGAAAACCCGACCAGGAAGCCGACGATCTGCATGATGAAGGTGGCCGCGCCGTCGCCCGTCTCAACCGCGCCCAGATCAAAGCCGCACGCCTCGCAGGACGCACGGCGCTTCAGGAAGCCCTCGAACAGCGGCCCGCGCCCGCAGGCGGGACAGCGCCCCCTCAGCCCTGCGCGCACGGCAGGCCAGACAAGCAAATCGGCGCGGGACCTGGGGCCCCGCGCCGACGAAAGCTCGACTTGTCCGTCGTGTTCGATCAACCGAAGACGACGTACATGAAGACGAACAGGAACAGCCACACCACGTCGACGAAGTGCCAGTACCAGGCGGCGGCTTCGAGGCCGAAGTGCTTCTGCGGCGACATCTGACCGACTTGCAGGCGCAGCAGGCAGACAGCCAGGAAGATGGTGCCGACCGCGACGTGGAAGCCGTGGAAGCCCGTCGTCATGAAGAAGATCGAACCGTACAGCTTGGCCTGGGCCGCGTCTTCGCTGAAGAACAGGTGGCCGTGCAGGATGTGGTAATACTCATAGGCCTGAACGCCGGTGAACAGCAGGCCCAGCAGGACGGTGATCAGCAGGCCCATCTTGGCGGCCTTGCGGTCGCCGGCGATGATGGCGTGGTGCGCCCAGGTGAGGGTCGTGCCCGACAGCAGCAGGATGACCGTGTTCATGAGCGGCAGGCTCCACGGATCCAGCAGCTCGACGCCCGTCGGCGGCCAGGTCTTCCAGGCGGCGGCGGTGTCCATCCAGTTGCCGACTTCCGGGATGATCGCACGCGATTCATTGAAGATCGCCATGTCGAAGAACATCCAGAAGAAGGAGACGAAGAACATCACTTCCGACGCGATGAACAGCACCATGCCGTAACGCAGGCCGATGCCCACGACGGGGGTGTGGTCGCCCTTGCGGCTTTCCTTCACCACGTCCGACCACCACGAGAACATGGTGAACAGGACGCCGGCCAGGCCGACGAAGAACATCCACTTGGTGCCGGCTTCGAGGCCGAACAGCCCCTTCATCCACACGACGGCGCCGATGAACATGACGCAGGCGGAGAAGGAGCCGACCAGCGGCCACGGGCTGGGGTCGACCAGGTGGTAGTCGTGTTGCGGTTTCGCGTGCGCGTCGGCCATTCCTGGAGTCTCTGTAATCAAGGCGAGAATGTTTGAAGAGGGCTATAGCCCTCGCTATCCGGCTTTGCCAACAGCAGAGTCGTTCGCAGCCGCCTGCTGGAAGCCCTTGGTCGGGAAGAAGGTGTAGCTCAGCGTGATCTGGCGGACGCCCTTCACCTCGGCGTCGGTCGCCAGTTCGGGCGCCACGAAGTACTGAATCGGGAAGGAAACCGTCGCGCCCGGCGCGATTTCCTGACCTTCGAAGCAGAAACACTGCAGTTTCTGGAAATAAGGCCCCGCCCGCTCGGGCACGACATTATAGGCCGCCGTGGCGTGCAGGGTCTGGTTCGAAGTGTTGGTCACCTCGAAATAGGCCATGCCGGTCTCGCCGATCCGCACCTTCTGGCTCAGGGTTTCGGCGCGGAAGGTCATCGGCAGGTCGCGCACATTGGTGTCGAACCGAATCAGCACCTCCTGATCCAGGATCTGCGTCGGGGCCGCCTCGGCCCGCTTCACCGTGCCGTCAAAGCCCGTCACCTGACAGAAGATGCGATAGAGGGGCACCGCCGCAAAGGCCGCGCCGGTCATCGTCAGCACCAGAGCCGCGCACAGGATCGCGACCTTGTTCTGCTTGGTCACGGCCGGGCTGCCTCCGAGGACGCGGGCGCGTCCGGCTGAACCGGAGGCGGCAGGGCCGGATCGGCGCGCTCCAGCGTCGCCAGAGCCTCGGCCTCGGCCGCCTTGCGCGCCTCGTTGTTGGCGCTCATCCGCGACAGGGTGACCAGGTAGACCAGGGCGATGAACCCCAGCAGCCCCAGGGCGATGGCCACATTGCGACGCTTGCGCGCGCGGCCCTGCTCATCGGTCAGCTTGATGTATTTGAGTTGGGACACAGGGGTTTAGCCTCCAACGCCGGGCAAATGCTCGACCAGGAGGGCCGAGAACAGCGCCATAAGATACAGAATGGAAAAGGCGAACAGGTTGCGGGCCGGTTTGGCCTCGGCCCGGACGTCATACAATGCGGCCTCTCGTCCCACGGCCTCGGCCTTGTCGGGCTGATCGCCCGCGCGCGAGCGATAGAGCCGCAGCGCCAGGCCCAGGAAGGCCACGCCGCCGACGATCGACACCACCAGATAGATGGGCCCGCCCAGCCTCGTCAGCGCCGGGGCGATCGCCACCGGCACGAAGACCAGGGTGTAGAGTAGGATCTGCAGGCGGGTGGACTTGGCGCCGCGCGCCACCGGCATCATCGGAATGCCGGCCTTGGCATAGTCGCCGGCCGAATAGAGCGCCAGGGCCCAGGTGTGCGGCGGCGTCCAGGTGAAGATGATCAGGAACAGCAGCCAGGCCTGCCACGGGGCGTCGCCCGTCACGGCCGCCCAGCCGATCACCGGCGGAAAGGCGCCCGCCGCCCCGCCGATGACGATGTTCTGGGGCGTGCGGCGCTTCAGCACCAGGGTGTAGAGCCAGGCGTAGTAGACGATGGTCAGGGCCAGCAGTCCGCCCGCCAGCCAGTTGGTGGTCATGCCCAGCAGCATGACCGAGAAGACCGACAACACCATGCCGAAGGCCATGGCGTCGTTCTTGCGCACCCGCCCGGCGGCGACCGGACGGCCGCGCGTGCGGCGCATCAGGGCGTCGGTCTCGCCCTCGATCGCCATGTTGAGCGCGCCGGCGGCCCCCGCCCCCATGGCGATGCACAGGATGGCGACGACGGCGTTGATCCAGTCCAGCCGTCCCGGCGCGACGATCAGTCCGGTGACCGCGGTGAACACCACCAGCGACATGACGCGCGGCTTCAGCAACTGGAAGAAATCTTCCGGCTGGGCGCTGGTGACGAGCGGGGTTTCGCGGGCGGGGTGATCGGTCATGGTCATAAAGAGCAAAGGCCGCCCTTCCGGTTGCGGAAGGGCGGCCTCTCCGGGTCTATCCGATAAGGATCAGTGGTTGTCCGCCTTGACCACCGGCAGTTCGTTGAACTGGTGGTGCGGCGGCGGCGAGGACAGGGTCCACTCCAGGGTGGTGGCGCCTTCGCCCCACGGGTTGGCCTCGGCCTTGCGGCGACGGATGGCCGACTCCAGCAGCATCACCAGGAAGACGCCGACGCCGACGATGGTGATGACGTAGCCCACCGAGGACACGTAGTTCCAGTAGGTGAAGGCTTCCGGATAGTCGACGTAACGACGCGGCATGCCCTGCAGGCCCAGGAAGTGCTGCGGGAAGAAGATCAGGTTCACGCCGATGAACATGATCCAGAAGTGCGCCTGGCCCAGGAACTCGTTGTACTTCACCCCGAACATCTTCTCGTACCAATAGTAGAAGGCGGCGAAGATCGAGAAGATGGCGCCCAGCGACAGCACGTAGTGGAAGTGCGCCACGACGTAGTAGGTGTCGTGCAGGCTGTAGTCGATACCGGCGTTCGACAGGACCACGCCGGTCACGCCGCCGACGGTGAACAGGAAGATGAAGCCCATCGCCCACAGCATGGGCGTCTTGAAGGTGATCGAGCCGCCCCACATGGTGGCGATCCAGCTGAAGATCTTCACGCCCGTGGGCACGGCGATGATCATGGTCGCGGCCACGAAATAGGCGCGCAGGTTCACGCTCATGCCGACCGTATACATGTGGTGCGCCCACACGATGAAGCCGATGAAGCCGATGGCGACCATGGCGTAGGCCATCGCGAGGTAGCCGAAGATCGGCTTCTTCGAGAAGGTCGAGACGATGTGCGAGATCATGCCGAAGCCCGGCAGGATCATGATGTACACTTCGGGGTGGCCGAAGAACCAGAACAGGTGCTGGTACATCACCGGGTCGCCGCCGCCGGCGGGGTCGAAGAACGACGTGCCGAAGTTACGGTCAGACAGCAGCATGGTGATAGCGCCCGCCAGAACCGGCAGCGAGATCAGCAGCAGGAAGGCGGTGATCAGCACGCCCCAGGCGAACAGCGGCATGCGGTGCAGTGTCATGCCCGGCGCGCGCATGTTGAAGATGGTGGTGATGAAGTTGATCGCGCCCAGGATCGACGAGGCGCCGGCGACGTGCAGCGAGAAGATCGCCAGGTCGAACGACGGCCCTGCGTGACCCATGGTCGACAGCGGCGGATAGGAGGTCCAGCCCCCGCCGAACCCGCGCCCCGGCCCGCCGTCGACGAACATCGACAGGATCAGCAGCACGAAGGCGAAGAAGATCAGCCAGAACGAAATGTTGTTCAGACGCGGGAAGGCCATGTCCGGCGCCCCGATCATGATCGGGATGAAGTAGTTGCCGAAGCCGCCCATCGTCGCCGGCATGACGACGAAGAACACCATGATCAGGGCGTGCGCCGTGACGGTGGCGTTGTAGCCGTGCTTGGAAGCCTCAACCAGGCCCAGATACTGGACGAAGGAGCCTTCCTTGAAGATCTGGATGCCCGGCTCCGCCAGCTCCCACCGGATCAGGCCCGACAGGGCGCCGCCGATGAGGCCGGTGAAGATGGCGAACATCAGGTACAGAAGCCCGATGTCCTTATGGTTGGTCGACAGGAACCAGCGGGTGAAGAAACCCGGCTTGTGGTCGTGCGGATCGTGAACAGCTGCGGTGGCCATCGGTCTGGGCTCTCGCGTCTCTCTTACTGAGCAGCCGGCGCGGCGGGCGCGGCGGCGGTTGCGGGGGCCGCAGGCGCGGCGTCGGTCGGGGCGGCGGCGCCGGCAGCCGGAGCGGCGGGCGCTTCGGCGGCGGCGGGCGTGGCCGCAGCAGCGGCTTCGTCAGCCGCCTTGGTCATCGAGCCGCCCTTGGAGGCGACCCATTCGGCGAAGGCCTGCTTGCTGACCACCTTGACGTGGATCGGCATGAAGGCGTGGTCGACGCCGCACAGTTCAGAGCACTGACCGTAGTAGTCGCCTTCCTTCTCGGCGCGGAACCAGGTCTCGTTCATACGGCCCGGAACGGCGTCGACCTTGATGGCGAAGGCCGGAATGGCGACGGCGTGGATCACGTCCGAAGCGGTGATCAGCAGGCGGACGTTCTCGCCGACCGGCACCACCATCGGCTCATCGGCGGCCAGGCGGTACAGTTGCTTGGTCGTCTTGTCTTCCGGCAGCATGTTCGAGATGTACTCGGCCACGCCCTGGTCCGGATATTCATAGCCCCAGTTCCACTGGTTGCCGGTGATCTTCACCGTGACGTCCGCATCCGGATAGTCGTGGTAGGCGAACAGCAGGCGGAACGAGAAGAGGGAGATGCCGACCAGGATCAACACCGGCACCACGGTCCAGATCACTTCGATCAGGGTGTTGTGGCTCCACTTGGCCGGGGTCGGATTGGCGCGCTTGTTGTAGCGGATCGCGATCCACACCAGCAGCACCAGCACCAGCACGCAGATGGCGGTGATGACCGGCATCAGCACGATGTTGTGGAAGAAGTGAGCCTCATGCGCCAGCGGCGCGGCCGCCGTCTGCAGGCCCAGGCCCGCCGGAACCGGCTGACCCAACACATCCTGCGCCATCGCCGGCGCGGCGAAAATGGCGGCAAGGGCGGTCGCGGCGATACCGCCTCCCAACCGCGCCATGGCTCGCATGCCCATCCCCATTAGAGAAGTCCTCATAAACCGTTCAGCAGCAGACGTTTGCGAGCAATTCGCAAGCGTCGCCGGGCCCAGAGGACCTCGGCGTGTCATGGGCCGGTCCTTATCGGCTCGGATCGCCCTTGCCAAGCGATCAAGCGCACCTAGGGCGCCGTCTCGACAAAATGCGGTCGATTAATTCGCTGTCATGTTTGAACAGCTACCTTGCACCACAAGATACCTTGCGATACCTCTTCGTCATCCAGACAGGGATGCCCAAGAGGGAGGCCCGCAGGGAGGCCATGCGCGACACCATCGACATTCAACTGAAGAAAGGCGTGCTGGGGCTGTGTGTCCTGGCGCTGCTCGCCCGGCGCGACAGCTACGCCTATGAGATCGCCAGCCGCCTGTCCGACGCCATCGGCATGGGCGAAGGCACCATCTATCCGCTGATGCGGCGGATGCAGACCGACGGCCTGGTCGAGACCTATATGGTCGAATCATCCAGCGGCCCGTCGCGGAAATATTATCGACTGACCGATGCGGGGCGCCGCGCCCTGGACGGCCAGACCGGCGAGTGGCGGGCCTTCGCCCGCGCCGTCGAGGCCCTGATCGCGGGCGATGAAGGCGAATCCGTCATCGTCGCCCAGGCCCCGGCGGAAACGCCCGCCCTGCTCGACCAGAGCGCCCAAACCGAATCGACCGCCCAAGCTGACAGGGGAGAGGACCAATGAACCGCGCGGAATTTCTGGCGCGCCTGCGCCGCGGCCTGGTGGGCCTGCCCGCCGCCGCCGCCAATGAGATCGTCGCCGACTATGAAGCCCACTTCGCCGACGGCGCCGCCGCCGGGCGCAGCGAGGCCGAGGTGGCCGAGGCCCTGGGCGATCCCGATCGCCTGGCCCGCGAACTGAAGGCCGAGGCCGGCGCCAAGCGCTGGCGTCAGGAGCCGTCGGCGTCGTCCGCCGCCGGGGCCGTGTTCGGCATCCTGGGTCTGGGCGCCATCGACATCCTGATCCTGCTGCCGATCGCCCTGCCCGTCTTCGGCACGGTGCTGTCCCTGCTGCTGGGAGGGGTCGGCGTCTTCATCGCCGGCGGCTTCGTCATGGTGGCGGGCGCCTTCATGGGCCTGCCGGGCGGGGCGCTGGCCGCCGCGCTGCTGGGCGTCGGCCTGATGGGTCTGGGCATCTTCATGGTCGGAACCATGGCCTTGCTGACCAAGTGGCTGATCGACGCCACCGTCTGGTACGCCCGGCTGCACTACCGCGTCATCAAACCCGCCCTGGAACCCCAGGCCTAAGCGACAGAGGGGAGAACACGTCATGATCCGCAATCTGCTCATCATCTCCGGCGCAGGCCTGATCCTGGCCATCGTCGGCTTCGGCGGCGCCTTCGCCGTGGGCGGCCGCGACCTGGCCCGCCACGACTGGACCTGGGTGATCACCGACGACGAGGCCGGCGACAGCGGCTTCACCGTCGAGCGCGGCCAGGTGTCGCCGGACGCCACGCGCACCATCGCATGGACGGGCGACGAGCGTCTGGCCATCAACATCCCCGCCGACGTCGTCTACGACCAGCAGGCCGACGCGCCGGGCATCACCGTCACGGGCGCCGAGACGGTAGTGAACCGCGTCCGCTTCGCCAACGGCCGCCTGACGCTCGAGGAAGCCCCGCGCGGCGACCGCAGCTATGTCCGCTGGACCCGCACCGGCATTCGCGGCTGGAGCGAGACCGACGCCCTGAAGATCATCATCAAGGCGCCCTCGGTGAAGGCCTTCGACCTGTCCGGCCCGACCGAGCTCAAGATCCGCGGCTATGACCAGCCGACGCTGGACCTGACCCTGACCGGCGCGTCGGACGTGCGCGTTCAGGGCCGCACCGGCGCCGTTACGGTCGACGCCTCGGGCTCCAGCGACGCCCGCCTCGACGAACTGATCGTCGAGGACGCCAAGGTCCAGGTCAGCGGCTCGGGCGACGTCCGCGTCGGCCCCAGCGGCAAGGCCGAGGTCGACGTCTCGGGCAGCGGCGAAGTCCGCCTGACCCGCCGCCCCGCCGAACTGCGCCAGTCGGTCAGCGGTTCCGGCGAGGTGTCGCAGGACTGATCCACGCCCACCGACTGACCGCCTGATCGGCCCCTTTCGCACGGCGAGAGGGGCCGATTGCTTTGCGGGCCGTGACGCGGCGCTCCTCAGCCCCTATCTAGCCTCCATGAGCAACGCCGCCTCCCCCTCCCCCATCCTCGACGCCGCGGGCGTAGCCCCGGACGAGGCCCTGTCGATCCTGCAGACCGCCCTGGCGGGCGCCGACGACGGGGAGCTGTTCCTCGAAAAGACCGAGAGCGAATCCCTGGTCTTCGACGACGGTCGGCTGAAGGGCGCCTCCTATGACGCGGTGGAGGGCTTCGGCCTGCGCGTGGTGGCGGGCGAGACGGCCGGTTACGCCCACGCCAATGAGATTTCCGCCGCCGCCATCCGCCGCGCCGCCGACAGCGCGGCGCTCGCCAAGCGCGGCTATGACGGAACCGCCGCCGAGGCGCCGCGCGCCACCAACCAGCGCCTCTATGATCCGGTCGATCCGCTGCTGGCCCCGGCCTTCTCGGACAAGATCGCCCTGCTGGCCGAGATCGACGCCTGGGCCCGCGCCCGCGACCCGCGCGTGGTGCAGGTCTCGGCCTCCCTGGTCGGCGAGCGTCGCGCCATCGACATCCTGCGCGGCGACGGGCGGCTGCTCAGCGACCTGCGCCCGCTGGTGCGGCTGAACGTCTCCGTCACCGTCGAGAAGGACGGCAAACGCGAAAGCGCCTCGTCCGGCGCCGGCGGCCGCGCGGGCTTCGAGGAATGGATCGCCCCCGAACGCTGGCAGGCCCAGGTCGACGAGGCCCTGCGTCAGGCCCTGGTCAATCTGGAGGCCGTCGACTGCCCGGCGGGCGAGATGGACGTGGTTCTGGGCGCGGGCTGGCCCGGCGTCCTGCTGCACGAAGCGGTCGGCCACGGCTTCGAGGGCGACTTCCACCGCAAGGGCTCGTCGGTCTTCACCGGCATGATGGGCAAGCGCGTCGCCGCGCCGGGCGTGACGGTCGTGGATGACGGCTCCATCGCCGGCCGTCGCGGCTCCCTGTCGTTCGACGACGAAGGCACCCCGACCTCGCGCACCGTGCTGATCGAGGACGGCATCATGGTCGGGCTGATGCACGACCGGCTGTCGGCGCGTCAGTTGGGCGCGAACGCCACCGGCAACGGCCGCCGCCAGTCCTTCGCCCACACGCCGATGCCGCGCATGACCAACACCTTCATGGAAGGCGGCAAGGATTCGCAGGCCGACATGATCGCCTCGACCAAGCGCGGCCTTTACGCCGCCAACTTCGGCGGCGGCCAGGTGGACATCACCAACGGCAAATTCGTCTTCCAGTGCACCGAGGCCTATCTGATCGAGGACGGCAAGATCACCGCGCCTGTGCGCGGCGCCACCCTGATCGGCGACGGCGCCACGGCCCTGACCCAGATCCAGATGATCGGCGACGACTTCGCCTTCGACCCCGGCGTCGGCACCTGCGGCAAGGCCGGGCAAGGCGTCCCCGTCGGCATCGGCCAGCCCAGCCTCAAGATCGGCGGCCTGACGGTCGGCGGCACGGCGGTCTGACCGCCCCGGTCTTGCATCAAGGCTGGGGGGCGCGCCAATCGGGACCCAGCGGATCGAGCCCCTCTCGCGCCAGTTGATCCAGCATACCGTTCGGTTCGGCTAGCAGCCTGAGCGGCACTATGGCGACAGTGACCCCCGCCTCGGACAGGGACTGGGCCATGCCTTGACGCCAGACATCACGCAGCCGTTCGCCCTGCCCCATCACCGACCAGTAGGAGCAGGCGTCGACCGCTTGATCCAGCGTCGAGGCCAGGACGTCGGGGACGCGTCGCTGCCGCCAGTCCTCGACCCGCTGGGCGCCGTTTCCCGGCCCGGCCTCGGCCGCCGTCGTCGCGGCCTCCATGCAGTTCAGATACGCTTCGGGCGGCGTGGTCAGCACCTTGTCGATCATCTCGTCGCCGCGATAGACGCCCACCGGCTCAGCCGCCTTCTTGTTGGCGCGGGCGGCGCGGCGCACGATTTCGGAGACGGGGCGCGCCCGGCGGGCGTAGCCGCCGTGCTCCATCAGGTCCGCCGACAGCATCATGAAACTCTTGCGGCTGGGCCCCTCGCCCGTGATCCGCTGGACCCGCGCCTCCAGTTCTGGCGACAGGTAGTCGGCGCTGGTCCGTCCATCCGGCTGGCGCGTCAGGGTGCGGATGCGCCAGACGAGGCGTCCGACATCCGCCAGAGACGCCTGCCCCTGAATGGGAAACAGCACCCGGTCGGCCCGCTCGACCGCCGAGAGCAGGGCGTCGGTGCGCCATTCCATGTCGCGCGGCAGGCCTTCTATGGCCCCGACCAGGAACAGCACGCTGTCGCCGCGCCGGACCTCCCACATCGGCCCCTCGATACGACGGGCGGTGACCACGACGTCCTCGACCGTGTCGGGAGCCGCCGCCTCTTGCGCTTTCGCCGTCCCGACCGACAGGGCGAAAGCCGAAACGAACAACAAGACTAGGGAAGAAGAGCGGCTATGCATTTCAGCGTTATATTCATTCCGCTTTGCTGGTTGTAATGAAATCCCCGTAATGCTGTCCGCGATTTAATCCACCTGTCCAGCTTGTAACTGGAGATCGCAACACGGCCCGTCCACACCTCGGCCGACACCGAGGGAGAGGACAGATGAACACCAAGAGCGCCCTGCTGGCGACCACCGCACTGCTGCTGGCCGCCGCCGCGCCGGCCGCCGCCCTGGCCGCTGATCGGGCCGCTGATCGGGCCGACGCCCCGGCCCGGCAGTCCGCTGTCCCCGGCGACCAGGCTGTGCTGATCTTCACCCCCGACTTCTTCGTCGACGCGCGCCCCAACACGGCGCTGGACATGGTCAACCGGGTGCCTGGCTTCTCGGTCAACGACGGCGACGGCGCGCGCGGCTTTGAAGGCGCGGTCGGCAACGTCCTGATCAACGGCTCGCGCCCGGCCTCCAAGAACGACACCGGCTCCAACGTGCTGAGCCGCACCGTGGCCAACCAGGTCGAGCGTATCGAACTGATCCGCGGCGGGGCGCCGGGCATCGAGATGCAGGGCTATTCCGTCGTCGCCAACGTCATCCTGAAAAACACGGTCAGCCGCGAGCATATCGCCACCTTCAACGCCAATCTGTTCGAGGGCGGCCAGGACCTGTTCGGCGGCTCCTATCAGTTCACCGAGCGCAAGGGCGACCAGACCTGGGGCGTGACCCTGAGCGACGGCATCTCCATGAGCGACTCCAACGGCGCCGGTCCGCTGCGCCGGGTCGGCCCGAACGGAGAGACCCTGCGCGCCGAAGATTACTACAACGACGGCTACGGCGGCGGGAACTCGATCCGGGGCAACTTCTCCAGTCCTTTCCTGGGCGGCAAGGTCGACCTGACGGCGCGTTATGGGATCAACGACTGGCACAACATCAACCGCCAGACCGCGCCCGGCGTGCTGCGCGAAAGCCTGTATGATGAAGACGGTAACAGCGGCGAGTTCGGCGTCGTCTACACCCGCCCTCTGTCGCAGAAGCTGAAGCTGGAAACCCGCTTCATCCATGAGTTCGGCGACTATGACTCGGCCTCGGTCTCACGCGGCCGGGTGGTTGACGTCCAGAGCCCGGAACAACTGTTCAGTTCTGACGGCAAGTCATCCGAAACCATCCTGCGCGGCCTGGTGCGCTATGAGCGGACCCCGGCGATGGATTTCGAGGCGGGCGGCGAAATCGCCTACAACATGATGCAGCGCGACCAGGCCTATTCCATCGACGGCGTCGAGGAGCCCCTGCCCTCCGCCTCGGTCAAGGTCGAGGAAACGCGCGGCGAACTGTTCGGCAAGGCGACCTGGCGCATCAACCCGAAATGGACGCTGGAAAGCGGCCTGCGGCTGGAATCCTCGACCATCAGCCAGTCCGGCGACGCGGATCAGGAAAAGAGCTTCTTCTTCGCCAAGCCGCGCCTGCTGGCCACCTGGACCCCGGCCGCCAACAACCAGCTGCGCCTGCGGCTGGAGCGCACCGTCGGTCAGCTGGACTTCAGCGACTTCGCCGCCTCGGCCGAGTTCGCCGACGGCAATGTCTTCGGCGGCAATGTGAACCTGCATCCCGAATCGCGCTGGGTCGCAGAACTGACCTATGAGAAGCGTTTCTGGGGCGAAGGCGTCGTCAGCATCGGCCTGCGCCATGACGAGATCACCGACGCCATCGACGTCATCCCCCTGGAAGGCGGTTACGCCGCCGTGGGCAATATCGGCGACGGGACGCTGGACCAGCTGGTGCTGAACGTCACCGTCCCGACCGACAAACTGGGCGTCTCGGGCGGCAAGTTCGGCTTCCGCAACACCTGGAACCACACCGAAGTCACCGATCCGACCACCGGCGAGGTCCGCCCCATCTCCGGCGTCCGCGCCAGTCAGGCGACCATCACCTTCCAGCAGGACATCACGCGCTGGAAGATGCAGTGGGGCGGCGCCTGGATCCCCCTGCTGGGCCAGAAGAACTATCGTCCGGACCAGATCTCGGGCTGGCGCGGTCACGACTACTATGAGCTGTGGGGCGAGTATAAGCCGACGCCGACCCTGTCGATCCGCGCCCAGATCAACATCTGGGACGACTTCAACGTCCAGCTCACCCAGTTCGCGGATCGCGAGACGCGGCCGATCGCCTTTGTCGAGAACCGCTTCATCGACCCGCGCACCTTCTATCAGATCCGGCTGCGCAAGACCTTCTGAGGAACTGAAACCACGCGCCCCGGAACCAGCCGGGGCCTTTCCCCGGACAACTGAAAAGGGCGGCGCCTCCTGCGAGACGCCGCCCTTTCTTTTGATGCTCAGCCGGTCCGGCGCGCTGACGCAGGACCGGCTTTTACTCATGGACGCTTAGTGCGGCGCCTTTTCGTGCGACCAGCCCTTGATGAAGAAGCTGAGGACGATGAAGCCGACGCCGATGCCCATGCCCCACACGCCCAGCATGCCGAACACCTCCAGCGAGGTGCGCAGCGCGGCGCCCGGGTCCAGCACCTGGCCGCCGACCGTCTCGGTCCCGGCCAGACCGGCGATCCAGCCGCCGACGTACTGAGCAATCGACGAGGCCAGGAACCACACGGCCATCATGAAGCTGACGACCTTGGCCAGCGACAGCTTGGTGATTTCCGACAGGCCCACCGGCGACAGGAACAGCTCGCCAAGGGTGTGGAACATGTAGAGCAGGCCCAGCAGCAGCACCGGCATCTGGAAGGCCGAATCGGCCAGACCGGCGCCCCACACCACGATCATGAAGCCCAGGCCGACCTGCAGCAGGCCGAGGCCGAACTTCAGCACCGGGTTCGGGTCCATGTTGCGTCGGCCCAGGAAGGCCCACAGGGCCGCCATGATCGGCGCGAAGATCAGGATGAAGCCGGCGTTGAACGACTGGGTCTGCGCCGCCGTCACCGTGGCGTCGATCCAGAAGCCCGTCGGGGTGATGCCCGCCGCCGCCAGTTGGGCCGGGGTGCCGACGGTGACGCCCAGGAACTGAACCGCCGTCGGCGTCAGGCTGAGGTCGACGTTACGGTCGGCGAACAGGTTCAGCGAGGTGCCGGCCTGTTCGAACAGGGTGAAGAAGACCACCGAGCCGAAGATCAGCACCACCGCCAGCATCATGCGTTCGCGCTGGATGCGGTTCTCGCAGACCTTGACGATGATATAGGCGATGAAGGCCAGCGACGCGACGGTGGCGGCGCCCAGCACCCAGCCCACCAGGGCGTTGCGCTGAACCATGAACCACACCACGCCGACGCCCAGCACGCTGAGCAGATAGATCGACCACTCGCGGTTCAACGGGCCCAGGAAGGGCTTGTTGAGCTCGCCTTCGACCGGCGGCTCGCCCTTGCCCTGCAGCAGCGGCTTGCCCAGGACGAAGACGACCCAGCCCAGCGCCATGCCGACCCCGGCCAGGCCGAAGCCCGCCCACCAGCCGACCGTCTGGCCCAGATAGCCGCACAGCACCGCGGCCCAGAAGGCCCCCAGGTTGATGCCGTAGTAGTAGAGGGTGAAGCCCGAATCCCGGCGCGGGTCGCCGTCAGGATACAGTTGCCCCACGATGGTGGAGATGTTCGGCTTCAGATAGCCCACCCCCATGATGATCAGGGCGATGGCCAGGTAGAAGACGTTGATGCCCGCCAGGTCGCGGGTCACGTCGATCTTGTAGTCGCCGGTCGGCAGCACGGCCGGGATCGGCGCGTCCTGCGGCAGGTTCTGGATCGCCAGGCCGTTCTCGACCGGGGCGAAGGCGTATTTCTGGCCGTTGACCATCAGGCCCACGTCGCGCGCGGCGCCGCGGCCTTCGGCCGAGATTTCGTAGGTCGCGCCTTGATAGGTCAGGGTTTCGGTGGCGGGACGGCCCTCAAAGGCCATCATGCCGTGACCGGCCACCAGCAGCAGGGCGCCGAAGGCCACGGCCTTGCGCGTGCCGATGAAGCGGTCCGCCATCATGCCGCCCAGCAGCGGCAGCAGATAGACCAGCGAGGTGTACGAGCCATAGGCCGAGCCGGCCTGGGCGTCGTTGAACAGGAAGTGCTGGGTCAGGAAGAAGATCAGGATGCCGCGCATCCCATAGTAGGAGAAGCGCTCCCACATCTCCGCGAAGAACAGGATGATCAGTCCGCGCGGGTGGTGTTTCAGGATCTGCATCAGCACGGGCACGCCCGTGACCAGGGTGATGATCAGACCGATGGCGATGACGATATTCATGCCTGGGCCCCCGCGCAGATCATGATCGACTTCGCCTTATTCACAGTCACCGTCTGGGCCATCGCCTGGGCGTCGCCCCCTCGAGTGCCGGGCCGGCGCGCAGGTCGCGCGCCCCCTCCGTCCGTCGTGCTCAACGGCAAGCTCCATTGTCTGACGCCCCCGACGGGCGTGGAAGCGTCCAGAAACAGCACGGTCACGGATTGCAAACAAGCGTTAACGGCCAAATCTTGGCCGCCGACGGGCGCCCGATCGTCGCAAAGTTCGCGTTTTGAGGGTGATTAGATCATTCTACACATATTTCGCGCACGCTCCTCGAACGCCGAAACTGGGCTGGGGAGACTCAAACAGACATGTCGTTGCGCCCGTTCAACGAAAGCGATCTCGAGGCCGTCAATCGACTGCACAGCAGCGTGTGGTGGCCGGAACGGTCGGCGGCGGGCTGGCGCTGGTTGATGGCGAACCCGGCCTCGGCCGAGATCGACGCCCCGCACGGCTGGGTGATCGACCACGGCGCCGGGCCTGAAGCCTTCGTCGGCAACTTCATCCAGCGCTTCTGGCGCAACGATCAACGCCTGCACGCCGCGACGGGCTATTCCATCGTCGTGCCTCCGGCGCAGCGGGGCCGCAGCCGGGCCCTGATCAACGCCTTCATCGACCAACCCGCCTGTTTCGCCCGCTACACGCTGAACGCCAACGCCCGCTCCAGTCCGCTGTACCAGCGGCACGGCATGGTTCCCTGGCCGCCCGAAACCCATACGCTGAAGCTGTCCTGGCTGATCGACCCGGCGGCCTGCCTGTATGGACGGGGCCTGCGCGAGGTCGTGGACCGCGCTCCGACGCTGGCGCGCCTGCTGGGCGAGCAGTTGTCCCCCCTGCCCCGCCTCAACGGCGAGCGCCGCCTGCGTCAGGCCGAAAGCCGCCTGCCAGACGGGGTCAGCCTCAGCCCCGACCTGTCGCAGCGCTCGGACTACGCCCGGTTCTGGATCGCCCTGCGCGCCGAGGGGCGGCTGATGGCGGACCGCAGCCCGGACATCATGCGCTGGCGTCTGTCGGACCCCGATCTGACGGTGCCGCCGCTGAGCCTGGCCTATCGCGACGGCGGGCGCCTGACGGGTTTCGCGGTGGCCATGCTGAACAAGCAGACGCCGCTGGAGCCGCCGATCCTGGAGATCATCGACCTGGTCGCGCTGGACAATGATTCGACGGCGATCCAGGCGCTGGTCGAGGGCCTGCGTCGCATGGCGCCGGCGCTGGGCGCCGCCAAGGTGCGGCTGCAGGTGGTGTCGCCCGACCTGCTCGCCGCCCTGGGCCGACTGGGCCAAAAAGCCTGGCGCGAGGGCGGCTGGGGCCACTGTCACATCGCCTTCGACGATGGGATGCAGGACGCGGGCTGGCGGCCCACGCCCTATGACGGCGACTATTCCTTCTGTCTGCGCCCCCTGCCGGCGCGGGCCAGCGCCGCCCTGAGGCTGGCGTCGACGCCCCTGCGCGCTCAAGCGGTGCAAGCGCGGGCATGAAGAGAAACGAGGGCCGCTTGCGGCCCTCGTCCGGCGCCGCCGTTTAGGAGCGCGCCTTCAGCTCGTCGCGGATTTCAGCCAGCAGCGCCTCGGTCGGCGTCGGCGCAGCGGGCGCCTCAGGCTCGGCCGGCTGTTCGCGGCGCAGCTTGTTGACCATCTTGACCATCAGGAAGACCACGAAGGCCACGATCAGGAATTGGATCAGGGTGTTGATGAAGGCGCCGTATTGGATGGCCACCTTCTCGACCGCCTCTGTCGCCGGGTCTTCGGGCACCAGGACCCACTCCAGCTTGGAGAAGTCCACCCGGCCCAGCAGCAGGCCGATCGGCGGCATCACCACCTGATCGACCAGGCTGGTGACGATCTTGCCGAACGAGGCCCCGATGATGACCCCGACCGCCAGGTCGACGACGTTGCCGCGCGCGGCGAATTCCCGAAACTCGGACAGCAGGCTCATTGCATCAGTCTTTCAGATGATATCAGGCGTCGCCGGAGGCGTTCAGCCGCTCGCGCAGCTCCTTGCCGCTCTTGAAGAAGGGCACGGCCTTGGCCGGGACCTCGACCGTTTCGCCGGTGCGGGGGTTTCGCCCCGTCCGCGCCGGTCGGCTGCGCACCGAAAAGGCGCCGAAGCCGCGAAGCTCGACCCGTCCGCCTTCGGACAAGGTGTCAGTCATGCAGCCGAGGATCACATTTACGACCCGCTCCACCTCGGCATGGGTGAGGTGCAGGTTCTCAGCCGCCAACTTCTCGATCAGTTCAGACTTGATCATTCAGGCCCCCGCCATGGTTTCACCGTCCGGGAAGACACCCTAACCGCCTGTCGCCACAGGAAGAAAGGGCAAAACGCATCGTCGTGAAGGTTTCTTGCATTCCAGCGTGGCAGGTTTCGCCGCCGATGGGCCGTGTGAGGAAGAAAATACGTCGCAAAGAGCCAGGGTCGCGGCCAAAGAAAAAGGGCGGCCGGATCGCTCCGGCCGCCCCATTTCCCGATCACCGAGGACGGTTAGTCCTTGGCTGCGTTCTTGAGCGCGGCGCCCAGGATGTCGCCCAGCGAGGCGCCCGAGTCCGACGACCCGAACTGCTCGATGGCTTCCTGTTCGTCCTTCATCTCCAGCGCCTTGATCGAGACGGAGACGCGGCGCGTGGCCTTGTCGACGCCGGTGATCATGGCGTCGACGCGGTCGCCCACGGCGAAGCGCTCGGTGCGCTGCTCGTTGCGGTCGCGCGACAGGTCCGACTTGCGGACGAAGGCCGTGACCGGCGCGTCGTCTTCACCGAACTTGACCTCGATGCCGCCGGTCTCGATCGCCGTCACGGTGACGGTGATCTGCTGGCCGCGCTTGTAGACGTCGCCTTCCATCGGGTCGCCGCCGAGCTGCTTGACGCCCAGGGAGACGCGTTCCTTGTCGATGTCGACGTCCAGGACCTTGGCCTTGATCGTCTCGCCCTTGCGGTAGCGCTGGATGGCTTCTTCGCCCGACACGTTCCAGTCCAGGTCCGACAGGTGGACCATGCCGTCAATGTCGTTGTCCAGGCCGACGAACAGGCCGAACTCGGTGGCGTTCTTGACTTCGCCTTCGACGGTCGAACCGACCGGGTGAGCCTCCAGGAAGGCCTCCCACGGGTTGTTCTGGGCTTGCTTCAGGCCCAGCGAGATACGACGCTTGGCGCTGTCGACGTCCAAGACGACCACGTCCACTTCCTGCGAGGTGGAGACGATCTTGCCCGGGTGGACGTTCTTCTTGGTCCAGGACATTTCCGACACGTGGACCAGGCCTTCAACGCCCGGCTCCAGCTCCACGAAGGCGCCGTAGTCGGTGATGTTGGTGACGCGGCCGGTGTATTTGGCGTTGACCGGGTATTTGGCTTCGACGCCGTCCCACGGATCCGACTGCAGCTGCTTCATGCCGAGCGAGATGCGCTGGGTGTCCGGGTTGATCTTGACGATCTGGACCTTGACGGTGTCGCCGACGGCCAGGACCTGCGACGGGTGCGACACGCGCTTCCACGACATGTCGGTGACGTGCAGCAGGCCGTCGATGCCGCCCAGGTCGACGAACGCGCCGTAGTCGGTGATGTTCTTGACGACGCCTTCGCGGACTTCGCCCTCTTGCAGCTGGCCGACCAGCTCGGTGCGCTGTTCAGCGCGGGCTTCTTCCAGGATGGCGCGACGCGAGACGACGATGTTGCCGCGCGGACGGTCCATCTTCAGGATGGCGAAGGGCTGTTCCTTGCCCATCAGCGGGCCGACGTCGCGGACCGGACGGATGTCGACTTGCGAGCCGGGCAGGAAGGCCGAGGCGCCGCCCAGGTCGACGGTGAAGCCGCCCTTGACGCGGCCGACGATGGCGCCGTTGACCGGCTGGCCTTCGGCGAACACGGCTTCCAGACGGGTCCAAGCTTCTTCGCGGCGCGCCTTGTCGCGGCTGATGACCGCTTCACCCAGGGCGTTTTCGACGCGCTCCAGATAGACTTCGACGTTGTCGCCGACCTTGGGCAGGACAGCGCCGTCGCCCTGGCCGAACTCGCGCATGGCGATGCGGCCTTCGGTCTTCAGACCGACGTCGATGATGACGATGTCTTTTTCAATGCCGACGACGCGGCCGTGAACGACCTGGCCTTCGCCAAGGTCGCGGCCTTGCAGTTGTTCGTCGAGGAGCGCGGCGAAATCGTCGCGAGTGGGGTTGAGGGTTTCGGTCATGGAAACTCTTGAGGTTGATGAAAGCGAAACGCGCACGGCCGGATGGTCGCGCGCGAAGGGGGTGAGAAAGGGGAAGTCAGGTCGTCACGAGGCGAGGCGACACGCGCTGGAAAAGCGCGACGACAGAAAGCCAGAACGCCCGCGGCCGTCGAGGAGATCGGAGCGTTGGATTCGCCCGGCGGGATCAGATCCCGGCCCTGGCTCGCGCCGCCTCGACGATACGGCGGGCCGCATCGAAGGCGGCCTCTATACCTAGATCGGTCGTGTCCAGCAAGACGGCGTTGTCCGCCTGGACCATCGGGGCGTCGTCGCGGCCCGCGTCGCGGGCGTCGCGGCGGCGGATATCGTCCAGCATGTCGTCCAAGGCGATGACCTCGCCGCGCGCGGTCAGCTGCTTCCAGCGGCGCTCGGCCCGCACCTCGGGGCTGGCGGTGATATAGAGCTTGGCCGGAGCGCCCGGCGCGATCACCGTGCCGATGTCGCGCCCGTCCAGCACCGCCCCGCCCGCCTGCGCCGCGAAGTCCTGCTGCAGCTTCAGCAGGGCCGCACGCACGCCCGGATGGCTGGCCACGCGGCTGGCCGCCTCGCCCGCGCCGCGATCGGTCAGGCGGGGGTTGTCGCTCAGGCTGGCCAGATCCAGCGCCCGCGCCGCCTTGGCCGCCGTCTCGGCGTCGCCGAGGTCGCCGCCCGCGTCCAGCACCGCCAGGCCCACGGCGCGATACAGCAGGCCGGTGTCCAGATACGGCAGGCCGTAGTGGGCGGCCAGACGCGCGGCGATGGTGCCCTTGCCCGAGGCGGCGGGGCCGTCGACGGCGATGACAAGGTTCATGCCGCGTCTCCTTGGGCGATCGTCCCGCCCAGCCCGTTCATCATCTCGACAAAGCCGGGGAAGCTGGTGGCGATCATCTCGGGGTCGCGGACCGAGACGGGCTGTTCAGCGGCCAGGCCCAGCACAAGGTGGCTCATGGCGATGCGGTGGTCGTGAGCGGTGTCGACGGTCGCGCCGCCCTTCACCGGGCCGACCCCGACGGCGCCAGTGACGATGAAGCCCTCCGGCTCTTCTGCTACCTGGACCCCGCAGGCCGACAGACCCGACGCCATCAGGGCGATGCGGTCGCTTTCCTTGACGCGCATCTCGCCGATGCCCCGCATGACGGTCGCGCCTTCCGCGAAGGCGGCGGTCACCGCCAGGATCGGATATTCGTCGATCATGGAGGCGGCGCGGTCTTCAGGAACCACGATCCCCTTCAGCGCCGAGTGGCGAGCGGTGACGTCGCCGACCTCTTCGCCCCCGGCCATGCGGCGGTTGGCGATGGTCAGGTCCGCGCCCATGTCGATCCAGGTCTGGAACAGGCCGGTGCGTAAGGGATTCAGCATCACCGCCTCGACCGTCACCTCCGACCCCGGCGTGATCAGGGCCGCCGCCAGCGGAAAGGCGGCCGAGGACGGGTCGCCCGGCACGGCGACGTGCGTTCCCTTGAGCTTCTGGCCGCCCGGCAGGCGGATGCGCCAGCCCTCGCCCTCCTCGGTCACCTCGATCTCGGCGCCGAAGGCGCGCAGCATCCGTTCGGTGTGGTCGCGGCTCTTCTCCGGCTCGACCACGACGGTCTCGCCCGCCGCGTTCAGCCCGGCCAGCAGGATGGCCGACTTCACCTGCGCCGAGGCGACGCTCTGGACGAAGGTCACGCCCTTCAGCCCGCCGCCGTGCAGGGTCAGCGGCACCCGGTCCTCGGCCGCGTTCCAGTCGAAGCGCGCGCCCATGTCGGCCAGCGGCCCGGTGACGCGCTTCATCGGCCGTTTGCGCAAGGAGGCGTCGCCGTCGAACGTCGCGGTCAGTTCATAGCCCGCGACCGCCCCCATCAGCAGGCGCACGCCCGTCCCGGCGTTGCCGCAGTCGATAATGCTGTCCGGCGAGCGCAGCGGCCCGCGCCCCTGCACCCGCCAGCGCCCCGGGCCAAGGCGCTCGACCGACGCGCCGAACGCCTGCATGGCGCGGCTGGTGGCCAGGATGTCGTCGCCCTCCAGGAGCCCCTCGATCTCGGTCACGCCCTCGGCCATGCCGCCGAAGATCAGGGCGCGGTGCGACATCGACTTGTCGCCGGGCGCGCGGACCACGCCCTTGAGCCCTGAATTGACGCCTGAAACGGGGGACGCGGTGAAGGTCTGGGGAGTGCTCACCCTGATGCAGGCTCCGGTTGTCAGGAGGGCCGCGAAACGCGCGGAAAAGAAGGCTTTTGACAGCGGCCCCCGCCAGTGGCAAGGGAGCCGCCCTATTTCCGATTTTTCCCCTTAAACCCGCCGAAGGTCTAATCACGTGGCCAATCCCGAACTGGGCCAAAAGCAGGTCTGCCCGAACTGCCAGGCCAAATTCTACGATCTGAACCGTCGCCCGGCCCGTTGCCCCAAGTGTGACACCGAGTTCGACCCGATGGAAGAAGCCGTCCGCAGCCGCCGCGCGCGTCGCGGCGCCGGCTTCGCCGCTGACGAAGAGGAGGCCGAAGATCAGGTCGCCGACAAGTCCGCCGACGCCGAAGAGGATGAAGAGGACGTCGAAGGCTCCACGCCCGAGATCGACCAGGAAGGCCACGAGCCGATCCTGACGCCGGATGACGACGACGGCGAACCCGGCGCCGACGACGCCGGCATGGGCACGGCCGACGGCGACGACGACGACGACGTTCTTGACGATGACGACGACGATTCCGTGCCCTTCATCGAAGACGAAGACGAAGACGACCTCGAAGAAGAGCTGACCAAGCCGTCGCGCGACGACGACTAAGCGGCAAAGGTCAGAAAAATAAGCGGAAAAAAATGTGTCAGACCCGCTTGATCTTCAAAACGGCCTGACCTAGTTTCCGCGCCTCGCCGGGGGGCGACATTGTCACTCCCCGGCGGGACCGACCGAAAGGTTCGGGGCTTTAGCTCAGTTGGTAGAGCGCTTGCATGGCATGCAAGAGGTCAGCGGTTCGACTCCGCTAAGCTCCACCATCGAAGGCCTCGCGGAACGCCCGCGGGGCCTTCGTCCTTTCCAGACTTTCCGTCTGGAGCGGTCGATCACATAACCCAGCCGATACGGCACGGGGCTTTAGCTCAGTTGGTAGAGCGCTTGCATGGCATGCAAGAGGTCAGCGGTTCGACTCCGCTAAGCTCCACCATCGAAGGCCTCGCGGAGCCCCCGCGAGGCCTTCGTCCTTTCCGGCCCCCCTTTTCGGACATTCAGGCCGGCATGGCCCGTTGCAGCACCGCCCGCTGGTCCACCTCGACCTCATAGGCCCCATAGGCCATGCCGCGCGGGCGCAGGCGAAGGGCGATGAAGGCCTCGGCCGAGGGACTGTCCATTTCCAGCAGGGCCGCCGCCTGGGCCGCCAGCGCCAGCCGCTCGACGGCCAGCCGCGCCCCGGCCTCGTGCGCGGTCACGTCCAGCCCGGCGATGAAGCGGTCGTAGTCGGCGGACTTGCCCGCCTGCGACGCCAGCCAGTCGCGCAGGGCCTGGACGGCCTCTGGCTCGCGCCCCGCCGCGCGCAAGACATCCAGGGCGATGACGTTGCCCGAGCCTTCCCAGATGGCGTTCAGCGGCGACTGGCGGAACAGGCGCGGCATCGGCCCCGTCTCGACGTATCCGGCGCCGCCCAGCGCCTCCATCGCCTCATAGACCAGGTTCGGCGCACGCTTGCAGACCCAGTATTTGGCCACCGGCGTCAGCAGGCGCCCCACGGCGTCGTCGGTATCGAAGGTCGCCGCCAGCCGCATCGACAGAGCCGTCGCCGCCTCGCTTTCGACCGCCAGGTCGGTCAGGACGGCGGCCATCATCGGCTGGTCGATCAGCCGCTTCTGGAAGGCGGTGCGGTGGGCGGCGTGCCACACCGCCTGCGCCAGCGCGCCGCGCATCTGCAGCGCCGAGCCGACCACGCAGTCCAGCCGCGTATGCTGCACCATGCGGATGATGGTGGCGACGCCGCGCCCCTCCTCGCCGAGCCGCTGAGCCAGGGCGCCGTGATACTCCACCTCGGACGAGGCGTTGGAGCGGTCGCCCATCTTGTCCTTCAGCCGCATGACGCGGAACCCCGCGTTGCGCGTCCCGTCCGGCAGCCAGCGCGGCAGGATGAAGCAGGTCAGCCCGCCCGGCGCCTGGGCCAGCGTCAGAAAGGCGTCGCACATCGGCGCCGAACAGAACCATTTGTGCCCGGTCAGCGCATACCAGCCGTCCTCGCCGACCGGCTCGGCCCGAGTGGTGTTGGCGCGCACGTCCGAGCCGCCCTGCTTCTCGGTCATGGCCATGCCGATCGTCACGCCCGCCTTCTCGCCCGCCGGGCGCACGGCCGGGTCGTAACGGCCTGACAGCACGCCTTTGATCCACGGCTCGCCCGCCGCCGGGTCGGCCTGAAGCGCCGCGACCGAGGCGTAGGTCATGGTCATGGGGCAACTGGTCCCCGAATCCGCCTGCCCGGTCAGGAACAGGATCGCCGCGTGCAGCAGATGGCCGTTCGGCGTCCCGTCCCAGGCGCTGGCGGCCAACCCCGCGCCCAGCCCCAGATCCATCAGCTGATGATAGGCCGGATGAAACGTCACCTCGTCGATGCGGCGGCCGTAGCGGTCGTGGGTGTCCAGCACCGGCGGGACCCGATTGGCTTGCACGCCCCAGTCGATCACCTCGGCCGAGCCGCAGCGGCGGCCAAGATCGGTCAGCCGCTCGACATGCCCGGCCCCGCCCCAATGGCGCACGGCGTCGTGCAGGGCCCGGTCGCCGCTGAACAGGTCGACGTCCTCCAGCGGGGGAACCTGATTGATCACCTCATGGGTGTCGAGCCGCTCGACGGGACGCAAGGGGGACATGGCCGGCCTCCGTATTCAGCGAGACGGGGAGGATGGCACGGGCGGGCCACGGCGGCGACCCTCTCCCGATGGGAGAGGGCTTGAGCGCACGAGAGCGCAGCGATCGTTCTTGCGCGACCCGCAGGGCGGCGCGTAGCAGCCAAAGGGTGAGGGTTGGCGGGTGATGCAGTCGCGCCACGGCTTGCGCCGACTGACGGGACAAGCCCCTCACCCTTTCGCCTTAGCCAATCGCCTTTGGCTCTTGGAGGCTCAAGCCCTCTCCCGCGGGGAGAGGGTTGGCTAAGGTCGTCCCCACGTGCGCCACGCCACGGGCGCGGGCGATCTCCACCTGCTTATGCCGTTCGGCGTAGCCTTCGCGCTGAGCCGCATCGCGGTCGTCCCAGCAGCGATCGCAGGCCACGCCCTCGACATAACGCGCAGAGCGTCGCCCCTCGGGGCTGACCGGCATGCGGCAGGCGCGGCACAGGCTGTGCTCGCCCTCGACCAGTCCGTGCCCCACGGCCACCCGCTCGTCGAAGACGAAGCATTCGCCGCGCCACAGGCTTTCCGGCTCGGGCACCGTCTCCAGATATTTGAGGATGCCGCCCTCCAGATGGTGCACGTCGCGCACCCCCTCGGCCTTCAGGAAGGCGGTGGCCTTTTCGCAGCGGATGCCGCCGGTGCAGTACATGGCGACCTTGGGCGGCGTCGGTCGGTCCAGCAGGGCGCGGCCCTCGGTGCGGAACCAGTCGGCGAATTCGCGGAAGGTGCGGGTGTTGGGCTGAACCGCGCCTTCGAAGGCCCCGATCTCGCCCTCGTAATCGTTGCGGGTGTCGATGACGACGGTGTCGGGGTCCGCGATCAGGGCGTTCCAGTCCTGCGGCGAGACATAGGTCCCGACGCCCTCGACCGGGTCGATGTCAGGCTGGCCCATGGTGACGATCTCGGCCTTCACGCGCACCTTCATGCGGTGGAAGGGCATGGCCGAGGCGGTCGAATATTTCAGCTCCAGCCGGTCGAACCCGGGCAAGGCGCGCACGCCCTCGATGACGCGGGCGATAGCGGCCTGCGGCCCCGCAATGGTGCCGTTGATGCCCTCATGCGCCACCAGCAGGGTGCCGCGCACCTGGCTTCCGCACAGGTCGAGCAGGTGCAGGCGCAGGGCCGCCGGGTCGGCGACGGGCGCGAAACGATACAGGGCCGCCACGGCGAAGGGGGCCGAAGGCGGCGGAGAGGGAACGGCTGGGTCGGTCACGGCCTTCCTATAGCGTCCCGTCGCTGCCCCCGCGACGCCAATAATCCGGAACCCCAAGTGACCGCTTACCGGCTTGCTTCCCCCGCCGAAGCCGTGTGGATTGACCGCATGGTCGTCGTTGGTTCTCGCCTGCTCTCTATCGCCCATGCCCCGGTCGCCCATGCCCCGGTCGCCGATGCCCCGGTCGCCGATGCGAGGAGCCGTCAGGCATGAGTTCAACCGCCGACGCATCCTCCTCCGCCCCCCCCTCTGGCCCCGCGCCCGTCCCGCCCGGCCGGCCCTCGGCCTTAGCGCCGCTGCGGCACCCGATCTTCCGGGCGGTGTGGATCACCAGCCTGGTGACCAATTTCGGCGGGCTGATCCAGTCGGTCGGCGCCGCATGGATGATGACCTCCATCGCCTCGGCCCAGATGGTCGCCCTGGTGCAGGCCTCGGTCACCCTGCCGATCATGCTGCTGTCGCTGGCGGCCGGGGCGCTGGCCGACACGGTGGACCGGCGCAAGATCATGCTGGCGGCCCAGACCTTCATGCTGCTGGTCTCGGCGGGGCTGGCGGCGATGACCTGGATGGGCTGGATCACGCCCTGGGTGCTGCTGACCTTCACCTTCCTGATCGGCTGCGGGGTCGCCTTCAACGGCCCGGCGTGGCAGGCGTCGGTCGGCGACATGGTCCCGCGTGAAGACCTGGCCGGGGCCGTGACCATCAACTCCATGGGCTTCAACATGGCCCGCAGCGTCGGCCCGGCGCTGGGCGGCCTGATCGTGGCGGCGGCGGGAGCGGCGGCGGCCTTCGCCGTCAACGCCGTCAGCTACCTGGGCCTGCTGTTCGTGCTGTTCCGCTGGAAGCCCGAGCGGCCCAAGCAGACCCTGCCGCGCGAAGGCCTGCTGGCGGCCATGGCCGGGGGCGTGCGCTACGCCTTCCTGTCGCCGCGCGTGACGGCCGTGCTGCTGCGCGCCGTGGTGTTCGGCGTGGGCGCCAGCGCGGTCCAGGCCCTGATGCCCGTGGTCGCGCGCGAGAACGGCGGCGGTCCGCTGGCCTTCGGCCTGCTGCTGGGTTCGTTCGGCGTGGGCGCGGTCGGCGGCGCCCTGTTCGTCGGCCGGCTGCGCGCCAAATACGAGACGGAGACCATCGTCCGCGTCGCCGCCCTGGTGTTTGCGGCGGCTGCGCTCGGCCTGGGCTACATCCCCTGGCTGGCGGTCACCTTGCCGGCGCTGATGCTGGCCGGGGCGGGCTGGGTGCTGGTGCTGTCCAGCTTCAACGTCACGGTGCAGATGTCGGTGCCGCGCTGGGTCGTGGCGCGAGCGCTGTCGCTCTACCAGATGGCGGCCTTCGGCGGCATGGCCGGCGGCAGCTGGCTGTGGGGGGCGCTGGCCCAGGCCTATGGCGTCGATATCGCCCTGGCGGTCTCGGCCGGGGTGCTGGTGCTCTGCGTGCTGATCGGCCTGAGGGTGCCGCTGCCCTCGACCGCCAACCTGAACATGGACCTGCTGCGCCGCTGGACCGAGCCGCAGACCACCCTGGCGATAGAGCCCCGCAGCGGGCCGATCATCGTCTCCATCGCCTATCGCATCCGCGAGCAGGACATCGACGCCTTCCTCGCGCTGATGGACGAGCGGCGCCGCATCCGCCGCCGCGACGGCGCGCGCCAATGGCGGGTGATGCGCGACCTGGCCGAGCCTGAGATCTGGGTCGAGAAATATCAGACGCCGACCTGGCTGGATTACATCCGGCACAACCAGCGCATCACCCACGCCGACGCCGCGATCAACGAGGGCATCCGCGCCCTGCACCAGGGACCGGACAAGCCCGTCGTGCACCGCATGATCGAGCGCACCACCGTCCCCCTGGCCGCCAATCTGCACGGCGACCGCCACTATGGAGAGCCCCTGACGGACCCGACCCGATCCTCCTGACGCCGACCCGACGCGCTTGCTCAATATGCTGAGCAAATAATCGACAGTGATTGGCCGAACACAGGCAGTCCTTATCAAGCCTGTCGATATTGCGGCGCACACAAACTGCGGCTTGCGCGAAGGGCGCAAAATCTGGTCTAGGGAGCCACGCGTCTGGTTCGCGCAAGGTCAAGACCCATGAAGATCGCAATCCTCGGCGCCGGCGTGATCGGCGTGACGACCGCCCACTACCTGGCCCGCCAGGGGCACGAGGTCACCGTCATCGACCGCCAGAGCGGTCCGGCGCTGGAGACCAGCTTCGCCAACGCCGGCGAGATCTCGCCCGGCTATTCGTCGCCCTGGGCCGCGCCCGGCATTCCCGCCAAGGCGGTGAAGTGGCTGTTCATGCGCCACGCGCCGCTGATCCTGCATCCGCAGATCAACGCCCCGACCGTGCGTTGGCTTCTGGCCCTGCTGCGCAACTGCACCTCGGCCCGCTATGCGCTGAACAAGGCGCGCATGGTGCGTTTGGCCGATTACAGCCAGGTGGTGCAGACGGCGCTGAACGAGGAACTGGACCTTCAGTACGACCATCGCACCCAGGGCACGCTGCAGCTGTTCCGCACGCAGAAGCAGCTGGACGGCATCTACAAGGACACCGAGGTCCTGCGCGAAGGCGGCGTGCCGTTCGAAGTGCTGGACCAGGACGGCTGCATCGCCGCCGAGCCGGGCCTGAAGGCCACGCGCGACCTGTTCGTCGGCGGCCTGCGCCTGCCGCGCGACGAGACGGGCGACTGCTTCAAGTTCACCGTCGCCCTGGCCGACCACGCCGCCGCGACGCAGGGCGTGACCTTCCAGTACGGCACGACCATCCAGGGCCTGATCGCCGAGGGCGGCCGCGTCACTGGGGTCAAGACCGACAAGGGCGTGGTCACGGCCGACGCCTATGTGCTGGCGCTGGGCTCCTATTCGCCGATGATGGTCAAGCCGCTGGGCATGACCCTGCCGGTCTATCCGGTGAAGGGCTATTCGATCACCGCCCCGATCATCAATGAGCCCGCCGCCCCGGTCTCGACCATCATGGACGAGAGCTACAAGGTGGCCATCACCCGCCTGGGCGATCGCATCCGCGTCGGCGGCATGGCCGAGATCGCCGGCTTCTCCGACGCCCTGCCCGAGCGCCGCCGCAATACGCTGGAACACTCGGTCGGCTCGCTCTTCCCCGGCGCGGGCGACCTGAAGGCGGCCAGCTACTGGTCGGGCCTGCGCCCGATGACGCCGGACGGCACGCCGGTCATCGGCAAGACCAAGATCGACAACCTGTTCCTGAACACCGGCCACGGCACGCTGGGCTGGACCATGGCGTGCGGCTCGGCCCGCGTCATCGCCGACCTGATCAGCGGCCAGACGCCCGATATCGAGACGGCCGACCTGGGCATCGCGCGATACGGCCGCTGATTCATTCTGAGGCGATAACACGCACAAATCCTTCTCCCCTTGTGGGAGAAGGTGGGCGCCGCAAGGCGCTCGGATGAGGGGTGCTAGCGCCTCATTATCCGGACAAGGCGTCGGCCTCAGTCAACAATGGCCAGGCTTCGCGTCGACACCCCTCATCCGTCTCGCTCCGCGAGCCACCTTCTCCCACAAGGGGAGAAGGGCCTAGCTTCTTGCCTTCGCCGCCACGGCCTTCAGGCCGTTCAGCAACTGCTGCGTCGCCGCATTGCGTTCGCAGCCGGCGTTGAGGATCAGCCGCAGCGCCTGGACGTGCACCTGCACCGGCGGCCAGTCCCAGGCCGCCGCCGTCGTCATGCGGTCGACTGTATCGGCCAGGCTGTAGCCCGCGTCGAACAGCGGCCCGGTGTCGAAGAAGCCCGCCAGGTCCACCACGCGCGACGCCAGACGATAGACTTCGGCGCCGGACGCCTGCGGCCGTCCTGCGCACAGGCTTTCCAGCCTCGCAACGGCGGCTTCGATCTCGGCCATGACCTCGGCCTTGTGGCGGCCCAGCCGTTCGTCAGCGCGGCGCTGAACATCGCTTAGGGTCCGGCCGCCCGGCTGGGCCATCTGCTGCGCCAGAGAGGTCTTGATCCGGGTGATCACAGGCTCGCTCACAGGGACACCCTCTGCGGTTTCAGCAGCATGTCGATATCGGCCTGATCCATATTCTCTTCGACGGCGTGGCCGACGTGAGCCGACAGGTCGCCCTTGCGGCGCCCGGTCATGCCCACCGGCGGGCCGAAATTACGGACGCGCCGATCGGGACCGACATAGGTCGCGCACTCGACGAACTCGCGCTCATCGCCCGCCAGCCACAGGATGCGCTTCAACAGCACGGCCGGCGTCAGAGGCTTGGTGATGACGAAGCTGACGCCGCAGTCGCGGCCTTCCTGCACCTTGGACTGGGAGGCGTGGCCGGTGACCAGGATGACCGGCGTGTAGCGCATCGGCGCAGGCGTCTCGCGCCGCAGCCAGCGGGTGAAGGCGTAGCCGTCCATCTCCGGGTCGCCGCAGTCGATGACGATCAGATCGACCGGACGCTGTTGCAGGAGCTTCACCGCCTCGACGGCCGAGGGGCGTTTGATCTGCTCCTTGACGCCGAAGCCCTGAAAGATCGAGCCGAGCATGTCCAATGCCTGCGGCGTGTCGTCGACCAGCAGCACCGTCGACTGCTCCAGATTGATGCGGTCGTCGGCCATCGCTCAGAACAGTTGCAGCACGCCCGGCGCCGAGGCGCCGGACGCCGCGTTCGGATCGTCAGCGGGCGCCGCCGAGGGGCGGGCGCGGTGGGCCGTCTCCTGCATCCGCTCGGCCATCTCGGCCAAAGGCAGAGCCGCCAGGGCGGTGTCCATCGGCTGCTCCTCGGCCACGGCCTGAGCCAGTCCGGCCAGGGCCTCGATGCGCTGGGACAGGACGTCGAAGCTCTGGCTGCGCGTCAGATAGCCCAGCCGCGTCTCGGCCGGCAGCTGGCGCAGCACCTCGGACACCAGCCCGCCCGCCGCCTCGATCTCGGCGCGGATGTCCGACAGCTCCGCCGCCATGGCGGCCAGCAGGTCGCGATTGTCTGTTTCAGCCATCAGAACAGCTCCAGATCCCCGGCAGCGACAGGCGTCGGCGGCGGCGTCGCGGGCGGCAGGCTGGCGCCGTCCGTCACCACGCGCTGACGCGCCCGACCGCTGACCGGCCAATAGTGAATACGGCGCCCGCCGGCGCCCCTCAGACTGCGGCTGACGACGGGAATGCCCTCGTCCGCCAGGAATTTCTCGGCGAAGTCGGCGTTGGCCGACCCGATGTCGGTCAGGGCGTCGAACATACGGCCGCCGCCGAACAGCTTGGCCTCCAGCCGGTCGCGGCGACCGCCCGCCTTCAGGACATCGTTGATCAGGACTTCCATCAGATAGGCGCCATAGCGGCGACTGGCTCCCCGGTCGGCCCCAGCGCCTTCTGGCAGCAGGAAGTGGTTCATCCCCCCGACCCCCGCCTGCGGGTCGCGCAGGCACAGGGCTACGCAGCTGCCCAGGACGGTCGTGAGCACGACGTCGGGATCGGACGACACATAGTGATCGCCCTGCCCCACGTGCACGCGCCGCTCGACCGGCTCCTGGACCGCCGCGCCGGTCACGTCAGCGGGCCGAAGACCGCTTCCAGCTTCTCTTTCAGCTGGGCGGTGGTGAAGGGCTTCACCAGATAGTTGTTCACCCCGAACTGGACGGCGCGCTGGACCAGCTCGCGGTCGGCCCGGCCGGTCAGCATGATGAAGGCCGTCTTGGAGAGCGGCGGATGCGCCCGGATGGCGCGCAGCAGGCTCAGCCCGTCCAGATTCGGCATGTTGAAGTCCGAGATCACCAGATGGACCGGCTGCACCAACAGGGAGCGCAGGGCCGCCTCGCCGTCGGGCGCTTCCTCGATGTCGCGCACGCCGATCTGCTGCAGACTGGCGCGGACAAGCGAGCGCATCGTCAGCTGATCATCGACGACGAGGGTGCGGATGGCGGAGGCGGCGGGCATGAACGTCCTTACGCGACAGACTGGGGCGCGGCCGTGCGGGCGGCGCAGGATTCGAGGATGGCGGGGGCCATGCGGGACAGGGGCAGCTGGCGCTCGACGGCGCCCAGTTCGAAGGCCGCGCGCGGCATGCCATAGACGACGCAGGACGCCTCGTCCTGGCCCAGGGTGCGGGCGCCGGCCTGGCGCATGGCCAGCAGGCCCTTGGCTCCGTCCTTGCCCATGCCGGTCAGGATGACGCCGGTCATCGGGCGGCCCAGCTGGGCGACCGAGCCGAACAGCACGTCGACGGAGGGGCGGTGGCCGTTGACCGGATCGGCGGCGATCAGGCGGCAGCGTCCGCCCGAGGCGACCAGGTGGGCGTCCCCGCCCGGCGCGATGTAGACATGGCCCGGCTTCAGCGGCGCGCCGTCCTCGGCCTCGCTGACCGCGGCGGCCGAGGCCTTGTTCAGGCGGGCGGCGAAGCTCTTGGTGAAGCTGGCGGGCATGTGCTGGGTCACCAGCGTCGGCGGGCAGTCGGCGGGGAAGGCCGACAGGATGGTCAGCAGGGCCTCGACCCCGCCGGTGGACGAACCGATGGCCAGCACATGGTTGGGGTCGGCGTGATAGGCGCCCTCATGACCCTGGACCGCGCGGGTCTCCAGAGGACGGACGCGCGAGCGGGCGGCGACCTTCACCTTTTCCGCCAGATCGCCGAAGGCTTCCTGAACCGGCACGCCCGGCGCGGGCTTGGCCACGGCGTCCACCGCCCCGACCTCCAGCGCGGCGAGGGTCACGTCGGTCCCCGCCTGCGTCAGGGTCGAGACCATGACCACCGGCATGGGCCGCAGCCGCATGATCTTCTCCAGGAACTCCAGCCCGTTCATGTTGGGCATCTCGACGTCCAGGGTGATGACGTCGGGGTTCAGCTCCTTGATCTTGGCGCGCGCCTCCAGCGGATCGGCGGCCGTGCCGACCACATTGATCTCAGGATCGCGGCGCAGGACGGCGCTGATCAGGCTGCGCATGGTGGCGCTGTCGTCCACCACCAGGACCGAGACCGCGCTCACGCCCCCGCTCCCTTGACGTAGGTGGTCAGGCCGGCGGGCTGCAGCTGTTGCGCCGCCGGACCCGTCACCCGCTCGGAATGGCCGATGTAGAGGACGCCGCCGGGGTTCAGGATCGGGGTGAACCGGCCCCAGACGCGCTCCTGGGTCGCGTCGTCGAAATAGATGACCACGTTGCGGCAGAAGATGACGTCGAAGCGGCCGCGCATCGGCCAGTCGCCGATCAGGTTCAGCTCCTTGAACGTCACCAGACGGCGCAGGGCCGCATCGGCGCTGAAGCGGCCGGGCGCGCCCGCCACCGGCTCGAAATGCCGCCGCGACGCCGCCGGGACGGGGGCCAGCAGGTCGTCGGAATAGACGCCCGCCGCGCCCTCGGCGACCATGTTGGGGTCGATGTCGGTGGCCAGGATGCGCACGTCCAGATCGGCCGCCTCGGGCAGGACGTCCAGCACCGTCATCGCCATCGAATAGGGCTCCTGCCCGTTCGAGCAGGCGGCGGACCACAGGCGCACGCGCCCGCCCGCGCGCGCCTTGGCGGCTAGGTCCGGCATCACCTTGTCGCGCAGGTGACCGAAGTGGTGCGGCTCGCGGTAGAAGCGGGTGACGTTGGTGGTCAGGGCCGCCATCATCGCCTGGCGCTCGTCCACGCCCTGCGCCCCGTCGATCAGGGCGCAGTAGTCGCGGAAGCTGCGCAGCCCCAGCAGGCGCAGGCGCTTGGCCAGGCGCGAATAGACCAGCGCCGCCTTGCCTTCGCTGAGGGCGATGCCGGCGTGGGCGTGCAGGGTTTGGGCGATGTGGCGGAAATCCTCGGCCGTGAAGACGAACTCGCCTTCGACCAGAGCCCCCCGCCCGGCGACGGTCGTCATGCCGCTTCGGCCTCGCTTTCCGGCAGAACGTGATCCAGGTCGATCAGGCTGATCATGCGGCCGCCCTCGACGGCGAAGATGCCCTTCACGAAGGACTTCACATGATCGCTGGCCACGTCCGGGGTCGGCTGGATGGCCGCGTCCGACAGTTGCACGATGTCCGACACCGCATCGACCAGCAGGCCCACCAGACGCGAGCCCACATGGGCCACCATGATGACGTGACGCTCGGTCGGCTCGCCGGTCTGCAGGCCGAAACGCGCGCCCAGGTCGATGATCGGCAGCACCACCCCGCGCAGGTTGATGACGCCCTTCATATAGGCGGGCGAGCGGGGCAGGGGCGTGGCCGGGGTCCAGCCGCGGATCTCGCGCACGCTCATGATGTCGACGCAGAATTCCTGTTCGCCGATGCGGAAGGCGATCAGTTCGCGATCGGTCCCGGCGACGTTGGGGGGGAGAATGTGGTCAATGTGGGTCATGGTTCAGCTCGCCATTTGCAGGTCGGAACGCGACGGGGTTCGGGAACGCTTGGCGGTCACTAGGGCGTCGATATCGAGGATCAGGGCCACGCGGCCGTCGCCCAAGATGGTGGCGGCGGCCACGCCCTCGACGTGGCGGTAGTTGGATTCCAGGCTCTTGATGACGACCTGGCGCTGGCCGTGGATGGCGTCGACCAGCAGGGCGGCGCGCTGGCCGCTTTCGGTCTCGACGATCATCACCACCCCGCCCTTCAGGACCGTGGGGTCGTCGCGGAAACCCATGGCCAAGCCGACGTCCACCAGCGGCACGAAGGCCTCGCGGAAGCGCAGCACCGGATCGACGCCGCCGACGTAATGGATGTCGGCCTCGTTCGGCGTCAGGCTCTCGACGATGGCGGCCAGGGGCGCGACCAGGGTCTGTTCGGCCGCGCCGACCACCATGCCGTCCAGCACGGCCAGGGTCAGCGGCAGGCTGAGGGTGAAGGTCGAGCCCTTGCCCGGCACGGAGCTGATCGAGATGCGCCCGCCCAGCGACTGGATCGAGCGGCGCACCACGTCCATGCCCACGCCCCGGCCCGACAGGTCCGACACCTCGGTCGCGGTCGAGAAGCCGGGCAGGAAGATCAGATTGTCGATCTCGTCGTCCGACAGGATGGCGTCCTCGGCGATCAGGCCGCGCTCGACGGCGATGCCCCTGACGCGCGGGCGGTTGATGCCCTTGCCGTCGTCGGAAATCTCGATGACGATCCGGCCCGAGCGGTGCAGGGCCGCCAGACGCACCGTCCCCTCGGCCGGCTTGCCCGCCGCCAGACGCTCGTCCGGCCCTTCCAGCCCGTGGTCGATGGCGTTGCGCAGCATGTGGGTGATGGGATCGGACAGGCGTTCGATCACGGTCTTGTCGACCTCGGTGTCCTCGCCGGACGTGACCAGTTTCACCTTCTTGCCGGTGGCCTCGGCCGCCTCGCGCACCAGGCGGGGCATCCGCTGGAACACCGACTTCACCGGCTGGGCGCGGATGGCCATGACGCTGTCCTGAATCTCGCGCGTCAGCAGCTCCAGGTCTTCGAGGCCCAGGCCGATGTCGGACGAACGGGCCAGACCGCTTTCGGTCACGCGCTGGGCCAGCATGGCCTGCTGGATGACCAGTTCCCCGACCGCGTTGATCAGGCGATCGACCCGCTCCAGATCGACGCGGATGGTCACGGGCGCGGCGGCGGCGGGCGTCGCTTGCACAGGCGCCGGAGCGGCCGGCGCAGGCTTGGCGACGACCGGCGACGGCGCGACAGGTTCAGGCGCGGCGATCACAGGCGGGGCGATCACAGGCGGGGCGACGACAGCGGCAGGCGCCTCCGTCGGCGCGGCGCCGACCGAGGCCAGCAGGGCGGCGATATCCAGTTCCGACGACGCCGCGCGGGCCAGGGCCGAGGCGTCGCTTTGCGCCCCAGCAGCCGCAGGCGCAGCCTCGGCGGGGCCCTCGCCCGACAGCGGCGTGATGCTCAGGTCGCAGTCCATCTCCACGAAGTCGAAGACCTCGCGCACCTCGGCCTCGCTGGCGTCGCCGTCCAGTTCGATGGTCCAGATCAAATGGCTGTCGGTCGGCTCCAGCGCGTCCAGCAGCGGCACGCCGCTGTCGTCCAGCTGCACCCGCGTCGGACCCAAACGGGCCAGTTCGCGCAGCAACAGCCCGGTCTCATTGGCGCTGGCGTACAGGCGCGGATGCGGGCGCAAGACGATCCTCCAGCCGCCCGCCGCGGCCGGGGCCGACAGGTCAGGCAGAGGCGCTGGATCAGGCAGGGGCGCCAAGGCCGCCAGATCCGGCAAGGGCGGCAGATCGGCCAGATCCGGCAGGCCCGCCGGCGCTTCGAACGCGCCCAGATCCATGGCCACCGGCGTGAAGCCGAAGTCATCCTCTTCCGGCTCGACGGCCGCGACCGGGGCGGCGCCGCCATAGGTCAGGGCCTCAAGCTCGGCGACCAGTCCGGCCGAACGCGCCGGGTCGACGGGCGCGCCCGCGCCGCGCGCAGCGGCGACGTGGTCGGCCAGCACGTCGGCGGCGCGCAGCAGGGTCTTCACGGTCGCATCGTCGCACGGTTTGCGGCCCGAGCGCAGCTCGTCCATCAGCGTCTCGAAAACGTGGGCGAAACGGACCAGGTCCTCCAGCCCAAAGGCCCCCGCCCCGCCCTTGACCGAGTGAACGGCGCGAAAGACGGCGTTGATGACCTCGATGTCCGTCGAACCGGACTCCAGCGTCAGCAGATTGCCTTCCAGATCGGCGAGCAGCTCCTCGCACTCCTGAAAGAAGGTCGCCTTGATCGCCTCGAACGGATCGTCGCTCATCGCCCCGCGCCCCTTTTTTCTTACGCCGCCACGCGACGCACGGCGTCGACCAGACGCACGGGATCGAACGGCTTGACGATCCAGCCGGTGGCCCCGGCCTCGCGGGCGCGCTGCTTCTTGGCGGCGTCGCTCTCGGTCGTCAGGACCAGCACGGGCACGGCGCTGAACGCCGGGTCCGCCCGCATCCCCTCGATGAAGCCGAAGCCGTCCATGCGCGGCATGTTGATGTCGGTGATGACGATGTCGGGGCTTTCGGCCTGAAGCACCTCCAGGCCATGGACGCCGTCCTCGGCCTGGACCACGCGATAGCCCGCATCCTTGAGCGCCAGCATCAGCATGTCGCGCATGGTGCGTGAATCGTCGACGGTCAGAACGGTTTTGGTCATTGCAGGGCGTCCTGTGTGGAAAGGTCGGAGAGCGAAGCGCCGAAGGCGCTCCATTGGGTCGTCATGGCCTCGGAGGCATTGACGAAGGTCAAAGCCTGGCCGTCGGCGCGCCAGGTGCGGATCGCCGACAACAGCAGCTGAAGGCACAGCCCGCCCAGCCGCTCGACGGCCGAACCGTCCAGCGTCAGGGCCTGACCGCGCGCCGCCAGCAGTTCGCCCTTCAGCGGCTCGGCCGCGCGCAGGTCCAGAACCGGGGCCAGAACGACCACAGCCGCCATCAGAACTCCTCCCAGCCGTCTTCGATGATTTCAGCCTTCAGGGCCGCGCCGCCGCGTCCCATCGTCTTCAGGGCGGCGACCGTCTCGGCCACCGGCTGGGGCGTGCGGGCCGGCGCAACGTCCGCCGCGACCGGCGCCGGCTTCGCCTTGAACGGCGACGACTGGCCTTGCGACGGAGGGGCCGAAACGCGCGCCGGGGCCGCGACCCCGTTGGCGCCCTGAGCGACCTTGAAACGCGCCACCGAGGCGGCCAGGACGTCGGCTTCCTGAGCCAGGGAATGGCTGGCGGCGGTCGATTCCTCGACCATCGCGGCGTTCTGCTGGGTGACCTGATCCATCTGGTTCACGGCGGTATTGACCTGTTGCAGGCCGGTCGCCTGCTCCTGGGCCGAGGCCGAGATTTCCGACATCAGCCCGTCGATCTCGGCGACCTCGGCGACGATGCGGCCCAGGGCCTGGCCGGTCTGGCCGACCAGGGCCACCCCCTGCTCGACCTGGCGGCCCGAGGCGGTGATCAGGGTCTTGATCTCCTTGGCCGCGTCGGCCGAGCGCTGGGCCAGCGCCCGCACCTCCGAAGCCACCACGGCGAAGCCGCGCCCGGCGTCGCCCGCACGCGCCGCCTCGACGCCCGCGTTCAACGCCAGAAGGTTGGTCTGGAAGGCGATTTCGTCGATCACGCCGATGATGGCGCCGATCTGGTTGGAGGACTGTTCGATGGCGGTCATGGCGGCGACGGCGTCGCTGACCACTGCGCCCGACGCCTCGGCCTCATTGCGCGCCGTCTGGACGACGCGGGACGCCTGACGGGCGCCGTCGGCGGTCCGGTTCACCGTGGCGGTAATTTCATCCAGGGCCGCTGCGGTCTCTTCCAGGCTGGCGGCCTGCTGTTCGGTGCGACGCGACAGGTCATCCGACGCCTGGCTGATCTCGCCCGAGCCCGAGCGGATCGCGGCCACGTTGTCGACCACCACGGCCACGGCCTGCTCCAACTGCGAAATGGCCGCGTTGAAGTCAGCCTTCAGCTGTTCCGCCTTCGGCGCGAAGGGAACGTCGATCCGGTAGGTCAGATCGCCTGCCGCCATCGCATTCAGGCCTTCAGCCAGGGCGGTGATAGCGACGCGGTCCTCTTCGGCCGCCCTGGCCTTTTCGGCTTCGACGCGGGCGCGCTCTTCCTCGACCGCGCGGCGCTGGGCGGCGGTCTCGGCTTCGAGAGCGTCCTTGGCGATGGCGGCGTCCTTGAAGGTCTGGACGGCGGCGGCCATCTGGCCGACCTCGTCCTTGCGGCCGGCGGCCGGCACCGGAACGGAGGTGTCGCCCGACGCCAGGCGGCGCATGGCCGTCGTCATCGCCGTCAGCGGCTTGGCCAGGACATTGGTCAGCATCACCGCCATGCCGCCCGCCAGCGCCAGCGCCAGCAGCAGGCCGCCGATCAGCACCATGCGGGCCGTCTTGGCGGCCGCTACCTGCTTCTCGCCATAGAGGCGGCTTTCCTGAACCTTCTTCTCGATCAGGCCATCCAGCGCGCTTTCCGCCGGATCGATGAATTTGTCGGCCTGGCCGTCGCGGCCGACCATGGCGATGGCCTGCATCCAGCCCGCCTGATCGGCGACCATGACCCGGCCGCGCTGAACCACCTGCTTGTTCCACTCGTCCGCCGCCGTGCGGGCCGCGCGCGCCTGCGCCGCGCTGGAGCGGTCCAACTGGACCAGCCGGTCCAGGCTCTGGTTGAAGCTCTTGCGATGCTCTTCGACACGCTGAAGATAATAGGGGTCGCGCGACACTAGAAAGCCGCGATAGCTGGCCTCCTGACGCGCCAGATAGAATTGCGCCGCCTCGGCCTCGCGCTGGACCACGCCCGCGCGCGAACGATCCGTCCGCGCCGCATCAAGCGCATTGATCTGCAAAAACACCGTCAGCCCCATGGCGACGATGGCCAGGATCACGACCGCAAAGGCCGCCATCAGTTTCTTTTCGATCTTCAGGTCGCTCAACATGGCGTCCATCTAACTCTTCCCCCGTGAAGATTCTCTTGAGAGCCGAAACCGGCTTTCGATCAGAAGTTGAAGCTGAGCGCCCCCACCAGGCGCCCGTCGTAGTTCTCGCCCAGGGCGTGGCTGTCGGTGTCGTACCAGCGGGCGTCGATCGCCCATCGCTCGCTCAGGTTGTATTTCACGCCCATGTTCCAGGCGTTGTAGTCGGCCCCGCCGTCGGCCGATCGAACGCCGAAGGCCGCCGAGGCCCGGGCGCGCGGGCCCAGCGGCGCGGCGGCCTGAGCCTCGATCCACCAGGCCTGCCGCGTCGCGGCGAAGCCGTCGGGCGTGTAGTTGACGCGCAGACGTCCGGACACGCGCCCGATCCTGCGCGAGACGTCCGCCTGATATTCCCAATAGTTGGCGTCGACGCCGGCCCGCGTCCCAGGCAGGTCGCGGTTCATCACCGACAGGTCAAAGGCGAAGCCCGCCGCCCTGGGCCGCCAGCCCAGAGCCGCGACGATCTCGGCGTCCGACCCCTGAGACAGGCGGGCGGTCGAGGCGAAGACGCTGCCGTAGAGATCGCCGTACGACGCCTCCAGCGTTCCGTTCAGGCTGGGATCGCCCGCGCTCTTGCCCAATCCCTTGCCGACGTATTCGCTGGCGAGGCCCAGCTGGCCGCTCCAGCGGCCATCGACGGACTGCGCCGTCGCCGGGCCAGCAGCACAGGCGACCGCGACCAGAGCCGCCGTACAAAGCCCGCGCACGCCGTTCTGGCGGGGGGCTGAAACATGAAAGGGCATTCGGACCTCTTTTAAGCGAGACCGTCTTGCCCGGCATTTCCGTATGGAATCGTAAACTGCCGCCTACGTATAAGTCCGCATGTCCCGACAAGGGACGCTGCAACCGCAAGATCGACATCTGCAGACGACATGACGCTCCAGCGTCGAGACTGTAGAGTTAAGCAATAGCGTTAACAAGACGGCTGATATCATCGTTATTTTGAGAAACGGCGGTTTCTATGGTCGCGCTGATCACGGGCGCTGATTGCAACATTCTCAACGAATATTTAGAACGCCCCGACGTCTCGATTCTGACAACGCTGTTATGAAGGATCCCGACCTTGGTCGGGGGGCGCGAGGAGGACTTTCCATTTATTCCGCATTGGACCGCCGCCCCGTCGCCGCGCATCGCAAACCCCACGCCTGGGCTGCGGCTCTGGCGTTCTCGACGCTGACGGGCGCCAGTCTGGTTTTGGCCCTGGCGTTTGCGTGGACCCCGACGCGCCCCGCACTCGTGATCGCGCTGGCCTTAACCCTGCTGTCGATTCTGAGCCTGATCGCCGCCTGGCGTCAGGACCGCGACATGGCGCGCCAGCTGACCGCGCGCGACGCCATGCTGCACGCCGCCTTCCTGTCGACCCCCGCCCTCACCCTCAGCCGGGACGGCCTGATCCAGCGGATGAACGGCGCCGCGGTGGCCCTGTTCGGCCTGCCGCGCGAGGCGGCGATGGGACGCCCCTTTTCCGATCTGACGGCCGAGTTCGACATGGACGCCGTCCACCAAGCCAACGACCAGGCGGGCCAGCTGGAAGCGCGTCGCGGCTACTGGACCGGCCGCCGCGCCGACGGCTCGACCTTTCCGCTCAGCCTGCGCTTCGGCCTGATACCGCCCACCCCCGGCCCCGGCGGATCGGGCGTGGAGCAAGTCGCCCTGGCCCTGACCGACCTGACCCGTTCGCACGCCGCCGAGGCGCAGGCGCGCGAACTGCACGCCCAGCTCAACAAGGTCTGGCGGCTGAACTCCCTGGGCGAGATGGCCGCCACCCTGGCTCACGAGCTGAACCAGCCGCTCAGCGCCGCCACCGCCTATATGCACGCCAGCCAGGCGGAAATGCTCAAGGCCGGCCCCGTCGCCGAGCCCGCCCGGCCCCCGCTGGACCTGGCCAAGGGTCAACTGCTTCGCGCCGGCAAGCTGATCCACCGCATGCGCGAGCTTCTGACCATTGAAACCAGCGTGTTGGGGCGCGAGCGCGTCTCTTCGATGATCGAGGATCTGGCGCCCATTCTGCAGATGATCGGCCAGGACAAGAAGGTCGAGGTCCGCCTCGACGCCGAGGCCGAGGACGACGACGTCCGCGCCGACCGCATCCAGTTCCAGCAGGCTCTGGTCAATCTGGTGCGCAATGCGGTCGAGGCGGCGGCGGAGCGCCCCGACGGCGCGGTCGTCAGCGTCACCGGCCGGGTCGAGGGGCCCGTCTATCGCATCAGCGTCGAGGACAACGGGCCCGGCATCGCTGAGGCGGACGCCGAGCGCATCTTCCAGCCCCTGACCACCACCAAGTCGGCCGGCATGGGGCTGGGGCTATCGGTCACGCGCACCATAGTGGAGCGTCACGGCGGCGCTCTGTCGGCGCGCCGCAGTCCGTCGCTGGGCGGCGCCGCCTTCGCCTTCGCCCTGCGCCGCCACGAGGGAGGTTCGCGATGAGCCGTTCCGTCTTCGTCATCGACGATGATGACGCCGTCCGGGATTCCCTGCTGGCCCTGCTGCGGGCCGACGGCGTGCGGGCGCGCGGCTTCGCCGGAGGCGCCGACTTCTTCGCCGCCCTGCCCGGTGACGCCGCCGCCTGCGTCATCACCGATGTGCGGATGCCCGGCATGGACGGCGCCGAGCTGGTGCGCCGTCTGATCGAGCTGCGCGGCAACGCCTGGCCCATCATCGTCATCACCGGCCACGCCGACGTCACCATGGCGGTGCAGATGATGAAGTCCGGCATCGTCGACTTCATCGAAAAGCCGTTCGACCCTGAGCGCCTGATCGAGACCGTCCGCGCCTGTCTGAACCGGATGGACGATCTGGACCAGCGCCAGCAGGCCCGTCAGGCGGCGCAGATGCGGCTGGGACGGCTGACCCCGCGCGAGCGCCAGGTCTTCGACGCCCTGATCGCGGGCCTGTCCAACAAGGAGATCGCGCTGCAGCTGAAGATCAGCCCGCGCACGGTCGAGGTCTTCCGCGCCAAGGTCATGGCCAAGATGGAGGCCGACAGCCTGTCGGCCCTGGTGCGCATGGGGTTGATGCTCGTCTAGACTTTCGCGCGGGCGTGCAGCCTCGTCCGCGCCGAGGCGTTATGACGGCTCCCCGCCCTCGTTCCTGCGTCTTGCGTCCAAGGAGTTCGCCCCATGTCCGATCCTGCCCGTCTGCTGCGTCATCAGGCCTATGTCGACGGCCGCTGGATCGACGCCGACGGCGGCGGAACCCTCGAAGTGACCAACCCGGCCACGGGCGAGGTTCTGGCCACGGTCCCCGACATGGGCGCATCTGAGACCCGCCGCGCCATCGCCGCCGCCGAGGCCGCCATGAAGCCCTGGGCCGCCAAGACGGCGGGCGAGCGCGCCCGCATCCTGCGCCGCTGGTTCGACATGATGACGATCGAGCAGGACGCGCTGGGCCGTCTGCTGACCCGCGAACAGGGCAAGAGCCTGACCGAGGCCAAGGGCGAGATCGCCTATGCCGCCAGCTTCATCGAATGGTTCGCCGAAGAGGGCAAACGCACCTACGGCGAGGTCATCCCCAGCCATGACGCCTCCAAGCGGCTGGTGACGCTGCGCCAGCCGGTCGGGGTGGTGGGGGCCATCACCCCGTGGAACTTCCCCGCCGCCATGATCACCCGCAAGGTCGGCCCGGCCCTGGCCGCCGGCTGCGCCGTGGTGCTGAAGCCCGCCAGTCAGACGCCGCTGTCGGCCCTGGCTCTGGCCGTGCTGGCGGAAGAAGCGGGCCTGCCGCCTGGCCTGTTCAACGTCGTCACCGGCTCGGCCTCGGCCATCGGCGGCGAGCTGACGTCGAATGAAACGGTGCGCAAGATCAGCTTCACCGGCTCGACCGAGATCGGCCGCCTGCTGATGGAGCAGTCGTCGCAGACCATCAAGAAGATGAGCCTGGAGCTGGGCGGCAACGCCCCCTTCCTGGTCTTCGACGACGCCGACATCGACGCGGCCGTGGCGGGCGCCGTGGCCTCGAAGTACCGCAACGCGGGCCAGACCTGCGTCTGCACCAACCGCTTCTATGTGCAGGCCGCCATCTACGACGAATTCGTCGCCAAGCTGACAAAGGCCACCGAGGCGTTGAAGGTCGGAAACGGCCTGGACGACGGCGTCCAGATCGGCCCCCTGATCGACGAGAAGGCGGTGAAGAAGGTCGAAGAACACGTCGCCGACGCCCTGGCCAAGGGGGCGACCCTTTTGACCGGCGGCGAACGCCACAAGCTGGGGCGCACCTTCTTCCAGCCGACCGTCCTGTCGGGCGTGACCCAGGACATGCAGATGTGCCGCGAGGAGACCTTCGGTCCCGTCTCCGGCGTCGTTCGCTTCGAGACGGAAGAGGAAGGCGTTGCGCTGGCCAACGACACCATCTTCGGCCTGGCAGGCTACTTCTACGCCCGCGGCCTGAGCCGCGTCTGGCGCGTGGCTGAGGCGATGCAGACCGGCATGATCGGCGTCAACACCGGCCTGATCTCCACCGAGGTCGCCCCCTTCGGCGGCATCAAGCAGTCCGGCCTGGGCCGCGAGGGCTCCAGCCACGGCATCGAGGATTACCTGGAGATCAAATACCTCTGCATGGGGATTTGATCTCCCTCTCCCGATGGGAGAGGGCTTGAGCCTCCAAGAGCCGCAGGCGATTGGACTAGGCGAAAGGGTGAGGTTTCGCGGGTGAAGTCGGCCGAAGGCCGTGGCGCAGCCTCTTCATCCTCTCTGGCTTGTCGAATAGAAGGCGATCTGCGGTTGCGCGACGGCTTACGCCGACTGACGCCTTAGCCCCTCACCCTTTCGCTTTGCGGATCGCCTTCGGCTCTCCGAAGCTCAAGCCCTCTCCCGTCGGGAGAGGGAAGCATGATTATTCGACCAAGGTCGGTCTGCGCAAACCGCCGTTCCTGCTGTCACTCTCCCTTCCGACGCCTGGCGCAAAGCACGCCGGGCGCGAGGGAAACGCGCCGCGCATCGCGGCCGCACAGGAAGGGAACTGCCCATGACCGACCGCACCATGGATGCGGCGGAGGGCGCGGAGCACACGGTCGACAAGAACGACCGGCTGGTGATTCTCGCCTCCTCCGTCGGCACCGTCATCGAATGGTACGACTTCTATCTCTACGGCTCTCTGGCCGCGATCATTTCCGCCCAGTTCTTCTCGGGCGTGAACGAGACCACCGGCTTCATCTTCGCCCTGATGGCCTTCGCCGCGGGCTTTGCGGTCCGTCCGTTCGGGGCCATCGTCTTCGGCCGCATGGGCGATCTGTGGGGACGCAAGAACACCTTCCTGGTGACCATGCTGCTGATGGGCGTCTCGACCTTCGTGGTCGGCCTGCTGCCCCCCTACGCCGCCATCGGCATCGCCGCGCCGATCATCCTGGTGCTGATGCGCCTAATCCAGGGCCTGGCGCTGGGCGGGGAATACGGCGGCGCCGCCACCTACGTCGCCGAGCACGCCCCGGAGGGCAAGCGCGGCTTCTACACCTCCTTCATCCAGATCACCGCCACCGTGGGCCTGCTGCTCAGCCTGGCCGTGATCCTTGGCGTCCGCTTCAGCGTCGGCGAAGAGGCCTTCGTCGCATGGGGCTGGCGCATCCCCTTCCTGGTCTCGATCCTGCTGCTGGGCGTGTCCCTGTGGATCCGCCTGAAGCTGTCGGAAAGCCCGGCGTTCAAGCGCATGAAGGCCGAGGGCAAGGGCTCGACCACCCCGCTGAAGGACAGCTTCATGAAGTGGCCGAACCTGAAGCTGGTGCTGATCGCCCTGTTCGGCCTGGCCGCCGGTCAGGCGGTGGTCTGGTACACGGGCCAGTTCTACGCCCTGTTCTTCCTGGAGAAGACGCTGAGGGTCGATCCCACCCTGGCCAACATCCTGATCGCCGCCGCCCTAGCGCTGGCGACGCCCTTCTTCATCATCTTCGGCTGGCTGTCGGACAAGATCGGCCGCAAGCCCATCATCATGGCGGGCTGCCTGCTGGCCGCCGTGACCTACTTCCCGCTGTTCGGCGCCCTGACCGAGGCGGCCAACCCGCGTCTGGCCGCTGCGGCGGCCTCGTCGCCGGTGACCGTCGTCGCCGACCCGGCCGACTGCCACTTCCAGTTCGACCCCGTCGGCAAGACCGTCTTCAACAGCTCGTGCGACGTCGCCAAGACCCATCTGGCCAAGGCGGGCGTCACCTACGTCAATGAGGCCGCCCCGGCCGGAACCGTGGCCCAGGTGCGCATCGGCGACCGGGTGGTCGAAAGCTTCAACGGCAAGACCATGGCCAAGGCCGACTTCGACGCGCAAAAGAAGACCTGGGACGCCGGCCTGACCGCCGCCCTCGCCGAGGCCGGCTATCCGGCCAAGGCCGACAGCGCCCTGGTCAACAAGCCGCTGGTGATCGGCATCCTGTTCCTGCTGGTGCTGTATGTGACCATGGTCTACGGCCCGATCGCCGCCGCCCTGGTCGAGATGTTCCCGACCAAGGTGCGCTACACCTCCATGTCGCTGCCCTATCACATCGGCAACGGCTGGTTCGGCGGCTTCCTGCCGACCACGGCGTTCGCCATGGTCGCGGCCACGGGCAACATCTACTACGGCCTGTGGTACCCCATCGCCATCGCCGTGCTGACCCTGATCATCGGCGTCCTCTTCGTGAAGGAAGGCAAGGACGTGAACATCCACGACTAGGGCTCCTGATGCTCTCCCTCCCCTTTATGGGGAGGGTGGCTGAGCCCGACAGGGCGAAGCCGGGTGGGGGCGGCCAGGCTATCCACGCGCCGAGGCCAGGTTCGCGTCGAGACCAGGATCACCACGCCCTCCCCACCCGGTCTCCGCTTCGCTTCGACCACCCTCCCCATGAAGGGGAGGGAGAAGGGCGCTAGTATTTCGCCAACCTGCGGGCGGTCCGGCTTCGGCCTGACCGCCCTCTTTTTCACTTGCCCGCGTGATCGCGCCCGGCCCAGATGACGCCCATGTTCAGCCTCGCCACCCTGGCCCTGACGGCCTTCTACATGGCCGCCCTGTTCGGCATCGCCTGGTGGTACGAGCGGCCGCAGATCAAGGCGCGGCGCGGGATGCTGGGGCCCTCGCTCTACGCCCTGTCGCTGGCCATCTACTGCACGTCCTGGACCTATTACGGCGCGGTGGGCACCGCGGCGCGCGACGGGTGGGAGTATCTGCCCATCTACGTCGGGCCGATCCTGGGGCTGACCCTGCTGCTGCCGCTGTGGCGGCGCATCGCCTCGGCCGCCCGGCGCGAGAACGTCGGCTCGATGGCCGACTTCATCTCATCCCGCTACGGCAAGAGCCCGGCGCTGGGCGCGGCGGTGGCGGGCGTCGCCATCCTGGGCTCGGTCCCCTACATCGCCCTTCAGCTCAAGTCGCTGTCGATGGCGGGCGAGCTGATCACGGCGGGCACCCCGGTCGCCGGGTCCGAGAGCCTGACCGTTCTGGTCATGGCGGCGGTTCTGGCCGGGTTCGCCATCCTATTCGGCGCACGAAGGCCCGACCTGACCGAGCACAACCGCGGCCTGATCCAGGCCATCGGCATCGAGTCCATCGTCAAGCTGGCCGCCCTGCTGGCGGTGGCCGTCTTCGCCGTCCTTCTGCTGGCCGCCTCGCCGTCGCGACAGGCCGTCGCCGACAGTCTGGGCCAACTGGGAACATGGCCGCACATCGACGCCCGCTTCATGGCCATCACCCTGGTGGCGACCCTGGCCATCTTCTGCCTGCCGCGTCAGTTCCACGTCGCCTTCGTCGAGGGCGGCGATCCGGCCCAGGTGCGCCGCGCGCGCTGGATCTTCCCCCTGTATCTGATCCTGACCACGCTGGCGGTCCTGCCGCTGGTGGCGGCGGGCGGGCTGTTTACGCCGCAGACCAATCCCGACCTGCTGGTGCTGGCCCTGCCGCTGGGCGCGCGGCAGAGCCTGCTGACCGCCGTGGTCTTCGTCGGCGGTTTCTCGGCCGCCACCGCCATGGTCATCGTCGAGGCGGTCGCCCTGTCGGCCATGGTGTCCAACAACCTGGTGCTGCCGTTGATGGCCGCCGGACGACGGCGCGGCGCGGCCCCGCCGGACATGGCCCGGACCCTGCTGAACATCCGCCGCCTGGCCATCGTCGGCCTGCTGCTGCTAGCCTGGCTCTATTATCTGGCGATGGATCGATCCAGCGGTCTGGCGGCCATCGGCCTGGTGTCCTTCGCCGCCCTGGCCCAGCTGGCGCCGTCGCTGTTCGGAGCGGTGCTGTGGCGCGGCGGGCGGGCCAGCGGGGCGCTCGCGGGGCTGGCGGCGGGGATGGCGGTCTGGGCCGTCATGCTGGCCGCGCCGCAGCTGGCGCCCGGCTTCGGCCTGAACGTGCCCGCCATGCTGGGGCTGGAAGATCCGTTCGCCGCGGGCGTCTTCCTCAGCCTGGCGCTGAACCTCGGCGTCTTCGTCCTGGTGTCGCGGGCGCGGCCGCCGCGCCTGATCGACCGGGTCCAGGCCCGCGCCTTTGTCGACCGGCTTGGCCCGGACTGGATGGAGGGGCGCGGCGGCTCGGCCGGGGCCTCGGTCGGCGACCTGCGCGCCCTGGTCGCCCGCTTCATCGGCGACGAGCGGGCCGAGCGCGCCTTCGCCGCCTGGGCGCGAGAGACGGATATCAAGCTGAAGGACGCCGACCCGGCCGACGCGACGCTGGCCCGCGCCGCCGAGCGGATGCTGGCGGGGGCCGTCGGCGCCGCCGCCGCCCGCCGCGTTCTGGCCGCCGCCCTGGCCGCCGGAGGCCGCGCGCCCGAAGACGTGGTGCGGATGCTCGACGAGGCGTCCCAGGCCGTCCAGTTCAACCGCGACCTGTTGCAGACCACGCTGGACAACATCGACCAGGGCGTCAGCGTCGTCGACGAAGACCTGCGCCTGACCGCCTGGAACCGCCGCTATGTGGAGATGTTCGACCTGCCCGCCGGCTTCGTCCACGTCGGCCTGCCCATCGCCGCCGTCTATCGCCTGAACGCCGAGCGCGGCGAGGCGGGCGTGCCGGCTCACGAGATCGACGCCTGGGTCGAGCGGCGGCTGGAGGCCCTGGCCCGCCGCATCCCCCACGACCATGAGCGCGAACAGCCCGACGGCCGCATCCTGCGCTCGTCCGGGGCGCCCATCCCCGGCGGCGGATACGCCACCAGCTATACCGACATCACCGCCCTGCGCCGCGCCGCGCGCGAGCTGGAGGAGGCCAACGAGCGGCTGGAGGCCCGCGTCGCCGACCGCACCGAACGGCTGGAGGAGGCCCGCCGCACGGCCGAGGACGCCACCGCCTCCAAGACCCGCTTCCTGGCCGCCGCCAGCCACGACCTGCTGCAGCCGCTGCACGCCGCGCGTCTGTTCATCGCCGCCCTGAGGGAGGACGCGGATTTGGCCGGATCGCCCGCGCGCGGCCTGGCGACCAACGCCGACCGCGCCATCGACAGCGCCCACCGCCTGCTGACCGCCCTGCTGAACCTGTCCAAGCTGGAGGCGGGCGGAGTCCGGCCCGCCGTGGCGCCGCTGGCCCTGGGCGGCCTGTTCGACGAACTGGCGCGCGAGTTCGCCCCGGTCGCCCGCGCCAAGGGGCTGACCCTGACGGCGGCGCCGTCCAGCCTGTGGATCGCCTCGGACCGCGACCTGCTGCGCTCTATGCTGCAGAACCTGATCGCGAACGCCATCCGCTACACCGACCACGGGCGGGTGCTGATCGGCGCCCGGCGCGACGGCGAGCGGGTGCAGATTCTGGTCAGCGACACCGGGCGCGGCATCGCCGAGGCCGACCGGCAGGCGGTCTTCGGCGAGTTCGTGCGCCTGCCCGGCGCCCCGGTGGACGAGCCCGGCGCGGGCCTGGGCCTGGCCATCGTGCAGAAGCTGTCGGACCTGCTGGGCCACCCGCTGTCGCTGGCCTCGCACGTCGGGCGCGGCACGACCTTCCGCGTCGCCGTGCCGCGCGCCGCGCGCCGGCCCGAGCCGGAGATCACGCCCGACGACCTGCGCCTGCCCTTGATCGGTCTGCGGGTGCTGTGCGTGGACAACGAACCCGCCATCCTCGACGCCCTGACGGCCTTGCTGGATCGTTGGGGCGCGCAGGCCGTGACCGCGCGCTCGGTCGCCGAAGCCCGTGCGGCGGTCGGCCCGTTCGACGCGGCCCTGGTCGATCTGCACCTGGGCGACGACGAGCCGGACGGACTAGCCGCCGTCGATTGGCTGCGCGCGCGGGGAGTCAGGCGGATTGCGCTGGTGACGGCCGACACGCGCGAGGGGCTGAAGGAGAAGGCGGCGGCGGCGGGGGCGGTGCTGCTGCCGAAGCCGGTCAAGCCCGCGGCGTTGAAGGCGTTCCTGCGCAGCTGACCCTTCTCCCCTTGTGGGAGAAGGTGGGCGCCGGAGGCGCTCGGATGAGGGGTGTCGGCGCAGCGCTCAAAAGTCTTTCAGGACGGGCTGCGCCTAATCGGACGCCATGGCGTTCACACCCCTCATCCGTCAGGCTTCGCCTGCCACCTTCTCCCACAAGGGGAGAAGGATTTAGAGGTCCAGCGACTGCGCCAGGATCACCGCCTGGGTCCGGTTCTGCACGCCCAGCTTGCGGAAGACGCTGGTCAGGTGCGCCTTGATCGTCGCCTCGGTGACGCCCAGGTCGAAGGCGATCTGCTTGTTCAGCCGCCCGACCTTCAGCCCCTCCAGAATCCGCAACTGCGACGGCGTCAGGCTGGCGATGCGGGCTTGCAGGTCGGCCTCCTCCTCGCCCGCCGCCTCGACCTCGGGCGCCCAGGTCTCGCCGTCGAGAATAGCCCGGATCGCCTCGACCATTTCAGGCAGGGCCGCCGATTTCGGGATGAAGCCCGCCGCTCCCAGCGCCAGGGCGCGGCGGATGGTCGGCGCCTCTTCGCTGGCCGAGACGACGGCGACCGGCACGGCCGGATGATCGGCGCGGATCAGGGTAAGGCCCGTCATGCCGTCCACGTCCGACAGCTTCAGGTCCAGCAGCAGCAGATCGACCGCCCCCTCGGACAGGGCGGCCTGCGCCTCGGCCAGACTGGCGCATTCGACGATCTGCGCGCCCTCGGACGCCTTTTCGACGGCCGACCTCAAGGCCGCGCGAAACAGGGGATGGTCGTCGGCGACGACGATGCGATCCATGAAGGTCCTTCCCACGCGCGGTTCTTGTTCATCGGGCCGCGTCGCGACGACACCATGCCGCGCCTCGACTTTGGTCGAAACTAGACGAATGGCTAATGGCCGCAAACCCGGAGCGCGCGGAATGCTGCCGTCCTGAGGCCTGCGACAGACGGGCCCGGAACAACGGTCTGGGAGGACCTCGCATGGGAAGCTGCCGTCTGTTCGGCGGCGTGGCTGCGGCCGCGCTGCTGCTCGCGCCCGGCGCCGCACTGGCTCAGGACGCCAGCGCCGCACTGGAAGCCCGTATCGCCCAGCTCGAAGCCGAGCTGAACAGTCTGAAATCCGAAGTCGCCGCTGCCAGAACGCAGCAGGCCTCGCAGGCGCAGGACATCGTCCGCCTCGAAGCGCGCCCTGCGCCCGTCCCGACGCCGACGCCCGTCTCTGACGCCCCGCGCGAGGACGGCTTCCGCATCGGCGACCATACGGTGAAGTTCGGCGGCTTCATCAAGACCGACTTCATGGCGTCGAAATATTCCGGCGGCGACCCGGCCAACGGCGATCCCTTGCGCGACTATCACCTGCCCGGCGCCATTCCGGTCGGCGGCGCGGACGAAGACGTGGCCACCGACTTCAACGCCCGCCAGACCCGCTTCTGGCTGACCACCGACGGCGTGGTCGGCGGCCGCAAGATCGGCACGCGGCTGGAGATGGACTTCCAGACCCTGCCCGGCTCCGGCGACCAGCGCACGACCAGCGGCTCGAACCCCGCCCTGCGCCGCGCCTTCGTCACCATCGACAACTGGCTGATCGGCCAGGAGTGGACCAACTTCCAGAACACCGCCGTCCTGCCGGAATCGGCGGACTTCGTCGGCGCGGCCGAGGGCACGGTCTTCGCCCGCCAGGCCCAGGTCCGCTATACGCGCGGCCCCTTCTCCATCGCGCTGGAGAACCCCGAGACCACCGTCACCCCCTTCGGCGGCGGCGCCCGCATCGTGGCCGACGACAACAGCCTGCCCGACCTGACCGCCCGCTATGGCCTCAGCCGTCCGTGGGGCGACGTGCAGCTGTCCGGCCTGGTGCGCCAGCTGAAGTATCAGAACCCGGCGACCAACGTGGATTCCACCGCTGCGGGCTGGGGCCTGTCGGCCTCGGCCAAGGTCAAGGTCGGGGCGCAGGACGACATCCGCCTGATGCTGACCGGCGGCGAAGGCGTCGGTCGCTATGTCGGGCTGAACTTCTCCAACGACGCCGTGCTTGACGCCTCGGGCGAGCTTGAGGCCATCGGCGTGATCGCTGGCTTCGCCGCCTATCGCCACGTCTGGGCGCCGGGCTGGCGCTCCAGCCTGATCTGGTCGACCCAGAAGGTGGACAACGACGTGCTGCTGACCGGGACCGGCGTCAACCGCTCGGCCCAGAGCCTTCACGCCAATCTGATCTGGTCGCCGGTCACGGCGTTTGATGTCGGGGCCGAGGTGATGTTCGCTGACCGCAAACTCGAGTCAGGGCTGGACGGCGACATGACCCGTCTGATCCTGTTCGCCAAATACGGCTTCTAAGGCCGAAGAAGAAAAAGACTGCTGGAGGAAAATCGCGTGTCTGATCCGGAAATCTATCCCGTCCCCGCTGAACTGGCCGCCCGCGCCCACATGGACCGCGCCGGCTATGAAGCGGCCCGGATGCAGGCGCGTGAGACCCCCGAGGCCTTCTGGGCCACCCAGGCCGAGCGGCTGGACTGGATGACCTTTCCGACCAAGATCAAGGACGTGTCCTTCAACAAGGAAGACTTCCGCATCCGCTGGTTCGAGGACGGAGTGCTGAACGTCTCGGCCAACTGCATCGACCGCCACCTGCCCGCCCGCCGGGACGAAGTCGCCATCATCTGGGAAGGCGACGAGCCGACCGACAGCGAAACCGTCACCTTCGGCCAGCTTCATGAGCGCGTCTGCCGTCTGGCCAATGTGCTGAAGGCCAACGGCGTCCAGAAGGGCGACCGCGTCACCATCTATCTGCCGATGATCCCCGAAGCGGCCTACGCCATGCTGGCCTGCGCCCGCATCGGCGCCGTGCATTCGGTCATCTTCGGCGGCTTCTCGCCCGACAGCATCGCCGGGCGGATCGAGGACTGCGAATCCACCTTCGTCATCACCGCCGACGAGGGTTGTCGCGGCGGCAAGAAGGTCCCGCTCAAGGCCAATGTCGACAAGGCGCTGGAAAAGGTCGCGGGCGTGAAGACCGTCGTCGTCCTGCGCCATACCGGCGCCGACGTTCCCTTCGTCGAAGGCCGCGACCTGGACTGGGGCGTCGAGGCGGACAAGGCCTCGCCCGACTGCGCGCCCGAACCGATGAACGCCGAAGACCCGCTGTTCATCCTCTACACCTCGGGCTCGACCGGAAAGCCCAAGGGCGTGCTGCACACCACCGGCGGCTATCTGTTCTGGGCCAGCTATACGCATGAGCTGGTGTTCGACTATCGCCCCGGCGAGGTCTTCTGGTGCACCGCCGACGTGGGCTGGGTCACGGGCCACACCTATGTGGTCTACGGCGCCCTGGCCAATGCGGCGACGACCCTGATGTTCGAGGGCGTGCCCAACTATCCCACCGTCAGCCGCTTCTGGGAGGTGGTGGACAAGCATCAGGTCAACATCTTCTACACCGCCCCCACGGCCCTGCGCGCCCTGATGCGCGACGGCGACGCCCCGGTGAAGGCGTCCAGCCGCCAATCCTTGCGTCTGCTGGGCACCGTCGGCGAACCGATCAACCCCGAGGCCTGGCGCTGGTATCATGAGGTGGTCGGCGAAGGCCGCCTGCCCATCGTCGACACCTGGTGGCAGACCGAAACGGGCGGCGCCCTGGTCTCGCCACTGCCCGGCGCGACGGACCTGAAACCCGGCTCGGCGACCCGGCCCCTGCCCGGCGTCGAGCTTGAAATCGTGGACGCGGAAGGGGGCGTGCTGGACGGCGCGACGGAGGGCAATCTGTGCATCACCGACAGCTGGCCGGGCCAGATGCGCACCGTCTATGGCGACGACCAACGCTTCTTCGAGACCTATTTCTCGACCTATCCGGGCAAGTATTTCACCGGCGACGGCTGCCGCCGCGACGAAGACGGCTATTACTGGATCACCGGCCGGGTCGATGATGTCATCAACGTCTCGGGCCACCGCATGGGCACGGCCGAGGTCGAGAGCGCGCTGGTGCTGCACGACGACGTGGCCGAGGCCGCCGTCGTCGGCTTCCCTCACGATATCAAGGGTCAGGGCATCTACGCCTATGTCACCCTGAACAAGGGGGTCGAGGCGACCGACGACCTGCGCCGCGCCCTCGTCGCCCAGGTCCGCGAAGAGATCGGCCCCATCGCCGCCCCGGACGTGATCCAGTGGGCGCCGGGCCTGCCCAAGACCCGCTCGGGCAAGATCATGCGGCGTATTTTGAGAAAGATCGCCGAGAACGAACTGGGCGCCCTGGGCGACACCTCGACGCTGGCCGATCCGTCGGTGGTCGATGATCTGGTGAAGAACCGGGCGGCCTAGGTTTCATATCCGCTCATCCCGGCGGATGCCGGGATCCAGTAAGAGCCACGCGCACCCAGGGTCGCACCCTTGGCCAAAGCACTGGGCCCCGGCGTCCGCCGGGGTGAGCGGGTTCATCATTCAGTTCCCCCCGAAGAGGCGGTCCCGGACGGCGCAAGCTGGACGGGGCCGCCCGCCTCGGCTTCAGTGCGGGGCATGAGCGGAACTCTCGACGGCCTGGCCATCATCGAAATCGGCGGCATCGGCCCGGCCCCCTTCTGCGGCATGATGCTGGCCGATCACGGCGCCGAGGTGGTGCTGGTCCACCGGCCCGGCGCGACGCCCGACCCGCGCGATCCCCTGAACCGCAGCCGCGCCCGCCTGGTCGAGGCCGACCTGAAGACGCCGAAGGGCGCCGCCTTGGTCCGCGACCTGGCCCGTAACGCCGACGGCCTGATCGAGGGCTTTCGTCCCGGCGTCATGGAGCGTCTCGGCCTCGGTCCCGACGTGCTGCTGGCCGACAATCCGCGCCTCGTCTACGGCCGCATGACCGGCTGGGGTCAGGACGGGCCGCTGGCCCCGGCGCCGGGCCACGACATCGACTACATCGCCGTCTCAGGCGCGCTTCACGCCTTCGGCCGGGCGGGCGAGAAGCCGACCCCGCCGATCAACATGGTCGGCGACTTCGGCGGCGGCGGCATGCTGCTGGCCTTCGGCATGGTCGCGGGCCTGCTCAAGGCCCAGCGCACCGGGCGCGGCGACGTGATCGACTGCGCCATGACCGACGGCTCCTCCCTGCTGATGAGCATGATCTGGGGCTTCCGCCAGAACCTGCCCGCGCCCCTGCCGCCCAGCCTGGCCTGGCGCGACGAGCGCGGCGTCAACCTGCTGGACACCGGCGCGCCCTTCTATGAGGTTTATGAAACGTCGGACGGCAAATACCTCGCCGTCGGCGCCATCGAACCGGCCTTCTACATCGCCCTGATGCGGCTGACCGGGCTGGGCGGCGATCCCGACTTCGCCATGCCCTTCGACCCGGCCCAGTGGCCGAGGCTGAAGGACAAGCTGGCCGCCGTCTTCCGCACCCGCACCCGCGACGACTGGTGCAGCGATCCCGACGCGCAAGGAGCCTGCGTCGCCCCTGTCCTGTCCCTGACCGAAGCGCCCGACCACCCGCACAACCGCGCCCGCGAGGCCTTCGTCACCGCCCAGGGCGTGGTGCAGCCCGCGCCGGCCCCGCGGTTCCGGGACAGCCCGGCGCGGCGGCCGGAATAGAAGGCCGGTCACGAAATCACCGCTCGCCCCCGGCGGACGCCGGGGCCCAGTGCTTTGGCCTCAAACGCGCGGCATGAATACGCAAGTCCTGTGCGCGCGGCCCTCACTGGATCCCGGCGTCCGCCGGGATGAGCGGGGGTAAGGTCAGCCCCCGTCCGTCCACACCGTCTTGTAGAGATCGAAGCGCCGATCCCGCAGGTTCCGCACCGTCCCCTGCGCCTTGGCCCACGCCAGGTCGGACAGGTCCAGGTCCGCCACCGTCACCGTCTCGACGTTCTCGCTGGCCTCGGCCGCCACCCCGTCGCGCGCGAACGGGAAGTCGCACGGCGTCAGGATGCACGACTGGGCATACTGGATGTCCATGTTCTCGACGTTGGGCAGGTTGCCGACATTGCCCGACAGGACGACGTAGCACTGGTTCTCGATGGCCCGCGCCTGCGAGCAGTAGCGCACGCGCAGATACCCCTGCCGGTTGTCGGTGCAGAAGGGGGTGAACAGGATGCGCGCGCCCTCGTCCGCCAGACGCCGCGCCAGTTCGGGGAACTCGGAATCGTAGCAGATCATCACCCCGATCGGCCCGCAGTCGGTGGGGATGGCGTGGACGCGGTCGCCGCCCTTGATGTTCCACCAGTGGCGTTCGTTCGGGGTTGGGTGGATCTTTTCCTGCTCATGCACCGAGCCGTCGCGCAGGAAGACATAGGCGACATTCTGGATCTCGCCGTCCTCGGTCCGCGTCGGGTGCGAGCCGCCGATGATGTTGACGTTGTAGCCGACCGCCAGCTCGCGCATCGCCTCGACGAAGCGCGGCGTGTAGCGGGTCAGCGCCTCGATCGATTCCGCCGGGGTCAGCTTCTTGGTCGCCAGCGACAGCAGCTGAAGCGTGAACAGCTCGGGAAAGACCACGAAGTCGGCGCGATAGTCGGACACCACGTCGACGAAATATTCGACGTTGTCCATAAACTCCTGGAAGCTGTCGACCTTGCGCATCTGCAGCTGGACCGTGGCGACGCGCACCGTCTCCTTGACCGCAAAGGCCGCCCCCTTGCCCGTCGCCTCGACATAATAGGGGTTGCGCCCGACCCAGCGCGCCGCGTGGCCCAGCGACGCCTTGTCCGACGGCAGATAATTCAGCAGCACCCCCGCCGGCTCGAACCCCGAGCGCTGGTGAAAGGCCATGATCGGGTCCTTCACCTTGCGGTCGCGCACCGCCTCGACATAGGCGTTTGGGTCGGGATAGGCGGAGCGGCGCCGCGCCAGCCCGGGCATCCGGCCGCCGAAGACCACGCCCTTCAGGTTCTGCGCCTCGCACAGGTCGCGGCGCGCGTCATACAGGCGCTGGCCGATGCGCAGGCGGCGTCGGGCGGGGTCGACGCAGACCTCCATGCCGTACAGCCACTCGCCGGCCGGATCGTGCCGGGCGCCATAGCCGCCGCCGGTGATCTGGTCCCAGGTGTGCGGGCCCATGGCGGACTTTTCGTCGATGCGGAAGCTGGCCGCATAGCCGACGATCTCGCCTTCGAACTCGACCACGAACTGGCCGTCCGGATAGGTGGCGATCTGGCCCCGCAGCATCCCCGCGGTATAGGGCGGCATGTCCTTGTAGACCCGCGCCACCAGGGCGCTGATGCCGGGAATGTCGCCCATGCGGGCGTTGCGGATGGTCAGGACGGCGGGTTTGGCCGGTTCGGCGTTCTGGGCGGTTTGAGCGGTCTGAAGATCAGTCATGCGACACCTAACGCTCGACCTTGGCCGTTGGATCATTTGGACCGGCATGAGGATAGGCGCACAATGGCGACATGTCCGGCATGAAGCAGGAAGTTGAACTCAAATTTCGGCTCGGCCCCGGCGCCGCCGCGCGCTTGGACGCCCACCCGGCCCTGGCGGGCGAGGAGAGCGTGCACGCCCTGCGCTCCGTCTATTTCGACACGCCGGATCAGGCGTTGCGGCGCGCGGGCTGGGGCCTGCGGGTGCGCGCGACCGAACGCGGCTTCGTCCAGACGCTGAAGGGCCAGACGGGCGGCGACGTCCTCAACCGCGCCGAATGGGACATGCCGGTCGCCAGCGAGGCCCTGGACTGGGCGGCGCTGAAGACGACGCCCGCCGCCGCCCTGCTGAAGGGCCGCCGCCGCGATGTCGCCCCTCGCTTCGCCAGCACGGTGCGCCGCCGCGTCCGTCTGGTCGCCTTCGAGGGCGCCGTGATCGAGGCCGCCTATGACGAGGGCCAGCTGTCGGCGGGCGACCGCGTCGAGCCCTTGCGCGAACTGGAGCTGGAGCTGAAGGACGGCCCGCCCGAAGCTCTGTTCGCCCTGGCCCGGCGCCTGTCGGCCGACGTGGCCCTGGTCCCCCTGTTCGAGAGCAAGGCCGAGCGCGGCTGGCGCCTGGCCGAGGGGCTGGAGCGCGCGCCCCGCACCGCCCGCGCCGATCCCCTGCCCCGCGCCTTAAGCGCCGAAGCGGCCCTGCGCCGCACGGCCCTGGCCGCCCTGGGTCAGGTCTCGGCCAACGCCGAACTGCTGAGAAGGGTGCGCCGGCCCGAGGCCCTGCATCAGCTGCGCGTGGGCCTGCGTCGGCTGCGCGCCGCCCTGTCCATATTCAGTCCCCTGCTGGGCGAGGACGCCGCTCCCGTCGTCGCAGAGTTGAAATGGCTGGCGCATGAGACCGACGTCGCGCGCGATCTGGACGTCTTCATCCGCGACGTCTTCCACCCCGCCGCGCTGGAGACGCCCGACCCCCGCCTCGCCCCGCTGGGCCTGCGCCTGCTGGCGGCCCGCAGCGGCGCCTATCGCCGGACCATGGCGGCCATCGATTCGCCGCGCTACGCCGCCCTGATGCTCGAGACCCTGGCCTGGATCGAGACCGGCGCCTGGCGCAGCGACCCCGATCCGGTGCGGACCTGGCGGCGGCGGCGGCCCGTCGCCGACTTCGCCGCCGAGGCCCTGGAGCGGCTCAACCGGCGCGTGCGACGCGGCGGCCGTCGCCTCGACCGCCTGGACGCGGCGGGCCGCCACCGGCTGCGCATCCGGGTGAAACGCCTGCGTTACGCGGCCGAGTTCTTCGTCGGCCTGTTCGACCATCCCCGCCGCGAAAGACGCTTCCTCAAGGCGCTGGAGACGACGCAGGACGCGTTCGGCGTCCTCAACGACCTGGCCGTCGCCCGCGACCGCATCCCCGCCGACGCCCGCCTGACCTCGCCCGAGATCGCCTTCGCCGCCGGGCGCCTGATCGGCCGCCGCGAGCAGGGCGCCGCCGTCCTTCACGCCGCCTCAAGCCGCGCCTTCGCCCGCCTGTCGCGCGCCCGGTCCTTCTGGTCCCGCTAAGACAGACACGACAGTATCGGTCGCATCGTGCTCAATGTTCTTGTTCAGTTCACGAGAACATCTTGCGAACAAGAACAAACCGTGTCCATAGTCCGCTTCACCAAGGGAGCGGGTCCGTGGCGGGTCTCTCCCGAAGTCAGATGGGAATCATGGCAAGGGAGAGAAAACCAATGTCACAGGCGGCACTGAAGCTCGTGGGTAAAGAAGACAGCGACAAACAACGCGCTCTAGAGGCGGCGATCGCGCAGATCGATCGCGCCTTCGGCAAGGGCTCGGTCATGAAACTGGGCAAGGCCGGCGTGGTGGCCGAGATCGAGAGCGTCTCGACCGGCTCGCTCGGCCTCGACATGGCGCTCGGCATCGGCGGTCTGCCGGTCGGCCGGGTGATCGAGGTGTTCGGTCCCGAATCCTCGGGCAAGACCACCCTGGCCCTGCACACCGTGGCCGAGGTCCAGAAGAAGGGCGGCGTGGCCGCCTTCGTCGACGCCGAACACGCGCTGGACCCCGTCTATGCGCAAAAGCTGGGCGTCAATCTGGACGACCTGCTGGTGTCGCAGCCCGACACGGGCGAACAGGCGCTGGAGATCGTCGACACCCTGGTGCGTTCCGGCGCCGTGGACATCGTGGTGATCGATTCCGTCGCGGCCCTGACGCCCCGCGCCGAAATCGAAGGCGAGATGGGCGACAGCCTGCCCGGCCTTCAGGCGCGTCTGATGTCGCAGGCCCTGCGCAAGCTGACGGCCTCGATCTCCAAGTCGAAGTGCATCGTCCTGTTCATCAACCAGATCCGTCATAAGATCGGCGTCATGTACGGCTCGCCGGAAACGACGACGGGCGGCAATGCGCTGAAGTTCTACGCCTCGGTGCGCCTGGACATCCGTCGCACCGGCGCGATCAAGAACCGCGACGAGGTGGTCGGCAACACCACCCGCGTCAAGGTGGTGAAGAACAAGGTCGCCCCGCCGTTCCGCGAGGTCATCTTCGACATCATGTACGGGGAGGGCATCTCCAAGATCGGCGAGATCATCGACCTGGGCGTCAAGGCCGGCATCGTCGAGAAGTCCGGCTCCTGGTTCTCCTACGACTCCACCCGCATCGGTCAGGGCCGCGAGAACGCCAAGGAGTTCCTCAAGAACAACCCCGACATGGCCGCCTCGATCGAAAAGGCGGTGCGCCAGTCCACCGCCAAGATCGCCGACGACATGCTGGGCGCCCCCGAACCCGACGAGGGCCAGGACCTGGAGGGCTGATCGGCCCCATCATCCAAACGCTGTCATCCTCGGGCCTGACCTGAGGATGAAGCCTGGAAGCGCCCCCTTCCGTTCCAGCCGGGATCGCGCGGACGATCCAGTCCTCGGGCAAGCCTGAGGATGACGGCGGGACGGGCGTTTCCGACAGAGCTTCTCCGTTCGCCGCCGCGCGACCCGCCTACCGACCCCGCGTGGCCGGTCGGACGGAGATCGGCCCGCCCGACCTGCTTCGGGCGGGCCTTTTTTTTTGCGCCGCCCGCTCTCCCGCTCATCCCGGCGTCCGCTGGGATGAGCGGATGTGGCGAGCCCGCCAACCGCGTTTCTGCGCGCAACGGCCTTGTTTCCCCTCGGCGGCGACGGGCAGAGTCCCCGCGAACCAACGGAGCCCGCCCATGACCTTCGCCACCGCCGACCTCTGCGACGCCCATCCTGACGCGGTGAGGGTCTGCCAGACCCCCTTCCGCAGCTTCGGCCAGGTGGCGGCCTTCCACGGCCCGATCCGCACCCTCAGCGTGCTGGACGACAACGCCCTGGTGCGCCAGACGCTGGAGCGCCCCGGCCAGGGCGCCGTGCTGGTGGTCAACGGCGGCGGTTCGCTCAAACGCGCCCTGGTCGGCGACAATCTGGCCAAGCTGGCCATCGACAACGGCTGGGCCGGCGTCGTCGTCCACGGCGCCGTGCGCGACACAGCCATCATCAACACCCTGCAGGCGGGCGTCAAAGCCCTGGGAACCACCCCCTTGCGCGCCGAGCGCGACGCCGTCGGCGAGATCGACATCCCCACCGCCTTCGGCGGCGTCATCTTCACTCCCGGCGACTGGCTCTACGCCGACGCGGACGGGGTGATCGTCGCGCCGCATCGGCTTCACGACTGAGCGCGTTTCCTCCCCATGCAAATGGGGAGGTGGATCAGCGGCGCAGCCGCTGAGGCGGAGGGGCTTCTTGGTTGCACCGCCAGGCCCTCCACCACTACGTGGTCCCCCTCCCCATTTGCATGGAGAGGAAATCTGAAGTCACGCGTCAGTGATGCACTCAGTGCAAAATCCCTATATGACGCCGGTTCCGCTATTTCCTCCCGCGCGCCCGAGTTCCAGAGCGATACGCCCATGACCAGCCTGAAGCAGATCCGTTCCACCTTCCTCGACTACTTCGCCGCCGACGGCCACGAGAAGGTGCAGTCGGCTCCGCTCGTGCCGCAGAACGACCCGACCCTGCTGTTCGTCAACGCGGGCATGGTGCCGTTCAAGGACTATTTCACCGGCGGCGCCGTCCCGCCCTACAAGCGCGCGACCAGCTCGCAGAAATGCGTGCGCGCCGGCGGCAAGCACAACGACCTGGACAACGTCGGCTATACCGCGCGCCACCACACCTTCTTTGAAATGCTGGGCAATTTCTCGTTCGGCGACTACTTCAAGGACCACGCCATCGAGAGCGCTTGGGGGCTGCTGACTAAGGAATTCGGCCTTGACCCCGCCCGCCTGCTGGTCACCGTCTATCACACCGACGACGAAGCCTTCGACATCTGGAAGAAGGTCACCGGCTTCGCGGACGAGAAGATCATCCGCATCCCGACGGCCGACAACTTCTGGGCCATGGGCGACAGCGGCCCGTGCGGCCCGTGCACCGAGATCTTCTACGATCACGGCGACCACATCTTCGGCGGCCCTCCCGGTTCGCCGGACGACGACGGCGACCGCTTCGTGGAGATCTGGAACAACGTCTTCATGCAGTACGAGAAGGAGAACGATCAGATCGTTCGCGACCTTCCCAAGCCCAGCGTCGACACCGGCATGGGTCTGGAGCGCATCGCCGCCGTGCTGCAGGGCGTCCACTCCAACTATGAAGTCGACCTGTTCAAGAGCCTGATCGGCGCCTCGGAAGAGCTGACCAGCACCAAGGCCGAGGGCGAGCGCGCCCCGTCGCACCGCGTCATCGCCGACCACCTGCGTTCGACCGCCTTCCTGATCGCCGACGGCGTGACCCCGTCAAACGAAGGCCGGGGCTATGTCCTGCGCCGCATCATGCGCCGCGCCATGCGCCACGCCCACCTGCTGGGCGCCCAGGACCCGCTGATGCACCGTCTGGTGCCGACCCTGGTCGAGGAGATGGGCGAAGCCTATCCCGAACTCGGCCGCGCCCAGGCCTTCATCGAGGACACGCTGAAGCAGGAAGAGATCCGCTTCCGCACCACGCTGGGCCGCGGCATGAACCTGTTCGACCAGGCCACGACCGGCTTCAAGGCGGGCGACATGCTGGACGGCCAGACGGCCTTCACCCTCTACGACACCTACGGCTTCCCGCTGGACCTGACGCAGGACGAGGCGCGTCGTCGCGGCTTCAGCGTCAACGTCGACGGCTTCGAGAGCGCCATGGCCGAACAGCGCGATCGTTCGCGCGAGCACTGGAAGGGCTCGGGCCAGACAGCCTCGGCCGGCGCGTGGCTGGCCCTGCGCGACCAGCACGGCGGCACCGAGTTCACCGGCTATGAGTCCGAAACCGGCGAGGGCAAGGTCCTGGCCATCGTCAAGGACGGCGCCGAGGCCCCCTCAGCGGCGGCGGGCGAAACGGTCGAGGTCCTGCTGGACAAGACCCCCTTCTACGGCGAGGGCGGCGGTCAGGCGGGCGACAAGGGCGCCCTGGTCTGGAGCGGCGGCGAAGGCCGCGTCCTGGACACCAAGAAGCACGCGGGCGACCTGCACGTGCATACCGTCGAGGTGACTCAGGGCGCGCTGGCGACCGGCGCGGTCGTGACCGCCACGGTCGAGGAAGGCTCGCGTCCGACCACTCGCGCCAACCACTCGGCCGCCCACCTGGTGCACGCCGCCCTGAAGAACGTGCTGGGCCCCCACGTCGCCCAGAAGGGCCAGATGGTCGACGCCGAGCGCATGCGCTTCGACTTCAGCCACAACGCCCCGCTGACGGACGAGGAGATCGCCCGCATCGAGGACGAGGTTAACGCCGTCATCCGCCAGAACGCGCCGGCCACGACCGAGCTGATGACGCCCGACGCCGCCATCGCGGCGGGCGCCGTGGCCCTGTTCGGCGAGAAATACGGCGACGAGGTCCGCGTCCTCACCCTGGGCCACGCCCTGTCGGGTCCGGGCGCCTATTCGGTCGAGCTGTGCGGCGGCACCCACGTCTATCGCACCGGCGACATCGCCCTGTTCAAGATCGTGTCCGAAGGCGGCGTCGCCGCCGGCGTCCGCCGCATCGAGGCCCTGACCGGCGACGCGGCCCGCCGCTTCCTGCTGGATCAGGCCAACGTCGCCCGCCAGCTGGCCCAGGGCTTCAAGATCCAGCCCGCCGAGGTTCCGGCCCGCGTCGAGGGCCTGCAGGCCTCGGTCAAGACGTTGGAGAAGCAGGTCGCCGAGCTGAAGAAGCAGCTCGCTCTGGGCGGCGGCGCGGGCGCCAATGCGGCGCCTGAGGAGATCGGCGGGATCAAGCTGATCGCCCGCGTTCTGGACGGCGTCGACGGCAAGGGCCTGCGCGGCGTCGCCGAGGACTTCAAGAAGCAGCTCGGCTCGGGCGTCGTCGCCCTGGTCGGCGTCACCGACGGCAAGGCGGCCATCACCGTCGCCGCCACGCCGGACTTGGCCGGCAAGATCAACGCGGCCGATCTGGCCCGCGACGCCGTCATCGCCATGGGCGGCAAGGGCGCCGGCGGCAAGCCCGACTTCGCTCAGGGCGGCGCCCCGGACGGCTCCAAGGCCGAGGACGGCCTGAACGCCATCCGGGCTGCGCTGAAGGGCTGATCGCCTTAACAGGCGGAACGACGAAGGGCGGCGCATCGGTTGCGCCGCCCTTTTTCTTTCCTCCCCATGCAATGGGGAGGGGGACCGCGAAGCGGTGGAGGGGCTTTACGGCAGCGAAACCAAGCCGCCCCTCCGTCTCGCCGGCTGCGCCGGCGATCCACCTCCCCATTGCTTGGGGCGGAGAAGCCTATTCCGGCGCCCCCAGATCGATCGCCGCCAGCTTCCAGCCGAACAGGTTGCGGCGCTTCATCAGCAGGGAGACGTGCTCGTCCGGCTGGTCGTCGCGGGTCAGGGTAACGGCGAAGGTGTCCAGGTCGCGATAGCCCCACGACTGGCGCACGCGCTTGTTCTCGGACTTCGGCTCCTGGGGCGCCGGGCGTTTGATCTCCGGCTTGGGCGCGCGGCCCTCCTGCACCATCAGGGCGATCGCCTGCGGGGTGACGAAGGCGTCGACCGCCCCGCCCACGAGGGCCGGCGCCAACAGCATCCCCAGCCCCGACAGGCCGCTGTCGCCGAGGCGTTTATCCTTGCGCATCTCGACCATCATGCGGGCGTTCAGCTCGTCTTTCAGGCTGGCGCGAAAAGCGGGAAAGTCGACCTGGCGCTCCAACGCCCTTTCGTCGCCGGTCTTGGCCGCCTGGATCAACGACCGCGCCGCCAGCAGGGGCGAGGCGGCGTAGGCGAGCACGAAGACGGCCCCCGCCGCCAATCCTAGACGTATGATCAGTTTGCGGTTCATCGGCCCTCCCCTGCCTTACGAACGCGACGGGACGACGACGAAACGGCGCCAAAATCCCCAGGCGGATTAGGGACATGGATCACAGGCGGGTTCAATGCGTGTTTTCACGGGCTCTCGTTTCCAAGCGAACCTAACGATGGGGTTGAGGCAAACATCGACCACCGCTCATCCCGGCGGACGCCGGGACCCAGTACTTTGGCTTCAAGCATTCCGGATCGGCGGATAGGCGCAGCGTGGCGCTCTCACTGGATCCCGGCGTCCGCCGGGATGAGCGGAATAGGGAAGCGATACCGCCCAGCAAAAAGGCCCGCCGGATCGCTCCGGCGGGCCTTGATATCTTAGCGGCTTCAGGCCGCGTCGGGTCGAGACCCGAAGGGCGGCGCGAAGCAGCCAAGGCGGAGCCTTCTGACCGCGGCCGACTAAAAAGCCTTAGCCGATGCCCGGCAGGGCCTTCTTCAGGTTCTCGGACACCTTGTCCAGGAAGCCTTCGGTCGTCAGCCAGGACTGCTGATCGCCGACCAGCAGAGCCAGGTCCTTGGTCATGAAGCCCGACTCGACGGTCTCGACGACCACGCGCTCCAGCGTATCGGCGAACTCGGCAAGCTCGGTGTTGCCGTCCAGCTTGGCGCGGTGCTTGAAGCCGCGCGTCCAGGCGAAGATCGAGGCGATCGAGTTGGTCGAGGTGGCCTCGCCCTTCTGATGCTGGCGGTAGTGGCGGGTGACGGTGCCGTGGGCGGCTTCCGTTTCCATGACCTTGCCGTCCGGCGTCATCAGCACCGACGTCATCAGGCCCAGCGAGCCGAAGCCTTGGGCGACGATGTCCGACTGCACGTCGCCGTCGTAGTTCTTGCACGCCCAGACGAAGCCGCCCGACCACTTGATCGCGGCCGCGACCATGTCGTCGATCAGGCGGTGCTCATAGGTCAGGCCGCGCTTCTTGAATTCCTCGGCGTAGTCGGCGTCGAAGACTTCCTGGAAGATGTCCTTGAAGCGGCCGTCGTAGGCTTTGAGGATGGTGTTCTTGGTCGACAGATAGACCGGGTAGTTGCGCTGCAGGCCATAGGCGAAGGAGGCGTGGGCGAACTCGCGGATCGAGGCGTCCAGGTTGTACATGCCCATGGCGACGCCGGCGCCCGGCGACTTGTACACTTCGTGCTCGATCACTTCGCCGTCGTCGCCGACGAACTTGATCGTCAGGGTGCCCGGCCCCGGCATCAGGAAGTCGGTGGCCTTGTACTGGTCGCCGAAGGCGTGACGGCCCACGACGATCGGCTGGGTCCAGCCCGGCACCAGACGCGGCACGTTCGAGCAGATGATCGGCTCGCGGAAGACGACGCCGCCCAGGATGTTGCGGATGGTGCCGTTCGGCGACTTCCACATCTTCTTCAGGCCGAATTCGGCGACGCGCGCCTCGTCCGGAGTGATGGTGGCGCACTTCACGCCGACGCCGTGCTTCTGGATGGCGTGGGCTGCGTCGATCGTGATCTGATCGTCGGTGGCGTCACGGCTTTCCATGCCGAGATCGTAATAGTCGAGTTCGAGGTCCAGGTACGGGAAGACCAGCTTGTCCTTGATCATCTGCCAGATGATCCGGGTCATTTCGTCGCCGTCGATGTCCACGATGGGATTGGCGACCTTGATCTTGGCCATGCTTACGCCTCTGTCTCTCAAATCAGGGAAGGAATTCGGTGCAGGGGATATAGCGACCCCCGCGCGCGGGCGCAAAGGGGACGAAAGCCGCACGGCCTGAACGGCGGGCCGGAACGAAACGACGGCTTGGCCGCTTGGCTTCTTCACGGCTACGCTTGACGCCGCCGGTCGGTCAAAACGCATGGAACGCCTGATGACGCCTCGCCTCCGGTTCGCCGCCACCGTCGCCCTGGTCCCTCTGGCGCTGGCCGCCTGCAAGGGACAGGAGGCCGCAAGCGCGCCAGAAGCGCCGACGGCTCAGCCGCCCGCCGAGGCCGCCGTCGCCGCGCCCGCCGTCCAGGGCGGCGCCCATCCGCCCAGCGTGACGCGCGAGTTTCGCGACTGGACGGCGACATGCGACAACACCAACCACTGCGTCGCCTTCGGATCGGCCGAGGAAAACATGGGCTTCGTCATGGTCTCCCTGGCGCCGGGCCCTCAGGCGCGGCCCGTCGTCCACATGGGCGGCTGGGGACTGGAGGACGGACAGGGCGACGTCTACGCCGAGATCGACGGCCGCCGCTATGCCGGCAAGAATTCCAAGATGGATGAGGAAGGCGACGTCATCGCCTTCCAGACGCCCTCGGCCCAGCTTCTGCATGATCTGGGCAATGGCTCCTTCATGGCGCTGAGGCGCGGCGACGAGAAGATGAAGGTCAGCCTGGGCGGGGCCGCCGCCGCCTTCCTGTGGATCGACGAGCGTCAGGGACGACTGGACACGTCCACGGCGCTGATCCGGCGCGGCGACCAGCCCGCGTCCGGCGTGCCCGCCGCCCCCGCCGCGCCGCGCGTGACGCTGGCTCCCGCCGTGGCTCAGAACGGGCTGCCTCAGGATGACCTGTCGCCGGCGGTGCTGGCGCACGCCAGGGTCAAGGAATGCCTGGCCGAAACCCGCCGGGGCGAACGGTTCGAGGCGGAGGTCGAGGTCGCCCGGCTGGCCGCTGACAAGCTGCTGTGGAGCGTGCCGTGCGGCGAGGGCGCCTATAACTTCAGCCAGGCCTATTTCCTCACGACGGCAGACGGGAACGCGCCTCAGCCGGTCGCCTTCCCCACGGCCGCGGGCAGCGAGCAGACCCTGGTCAACAGCCGTTATGATCCCAAAACCCGCACCCTGTTCGCCTTCGCCAAGGGACGCGGCCTAGGCGACTGCGGCCACATGGGAGTCTGGGGCTGGACCGGCGAACGCTTCGCCCTGCTGGAGGAGAAGTCGATGCCGACCTGCACCGCCATGCCTCAGGACCTGTGGCCATCCACCTGGCGCGCGATCAAGGATTAAGTCATGAAATTCATTGCGCTTTCAGGCGCTATGGCCGTGGGATTTCTGCTGATGGCGGGACTGCCCTCCGGCAAGGCCTCAGCCCAGACGCAATGCCCCGTCGGCACGGCGGCCGGTTCGGCGACCTGCGCGCCAGACGCCCCGCAGGGCGTGGACACCAGCACCATGGGCTATCGCGAACGTGTCGAGGGTCTGGGGGCCTTTGCGTTCAACACCGACACGGGCGCGGTCTATGCCTATGTCCTGCAGGGCCGCAACATCGACGCCGCCATGTTCAACGCCATGAGGAAATGCGAGCAGCCCGACCATGCCTGGGGCGTCAGCATGCGCGCGCCGACCGAACCCGACGCCAACTGTGCGCCGGTGGCCTCCTGGCGCAACGCCTGCTCGGCCGTGGCTTCGGGTCAGGTCGACGGCGTGACCCGCTATTTCTCAACGCCTGCGCGCAACGCCCGCTCGGCCCGCGCCGACGCCATTAGCCAGTGCCAGGCCAACGGCGGATCCGATTGCGCAATGGCCCACGACGCCGTCTGCACCTCGCGATCCACCCGCGTGACGCGTTACTGACAAGGCGGCCCACCGCCAAGGAAAAGGGCCGGAGGATAATCCTCCGGCCCTTCTTGTTTCTGGAAGGCGGTTAGCCGCGCATCCGTCCTTCCAGCACCGCCAGCGGCATGGAGCCGTCGCCCAGCACCTTGTCGTGGAAGGCGCGCAGGTCGAAGCCGTCCTTGGCTTGGGCTTCCTCGCGCAGGCGGGCGATGACGGTGTGACCGACCTTGTAGGCGCAGGCCTGGCCCGGCCAGACGCAGTAGCGGTTGATCTCGCTGTTCGAGGCGTCCAGCGGCTTGGCCCCGGAGGCCGCCATGTATTCGACCGCCCGTTCACGGCTCCAGCGCTCGGAGTGGATGCCGGTGTCGACCACCAGACGCACCGCACGGAACAGATAGGACATCAGGAAGCCGACGCGACCCAGCGGATCGGTGGCATAGGCGTCCAGATCATTGGCCGCCACCGCCTCGGCGTACAGCGCCCAGCCCTCGTTGAAGGCCGAGAAGCCGCCCGCGCGGCGCCATTGCGGCAGTTCGCCCGACTCGCGTTGCAGCGCCACCTGCAGGTGGTGACCCGGCGAGGCCTCGTGATAGGTCAGGGTCGGCAGGGCGAACTTCGGCCAGTTCCCGCTGTCGCGCAGGTTGATGTAGTAGGCGCCCGGACGCGAGCCATCCAGCGGCGGCCCCTGATAGTATCCGCCCGGCGCGCCCGACTGGATCGACACCGGCACGCGGCGCACCTCGACGTGGGTCTTGGGCAGGCGGCCGAAGACGGCGGGCAGTTTCGGTTCAAGCGCCGCGACCTGTTCGTTCAGCCACTTCAGCAGCTCTTCCTTGCCCGCATCGGTGTTGGGGAACAGCTGGGCCGGGTCCTTGTTCAGCGCCTGAACCCGTTCGCCGACCGTGCCCTGGGTCATGCCCTGAGACTTCAGGATGGCGTCAATCTCGGCGGTGATCTCGGCCACCTGTTCGACGCCCATGGCGTGGATTTCCTTGGCCGACAGGGTGGTCGTGGTGTTCGACTTCAGCCCGGCGGCGTAGAAGGCCTCGCCGTCCGGCAGGCGCCACACGCCCGCGTCGTGAACGGCCTTGGGACGGACCGCTTCCAGCGCCTCGATCTGGCGGGCCAGGGCCGGTTTGACCTTCTCGTCCACCAGGGCGGCGGCGCGCGCGTCATAGCCCGACAGGTTCAGCGCCCCTGCCTTGCGGACCAGCGACTGGATCATGGCCATGTCGGCGGCGGGCGTGTCGCGCAGGGCGCGGATCTGCGGCAGCATCCGGTCGATGATGAAGTCTGGCGCGATCACGCCCAGACCGGCGTCTTCCTTGATCTTGTCCGTCTCGCCGTCCAGCACGCCCGCAAAGGCCTCCAGCCGCGACAGGAAGGCGTCGGCGCCGGCCGCGTCCTCGATGCGGTGCTGGTTGTCCATGAAGTCGGGCGTCGAGAAATAGGCGCCCGACAGCTGGGTCACGACATAGGGCGACGGACGGCCCGGCCCCGCGCCATAGTCGAAGCGCGCCGTCTGGGCCGACGTCTCGCGCCCGAAGGCGGCGATGGCGTAGTTCAGCGCCCCGGCTTCGGACAGGCCCTTCTGATCGAACGCCTTCAGTTCGTCCCAGCGTTTGATCGCCTTCTCGCGATCCTTGCGGATGGCGTCCGGCCCGGCCTTGCTGAGTTTGGACGACAGGCCCGCGCGGGCGTCCTTGTCCAGACCCAGGTTGGTGGCGCGCTCGGGCGCCTCGTCGATGTCGGCTTCGAACCAGCCGTCCAGCAGGGCGTTCAGGCGCGCATCGGCGTCGCTGGCGGCGGCGGCGGCGCACTGGGCCAGCATGGGCGCTGCGGCGGCGGTCGCAGCGGCGCTCAGCAAGAGATTGCGGCGATTGATCATTCAGGTACTCCCCCCAAAAAGAGCCGCGCCGCGCCGGGCGTTGCTCCACACTCACGCTCAATGAAGGACCGGCGCGTCCGGGAATCAGGCCTTCGTCAGACCGGCGTCCAGGCGTTCATGGTCCGCTCCAGCACCGTCAGCGGCACGCCGCCCAGAGCCAGGCCCGTGTCATGGAAGCCCTTGATGTCGAAGCGCGGTCCCAGGCGCCGTTTGGCGTCTTCGCGCAGCTTGACCCAGGTGGTGTGGCCGACCTTGTAGCTGGACGCCTGCCCCGGCCAGACGCAGTAGCGCTCGACCTCGGTGGCGATGCTGGATTCCTGATCGCCCAGCGTATCGACCATGTAGCGGATGCCCTGTTCGCGGCTCCAGCGCTTGTGGTGCAGACCCGAGTCCACGACCAGACGCGCGGCGCGGAACATCAAGGATTGCAGGTAGCCGATCTGGCCAAAGGGATCGTTCTCATAGGCGCCGATCTCGTCCGCCAACTGCTCCGAATACAGGCCCCAGCCCTCGGAATAGGCCGAGAAGCCCATGACCTTCATCAGCAGCGGGGTGTCCGGCTGCTCCATCTGCAGGGCGATCTGGAAGTGATGGCCCGGCACGGCCTCGTGATAGGTCAGGGTCGGCAAGGTCCACTTGGGCCACTCCGCCGTGTCGCGCAGATTGATGTAGTAGGCGCCCGGCCGCGACCCATCCAGCGCCGGCGCCATGTAGTAGCCGCCCGGCGCCCCGGCCTCGATGGCCTTGGGCACGCGACGGATGTCGCAGGGCGACTTGGGCAGGCGGCCGAAATAGTCCGGCATGCGGGCCTGCATGGCCGCCATCTGGACGTTCAACTCCTTCAGCAACTCTTCCTTGGCCTCGTCCGTGTTCGGATAGACGAAGCGCGGATCCTTGCCGAGGGCGGCGATGCGCTGGCCGACCGTGCCTTGCGTCAACCCTTGCGCCTTCAACAGGCCGTCGGCGCGGGCCGAGATCTCGGCCACCTGGTCCAGCCCCATCTGATGCACCTCGTCCGGCGTCATCGAGGAAGTGGTGTAGTTCTTCAGCCCATAGCGATAGTAGGCCTCGCCGTCCGGCAGACGCCACACGCCGCCGTCGTGCGTCGCGCCCGCGCGCACCGCCTTCAGGGCGTCGGCCTGGCGTTGGATGGCCGGATAGACCTCTCGCGTCAGGATCGTCTGCGCCCGTGCGGCCCAGTCGCCGGGGATGTTCTTCTCGGCCGTACGGCGCGCGATCGACTGGCTCATGACCGAGTCGGCCACGGCCGTGCCGGTGATGGCGCCCATCTGCGTCAGGGTGCGGTCGATGACGAAGTCCGGCGGCACGGCCCCGGCGGCGTAGTCGATCTGCATCCGCTCGCGCTCGTCATCCAGACTGCGGGCGAAGTCCGACAGGCGCGACAGATAGGCCTCGGCGTCATCCGCCGCCTCGATGCGGTGCTGGCTGTCGAGGAAGTCCGGGATCTGCTGGTACGAGCCGCCCAGCTGGCTGACCGTATAGGGCGAGGGGTACATCCCGCCGCCATAGGGGAAGGCGTAGCCTTCCATCACCGTCTCGCCGAAGAAGGTCAGGGAGTCGTGATAGATCTGCTCCTTGGCCGGCAGGGCGTTGCGGTCGATGGCCGCCATGTCCTTCATGGCGGCGACGAACTTGACCTTGTCGGCCTCGACCTTGGCCTGGCTGCGGTCGCTCAGCTTGAAGCGGGCGTCGGCGTGTTCGCCCCGGTCCATGCCCAGCATGGTCAGGGATTCCGGATCCGTCAGGAGCATCTCCTGCGCGATCCGGTTCATCAGGGCGTTGAAGTCGGCCGAAGCGGTCTGCGCCGCAGCGCCATGGGCAAGGGCGCGAACCGGGCCGACAGCGGCCAGCGCTCCCCCCGCGGCGACCGACATCAGCAGGCGGCGGCGATCCATCATGAGCTTCCTCCCAAAAGCGATGGGCCGGGATGCTAGCGAAGCGATGGCCGCCCGCAAGGTTTGATCGTCGCCTCGCGGGTTAAGTCTGCGTCATTCGTCGTGCAAAAGCGCGCTCAGCGCGTCACGTGGGCCTTGATGCAGTCGCGCACGGCGCGCTTCAGGTCGCCCGGCGCGTTCGGCTCGTCCACGCCCTCGGCGGCGAAGACGGCGCGCACGGCGGCGTCCAGCCCCTTGGGCAGGGCGGCGATCACCTTCTTCTGCCCCTTTTCATGCAGGCAGAAGCCGACCTGATTGCACAGGTCCGCGAACATGGAATCGAAATCGGGGGCGGCGTCGGTCATTTTACTCAGGCTTTCAGCCGCTTGGCGTGGAAGGCCACATGGTCGTCCACGAAGCTGGCCATGAAGAAGTAGGAGTGGTCATAGCCCGGCTGCATCCGCAGGGTCAGCCCCTGACCGGCCTTTTGCGCCGCCGCCGTCAGCAGCTCCGGCTTCAACTGATCGGTCAGGAAGGTATCGGCGTCGCCCTGGTCCACCAGGATGTCGTCGAACACGCGCTTTCCATCTGCACCTTGGGCCGCCCCGCCCTCGATCAGCAGGGCCGCGTCATGCTTGGCCCATTGCGTCCGATCCTCGCCCAGATAGGCGGTAAAGGCCTTCTCGCCCCAGGGGCAGCGCGTCGGCGACGAGATCGGCGCAAAGGCCGACACCGACGTGAACAGTTCCGGATGACGCAGCGCCAGCGTCAGCGCCCCGTGCCCGCCCATCGAATGGCCGAAGATCGAGCGCGTCTTCGTCGTCGGGAACTGGGCGTCGATCAGCTCGATCAGCTCGCCCGTGACATAGCTTTCCATGCGGAAATGCGGCGCCCACGGCGCTTGCGTCGCATCGACATAGAAGCCTGCGCCCTGCCCCAGGTCATAGGCGGCGTCGTCGGCCACGCCTTCGCCGCGCGGCGAAGTGTCGGGCGCGACGATGATGACGCCGTGTTCGGCGGCGGCCTTATAGGCGCCCGCCTTGGTGGTGAAGTTGTCCTCGGTGCAGGTCAGCCCCGACAGCCAGATCAGGACCGGGAACGGCCCCTCGCCAGCAGGCACAAAGACCGACAGCGTCATGGGCGTGCCCGTCGTCGCGCTGTCGTGCTTCAGATAGCGCAGCGTCCCGCCGTGAACGACGTGGCTCTTGACCGTTTCCATAAGCTCTACTCCTGAAGATCAGTCCGGCCAGACCTTGGCCATGAAGTCGTCGTCGAGGACGCCGCCGTCCTCGGAGAAATGCGCGTACCAGTCGCGCGGGATCGGGGCGACCGCGCCTTCGGGCGGGGCGCCGCCGCCCCAGGCGTCGAACTGCAGACCCACCAGGATCGGCCCTTGGCGCACGGGCGGCGCCTTCACGGCCTCGGCCGCGGCCGTCAGAGCCGCGACGACCTCCGGCTGCATCGGCGGCTCGCCGGTGACGACCCAGGCCCTGGAGCGTTCGCCCGGTTTGATCATCAGCAGCATCATGCCCGAGGCGCCCGTTTGCGTCGGCTGGGCCGTGGCGGCGGCGCTGACCGCCTCCTCAACGCGCAGAAGATAGGGCGAGAGGTCGGAAACCTCGATCCGCGCCTTCATCAGGCGGTCGGGCAGATAGAGCACCACCTGCTTGCGGACCCAGGCCGGCGCGGACGCTTCGGCCGGGGGCGGCGTCTCGCCCCCGCGCGGCGTGCAGGCGGCCAGCGCCGCGATCGCCGCAACGCTCATGATCGACGCGATAGCCGCCCTGGTCTTCATCGCTTCAGCCCTCAGCCCGGCCGGTGAACGGCGCAGATCTTGTTGCCCGCCGGATCGCGCAGATAGGCCAGGTGCAGCACGCCGAAGGGGCTGTTGCGCGGGCCGGCCGGATCCTCGATCGCCACGCCGCCCGCCGCCACTCCGGCCTCGGCGAAGGCGACGACCGCCTCGGGACTGGCCGCCGCAAAGCCGATGGTGCCGCCGTTGGCGTGACAGGCCGCCTGACCGTCGCGCGGCTTGACCACGCCCAGCATTCCGCGCGGCGTCATATACCAGACGCCCGGCATCGGCGCTTCGCTCAGCGTGCCCGGCGGGTGGCCCAAGGCGCCCAGCACGGCGTCATAAAACTTGTGCGAAGCCTCGAGATCGTTGGCCCCCAGGGTGACGTGCGTGAACATGGTCTTCTCCCGATTGTGCTCCCGGCCGGCTGACCGGGAGCCGCAAGCTAGGCGGCCTTAGTTTCGTTTGGCAACGCTCTTTTAGAAGACGATGACCGAACGGATGCTCTTACCTTCGTGCATCAGGTCGAAGGCCTTGTTGATGTCTTCCAGGGCGAAGGTGTGGGTGATCATCGGGTCGATCTCGATCTTGCCGTCCATGTACCAGTCGACGATCTTGGGCGTGTCGGTGCGGCCGCGCGCGCCGCCGAAGGCCGAGCCCTTCCAGACGCGGCCGGTGACCAGCTGGAACGGACGGGTCGCGATCTCCTTGCCCGCCTCGGCCACGCCAATGATGATGCTCTCGCCCCAGCCGCGGTGGCAGGATTCCAGCGCCTGGCGCATGACGTCGGTGTTGCCGGTGCAGTCGAAGGTGTAGTCGGCGCCGCCGTCGGTCAGGCGCACCACCTCGGCCACCACGTCGGAGACGTTCTTCGGATTGATGAAGTCCGTCATGCCGAAGCGACGGCCCCACTCTTCCTTGTCGTTATTGATGTCCACGCCGATGATCTTGTCGGCGCCGACCATCTTCAGACCCTGGATGACGTTCAGGCCGATGCCGCCCAGGCCGAAAACCACGCAGTTGGAGCCCGGCGTCACCTTGGCGGTGTTGGTCACGGCGCCCACGCCCGTGGTCACGCCGCAGCCGACGTAGCAGGCCTTATCGAACGGCGCGTCCTTGCGGATCTTGGCCAGAGCGATTTCCGGCAGCACCGTATAGTTCGAGAAGGTCGAGCAGCCCATGTAGTGCGCGATCGACTGGCCCTTGTAGCTGAAGCGGCTGGTGCCGTCGGGCATCAGGCCCTTGCCCTGGGTGGCGCGGATCGAGGTGCACAGGTTGGTCTTGCGCGACAGGCACGACTTACACTGGCGGCATTCCGGCGTGTACAGCGGGATCACGTGATCGCCGACCTCGACCGAGGTCACGCCTGCGCCCACCTCCACCACCACGCCCGCGCCCTCGTGGCCGAGGATCGACGGGAAGATGCCCTCGGAATCCAGGCCGTCCAGCGTATAGGCGTCGGTGTGGCAGACGCCCGTCGCCTTGATCTCGACCAGCACCTCGCCGGCGCGCGGACCTTCCAGGTCGACCTCGACGATCTCGAGCGGGCGTTTGGCTTCGAAGGCGACGGCGGCGCGGGTTTTCATGATGTTGGGTCCTTCGGACGTCCCTATCGCTCGCGACGCGGTCGCTCGCTGCTTCAGGGACTAAGGCGGGAGAGGTGACGATTGACGACCTTACTACGCCCGTTGCGGCTGGGTCGAAACGGCGACAACGGCAAAACATTATTGCTGTTGAGCAACAATCCTGATCCAACATCCCCATGAGCCGCTGGGACGGGATCGACGAATTCACCGCTGTCGCCGAACAGGCCAGCTTCTCGGCCGCGGCCCGGCGTCTTAGCCTGTCGACCTCGGCCGTCAGCCGCGAGATCGCGCGGCTGGAGGATCGGCTGCAGACGCGCCTGCTTCACCGCACCACCCGCCGGGTCGAGCTGACCGACGCAGGCCGCGACTTCCTGGCCCGCTGCCGCCGCCTGATCGACGAACGCGACGAGGCCCTGGCCGCCGTCCAGCCCGACGATCAGGCCCCGCGCGGCCTGCTGCGCATGACCTGTTCGGTCTCCTATGGCGAGCGGTTCATCGCCCCCGCCGTCAACGCCTTCGCACGCCAGAACCCGGAACTGCGCATCGAGCTGGATCTGGACAACCGCCTGCGCGACCTGGTCGGCGACGGCTATGATCTGGCGGTGCGCTTCGGCCACCTGACCGACTCCCGGCTGATGGCGCGGCGGCTGGCCTCGCGGCGGCTGATCCTGTGCGCCAGCCCCGACTATCTGGCGCGGCGCGGCGCCCCGCGCGACCTGTCCGAGATCGCCAGCCACGACGGCCTGATCGGCTCGGCCGAGCACTGGCGCTTCACCGAGGCCGGACGCGAGGTCAGCCTTCGCCCCACCGGCCGCTGGCGCTGCAACTCCGGCGCGGCGGTGCTGGACGCGGCGCTGCAAGGGCTGGGCCTGTGCCAGCTGCCCGACTTCTACGTCGCCGAGGCTTTGGCGTCGGGCGCCCTCTTCTCCCTGCTGGACGAAGCCCGCCCGCCCGACGAAGGCGTCTGGGCCGTCCACCCCCACCCCCGCCACGTCCCGCCCAAGGTCCGCGCCATGATCGACTGGCTGCACGAAAGTCTCGCCCAAAGGAGCCCCGCATGAACCTTGTCGTCCTGACCGGCGCCGGCGTCTCGGCCGAGAGCGGCGTGCCGACCTTCCGCGCCTCGGACGGCCTGTGGGAGGGGCATCGCGTCGAGGCGGTGGCGACGCCCGAGGGCTTCGCCGCGGACCCGGCCCTGGTGCAGGACTTCTACAACCAGCGCCGGCGCCAGCTGGCGAGCGTGCAGCCCAACGCCGCGCACCGGGCCCTGGCCGATCTGGCGGCGCGGTGGGCGGGCGACTTCCTGCTGGTGACGCAGAATGTCGACGACCTGCACGACCGCGCGCATGCCGAGACGCCGCCGGCAGCAGGCTTCGAGCTGATCCACATGCACGGCGAGCTGAAGAAGGCGCGCTGCACGGCGTCCGGCGTCGTCTGCGACTGGGCCGGCGATCTGGAGCCCGCCCACGCCTCGCCCCATCACCCGCGCGGCACCTTGCGCCCGCACATTGTCTGGTTCGGCGAAATCCCGCTGGAGATGGAGCGGATCGAGCGGGCGCTGGCGCGCTGCGACCTGTTCGTCTCCATCGGCACCTCGGGCGCGGTCTATCCGGCGGCGGGCTTTGTCCAGCTGGCGCGCATGGCCGGAGCGCGGACGGTGGAGATCAATCTGGAGCCGACGCAAGGCGCGCGCCTGTTCGATGAGGGCGTCTATGGCCCCGCCAGCGAGACCGTGCCCGCCTTCTTCGACGCGCTCTAAGCCCTCGGCCCGAACAGGATGACTGCGGCGCCGAACAGGCAGACCGCGCCGCCGATGAGGTCCCAGCGGTCCGGCGTCGTCTTCTCGACCAGCGCCATCCACGCCAGCGACGCCACTATATAGACCCCGCCATAGGCCGCGAACGCCCGCCCCGCCGCCTCGGCCGGCACAAGCGTCAGCAGCCAGGCGAAGGCGATCAGGCTGAGCACGCCCGGCGCCAGCCACCACGGCGAGCGATCCAGCTTCAGCCAGACCCAGAAGGCGAAGCAGCCGCCGATCTCGGCCAGGGCCGCCAGGGGATAGACGAGGGCGAGCTTCACTCCCCCTTCTTCGCCTCCGCCGCCTTCTCCGCCGCCAGCTTGGCCAGCACCCGGCCGCGTCCCTTGGCCAGGGCGTGGATGGCGCCGCGCATGGTGGCGACCTCCTGTTCGGTGAAGGCGGCGCGGCCCAGCATGACGCGCAGGTTCTGGCTCATCGAGCGCTTCTTCTCGGGCGGATAGAAGAAGCCGCCGTTGTCCAGCTCCGCCTCCAGATGCTCGTACATCCCCAGCAGCAGGTCGTTCGACGCGGGCGGCTCGCCCTCGCGGAAACGCGGCGGCGGGGCGTCCAGGATCAGGGTGCGCCACTCATAGGCGTTGATCGCCACCGCCTGCGCCAGGTTCAGCGAGTGGTGCTTCGGGTCGATCGGAATCGTCGTGATCCCGGCGCACAGGGCGATGTCGCCCGTCTCCAGCCCCGCCCGCTCGCCGCCGAACAGCAGGCCGGTCTTCAGGCCCGAGGCCGTGTCGTCATACAGGATGCGGGCGCTCTCACGCGGGGTGCGCACCGGCTGGCGCGTCTCGCGCGGGCGGGCGGTGGTGGCGAAGACGGTGTGCAGATCGGCGATGGCCTCAGCCACGCTGTCGAACACCTTGACCCCGTCCAGCACCCAGTCGGCGCCGGACGCCGTGGCCCAGGCGCGCTCCTGGGGCCAGCCGTCGCGCGGGCTGACCAGGCGCAGCTCGGACAGGCCGAAATTGGCCATGACGCGGGCGACCGCGCCGATATTGTCGGCCATCTGGGACTTGTCGAGGACGACGACGGGAGGGGTGAGTTCGCTCATGCGCGCTGTGTAATCCTTCTGCCCCGGCGCGAGAAGCGCGCTTGCCTCCTTCTTCGCCGCGCCCATATCCCCGGCGACACCTCCTGTTTCCGAAAGCCGCCGCCATGACCGCGCCCGCCCCCAAGCCGCTGAAGATCGACTTCGTCTCCGACGTCATGTGCCCCTGGTGCGCCGTGGGGCTGGGCGGGCTCGAACAGGCTTTGGAGCGTCTGGAGGGCGAAGGGATCGCCGCCGACATCGCCTTCCAGCCGTTCGAGCTGAACCCCGACATCGCCCCCGAGGGCGAGAACATGGGCGAGCATCTGGCCCGCAAATACGGCTCCACCCCCGAACAGTCGGCCGCCAACCGCGCCGCCATCACCGCCCGCGCCGCCGAGGTCGGGGTCGAGATGAACTTCCGCGACGACAGCCGCATGTGGAACACCTTCGACGCCCACCGCCTGCTGCACTGGGCCGGTCTGACCGCGCCGGACAAGCAGGCGGCGCTGAAACACGCCCTGTTCGCCGCCCACTTCACGCAAGGCCGCAACGTCTCGGACGCCGGCGTCCTGACCGAGGCCGCCGAGGCCGCCGGGCTGGACCGCGCCGAGGCCGCCGAGGTGCTGGCCTCCGGCCGCTACATGCAGGAGGTCCGCAACAGTCAGGCCCTGTGGCGCGCGCGGGGCATCACCTCCGTCCCCGCCGTGGTGGTGGAGGACAAATATCTGATCTCCGGCGGCCAGCCGACGCAGGTGTTCGTCAACGCCCTGCGCGAGATCGCGGGCAAGGCCTAAGGCCCTTCTCCCCTTGAGGGAGAAGGTGGCAGGCGGAGCCGGACGGATGAGGGGTGTGAGCGCCCCGTTTTCCAATGAGCCCGAGGGAGAGAAGGCGCGTCATGTCGCGCCGACACCCCTCATCCGGCCCTTACGGGCCACCTTCTCCCTCAAGGGGAGAAGGGTTGGAAAAAACAGAGTCCAATTCGTCTGAATCCTCTGCAATCGCCGCCCTCTCTTCCCGCGCGAGGCGGGCGCTGAGGACGGCGAGGCGGGCCTCGACGGCGCGGCGGCCGAGCAGGTCGTCGGGGGCCAGGCGGGCGGCGTCGCGGGCGACGGCGGCGACCGCCTTCATGTCGGCTTCCAGCGTGTCGAGCGGGTCCGGTTCGGGCGCAGGCGGCGGGCTTTCCGGCTCGGCGGCGGCCAGCAGGGCCGGGTCGGTCAGCGCCCGCCAGGTGCGCAGCCACGACGCCGCCTCGGCCGCCCGGCCGCGCCGCACCGCCCGGTTCAGCCGCATCAGGGCCTGAGCCGCCATCGCCGCCAGATCGGGGGCGTCCGCCGCCTCCTCGACCGGATCATCGTCGTCAGGCCAGGGATCGGGGTCGCCCGCATCGCAGCGGCGCCAGCCCTCGCGCGCAGCGCGGGACCGCAGCGTCCCCAGCTTCAGCCCGTAGCGGTCGCAGACGGCCTCGGCCGTATCACCGGCCAGATAGTCGCGCCGCGCCGCCGCCCAGGTCGCCTCGGAGCGGACGCGATAGCCGTCCCGCGGCGCCGGGTCTTCGTCGTCATGGCCGCGCGGGGCGTCATCGTCGTTTGGCGGGGGCGCCTCGGCCCGCTCGGCGGTCGAGGGCCGCACATGGTCGGGGATGTAGGTGGTGTCGCCGTACTCGTCCTGCTCCCACCGGCCGGAGGCGATGATGCGCGGCGCCTCCTCATGCCAATCCTTCTCGGGCCAATCCTTCTCGGGCCAGACCTTCTCCCGCCCGCCCGAAGCCTGATCGTCCATGGCGCCGCCTCCTGCCTGAAAGGCGGAGGATGAAGGACGGGTGCGTCAGGATCGGACGGGATGTCCGAATTACTATCGACTTGGTGCGTTGGACAACCTCACTGAACACGTCCTATGACTACATCAGATTGACAATGTTCTTGTTTTGTTCCACGGTGACGACGCTATGAAAAAGAAGGTGCCACCGGTCGGATTCTGGATAGGCATGGCGTTTCTTTGCCTTTCGGCAGGACTCGTCGGTGGCGCAATGTCCCGTGGGCTCGGCGCTAGCAGTTACACGATTTCTTATGCCGATTTTATATCGGTAATGCTGACTGCTATTTCTCTTATTATGGCGCTACTAGCGTTTTTTATTGCGATTTTGGCCTACATTGGCTGGAATTCAATAAATGGTAAGGTCGCTACTGAGGTTAAGTCTATTCTTACGGATGGATTCCGGGAAGGTCAGCCTCTGCACCAAATGTTCGTTGAGCAAAAAGATCGCGCAATGTTTGAAGGTGTTATGAGGATCGATACAGATTTTGAAGCTGACGCCGACGCCGAAAAAAAGGAGGACGGTGAATGAATAATGATCTGTGGTCGAGAATTTCACCTGACGAAGCAGAGGCGGTACGCAACGCTATCTCAGAGCACCCCGTTAAAGTAGGTAAGTTGGCTCAAAATTTGGGGATCGAAGTTTTTCGATCTCCTCTGCCTCCAAAGATTTCCGGGATGATACAGCCCTCTCAGTCTGGCGGCGGGGGGTATGAAATTAGGGTCAACAAGTACGAAGTACCCGAGAGGCAGCGCTTTACGTTAGCTCACGAGATCGCGCATTTTCTGCTCCATAAATCGGATATCCGATCAGGAGTGGTGGATAGTGTGATGTATCGTTCCGCGCTTACCTCCAGAAAGGAAGCGGAAGCCAATCGGCTAGCGGCAGATATAGTTATGCCTATGGACGCAGTTAGAAAAGAACTGGCTGCATTGGGAGGCATTGCAGACGAAGAGACTGCTAAGCAGCTTGCTTATATATTCAAGGTATCTCTTCCTGCTATGAGAGTGCGACTCGGGCTGTCGTAACGGAAATTCTGGATGCTGGCTGGAAAGACCTACTGTCCAATCCTCCATGCGCGCGTGGCGGAAATTAAAGCGCTTGAGCGACTGCCTGAGCCGACAAAGGACTTGCTGTTCCCACTTGTTGTGGGGCGACCTTGGCCGAACGCGAAACATCTCTCGAAAACGTGGGAGAAGGTTTCTGCAGCTTTTGGAACGCGACGATTTGCGCTCGATATCGACCCATTCAAAAGAAATTCCAGCTCGGAGAAACCAGCAGCCGCCGAATTTGACAGCCTTTTCGACTCGTCGGACGGGTATGCGAATTACTATGCAGAGGTCGAGGGAGTTGAGGCTGCAATTCCTGTGCTTCAACTGACCGACGGGTTTTTGCCCGACCTCGCCCGTCAGCTTGAACATGTGGAGCGCCTTGATCGCGGCGTAGTGTTGCGTGTTCAACGTGATTTCTGCGCTCAACCAACGCTGTTAGTGCCTCACGTTCTTGAGGCTTATAAGGATGCCGTAATTTTTGTGGATTTAGGTTGGTCCACCGACCTTCTCGGACATGAGCTTTGGGCTAGCGGAATTCTCGAAACCCTCGCAGAGGGCGATCCCGAGGTCGAGATCGTTGTAGCGGGTTCTAGCTTTCCGGAAGCCTTCAAGAAGAAGGCGAGGGACGAAATCTCCGCATACGAACGGATGGTGTTCGACAGCCTGGTTCGTCGCCACAACTCCGTCGTCATTACCTACGGGGATTGGGGAAGCACTAGGCCGCCACGATTGCCGACACCTATGGGCACAATCCCCCCACGGATTGACGTTCCTATGACTCGGGAATGGATTAGTTTCCGAAGCGAAGATGGCGAGGACTTCGACGACGTGGCGAGGCGTGCCGTCTCCGACGGCATGTGGCCTTCCGGATTGAACATCTGGGGGACATATATGATCGAAGGGACTGCTCATGGCGTGCCCGATGCCATTCGCGGTCAGGCATCATCGGCTGCCGCGCGAATAAACATCCACCTTCATCGTCAAGCCCACTTCGGAGTGGCCGGATCCTTTGGTGATCGCGACGAGCCGTATACCGACTGACGGATCAGGCCTTGCCAAGGCTGTTGTGCAGGGGATCGAACGCGAGGCTACAGAAGCCGCCTCGCGTCCAAAGTCCTGATCTCGGCCTGCGCCGAGCTGGGCCGAGCGGTTAAACCTTCACCTCGATCTCCCCGCCCCCGGCCCGGAACTTCGCGCTCATCTCGGCCATGCCCGCCTCGGCATCCGTCAGGCTGGCGCCCGCGTCGTTCTGGGCCTTGGCGGCGTCGCGGATGTCCTGGCTGATCTTCATGCTGCAGAATTTGGGGCCGCACATGGAGCAGAAGTGGGCGGTCTTGTGGGCCTCCTTGGGCAGGGTCTCGTCGTGGAATTTGCGGGCGGTCTCGGGGTCCAGGGAGAGGTTGAACTGGTCTTCCCAGCGGAACTCGAAGCGGGCTCTGGAGAGGGCGTCGTCGTGGGCGCGGGCGCCGGGGTGGCCCTTGGCCAGGTCGGCGGCGTGGGCGGCGATCTTGTAGGTGATGACGCCGTCCTTGACGTCCTGACGGTCGGGCAGGCCCAGGTGCTCCTTGGGCGTGACGTAGCAGAGCATGGCCGTGCCGAACCAGCCGATCATGGCCGCGCCGATGGCCGAGGTGATGTGGTCATAGCCGGGGGCGATGTCGGTGGTCAGCGGGCCCAAGGTATAGAAGGGCGCCTCGTGGCAGTGCTTGAGCTGCTCATCCATGTTGGCCTTGATCTTGTGCATCGGCACGTGGCCGGGGCCTTCGATCATGACCTGGCAGCCCTTGGCCCAGGCGATCTTGGTCAGTTCGCCCAGGGTGCGCAGCTCGGCGAACTGGGCCTCGTCATTGGCGTCGGCGATGGAGCCGGGGCGCAGGCCGTCGCCCAGCGAGAAGCTGACATCATAGGCGCGCATGATGTCGCAGATGTCCTCGAAGTGCTCGTAGAGGAAGCTCTCCTTGTGGTGGGCCAGGCACCACTTGGCCATGATGGAGCCGCCGCGCGAAACGATGCCCGTCACGCGCTTGGCCGTCATCGGCACAAAGGGCAGGCGCACGCCCGCGTGGATGGTGAAGTAGTCCACGCCCTGTTCCGCCTGTTCGATCAGGGTGTCGCGGAACACCTCCCACGTCAGATCCTCGGCGACGCCGTTCACCTTCTCTAGCGCCTGATAGATGGGCACGGTGCCGATGGGCACGGACGAGTTGCGGATGATCCAGTCGCGGATGTTGTGGATGTTGCGGCCGGTCGACAGGTCCATGACGTTGTCGGCGCCCCAGCGGGTGGCCCAGACCAGCTTGTCCACCTCGTCGTCGACGGAGGAGAGGACGGCCGAGTTGCCGATGTTGGCGTTGATCTTCACCAAGAAGTTGCGGCCGATGATCATCGGCTCGACTTCGGGGTGGTTGATATTGTGCGGGATGATGGCGCGGCCGCGGGCGATCTCCTGACGCACGAACTCGGGCGTGACGAAGTCGGGGATCGAGGCGCCGAAGTCTTCGCCGTCGCGGATGCAAGGCGCGTTCTGCTCGCGGCGCAGGTTCTCGCGGATGGCGACGTATTCCATCTCGGGCGTGATGATGCCGGCCTTGGCGTATTCGTATTGGGTGACGGGGCGGCCCTCGACGCCCTTGAACACCTGATGGTTGGAGGTGTCGAAGCGGGGGGCCAGGTGCTTGCCCGACGCGTGGCCGTTGTCCTCGGGTTTGACCTCGCGCGGGTTGGCGACGGGGGCGATGTCGCCGCGATCCAGCTGCCAGCTGGATTTGACCTTGGGCAGGCCCTTATTGATGTCGATGGTCACGGCCGGGTCGGTGTAGGGGCCGGATGAGTCATACATCGTCACCGGCGGCTCATTGGCGGACGGGTGGACGGCGACCTCGCGGAAGGGGACGCGGATGTCGGGGAAGAGCTCGCCCGCGACATAGACCTTGCGGCCGCCCGCGCGGGGGCCGGTGGGGATGGTGCCGTGCTCGGCGGCGACTTGTTGGCGCGCTTCGCTGAGAGGGAGGCTATCGCTCGCGACGCGGTCGCTTGCTGCTTGAGCCTCGGTCGGCGTTTGGGTGTCGGTGACGTGGATATTCATTGTGGCGGCCTCCTGCGAGAAGAGGTCCGCCGGCGCGGTATGAGCGCCTTCGGGCGCCGGACTTCGGGCGTCGAAAGCGGTGAACTCGTCCCTTCGCCGGCATGACCCGGATCAGGTTCGACGGGTCAGGCGCCTACGCCAATCTCAGCCGCTCGATCGCGACCCCCCGGAGAACATGCGCAGGTTAGCCTGCCCCAACGGCGAGGGCAACCAGTGGGAATTCTTACGCGGCCTGACGGCCGCGGTGCAGGTGCAGGGCCGCTCCGCCCGCCAAAAGACTGCCGAACAGGATCAGCGCCCATTCGGTCAGGGTGGGGACTGCGGCAGGGGCGCCGACAATGATGTCGGTGTCAGTGGCCGCGTTGTCGGCAGGGTTGGGATCAGGCGTGTCCGAAGACACCGTCACGGTATTGGACACCGTACCGGTCGCCGAACCGGACAGGAGGGTTTCAAATCTGAAGTAGGCTGTTTGCCCAGCCGCTAAGGTGGGTATGTTGCAGACGATTGTCTCGCCTGGAACGTTATACGCGCCTGCAGAACAGGTCCCGTACGCGGGCGAGTCTAAATTCAGCCGCGCTAGGGTGCTCGGCAGGGCGTTGGTCAGGACGACATTGCTCGCGGCATCAGGGCCCAAATTGCTGACTGTGATGCTGTAGTCCGAGAATCCGCCGCTTAATCTCTGGCTTCGGAAATCGGTTATGGTGACGGCCAGATCAGCGCTCTGGGCGGCGGCGGTCGTCGCAGCCACAGAAAGCAGGCCCGCAAAAAGCAGTCCAGAACAACGCATACGCCCCACCCAACAACAACGCCGAACGGGTCTCATGCAGGTGCAGCGGGGTCAACGGCCAAGCTAGGTTCGGCGACAAGAAAAATGACGAACGCTGAGTTTTCGGTGTCGCGCGGTGAGGCGGCCTGAAGGCGGCGAAGCAGCGGCAAGGGGAAGAGAGGGGGCGGCCCGGCTTCTCAGTCGGGGGGGCGTTAAGGCCGGGCCGCCGCAGACTGCGTCGGGGTTGGGGGGGCGTCCGACGGGTCCGATTGCTGAACCCCCGACCGCGAGGTTGGTTCCGCCGCCGGTCGCCTGTTAACGCGCTTTATCGAACAATAATCATTTTTGTGGGCCCGCCGCTTCAGACGGCGCGTCGGCGGCGCTCCAGTTGCAGCACAGCGCCGCCCGCCAAGAGGCCGCCCAGCAGGATCATGGCCCATTCGGTCAGGGTCGGAACGGGCGCAGGCGGGGGGACTACGGCGCCGATTGTCCTGGTCAAAGACGCCGAGTTGTTGACTGGATTAGAATCTGGCGTATCGGAGGTCACTGACGCGACGTCGACAATATCGTCGCCAAGCGACGCGCTCGACGACAGCGACGTAACGACGGTGTAGGTGACCTGACTCCCAGGCGAAAGCGCCCCCGAACACTGAATGATGGAGCCGGACTGGTGTCCCACGCACCCGCCGGTGGCGCTTACCCAGATCAGATGAGGCGACAGCGTATGGGTAGTCACCACATTCGCAGCTGCAGCCGGGCCGTAATTGGTGACGGCGATCGTATAGGTGATCCGGTCGCCCGGCTCGGGCGACGCCGGACTGGAAGAGATCCCGATCGCCAGGTCCGCCTGGGGGGCCGCGACGGCAGTCGTAGCCAGGGACAGCAAGAGCCCGAAGGCGAGACCGGCAAGGAACTTCATCGCACTTGACCTTCGACAGATAGCGCCACGTCGAACAATGTAATCATCGGTTAGTCAATAGAGATCGATGATTCTTTAGAGCTGTCCGGCGCAGCCGGGCTTTACCTTGCACGCCTTCCGCTCGCATGAGAGCCGCGTGGAGGCGGACGCGCCGCCGGGAGATCGACATGAGCAAGGTTCTGGGGGTGCTGGGGGGCATGGGGCCGGCCGCGACGGTGGCCTTTCTGGCGCGGGTTCAGGCGCTGACGCCGGCCAGCGTCGATGAAGACCACATCCGCGTCATCGCCGACATCAATCCGCAGGTCCCGAACCGTCACACCCAGCCCGAGGCGGCGGGGCGGGCGCTGGGCGAAATGGCGCAGGCGCTGAAGACGGCGGGGGCGCAGGTGCTGGCCATGCCGTGCAATACGGCCCACGCCCATGCGGGCGCCATCCGCGCGGCGGGCCTGCCCTTCATCGACATGGTGGCGGAAACGGCCAGGGCGGCGGCCGGGACCGGGACGCGGCGGGTCGGGGTGCTGGCCACGCCGGGCGGGATGCGGCTCTATGCCGAGGCTTTGGCCGCCGAGGGGCTGGCGATGGTCGCCCCCTCCCCCGCCGAGGGCGAACGGTTCATGCAGGTGGTGTTCGCGGTGAAGGCGGGCGAGGTCGGCCCCGATCAGCGCGCGGCCATGCGCGATCTGGCGCAGGCCCTGATCGCGGCAGGCGCCGAGGCTGTGATCGGCGGCTGCACCGAGGTGCCGCTGCTGCTGGATCAGGCCGATGTCAGCGCGCCGCTGATCGATTCCGCCGAGGTGCTGGCGCGGGCCTGCGTCGCGGCCTGTCGATAGGCGGCCTGGCCGCCAGCCCGGGCTGTTCGGGACCGCCGCACGCTCTGACGGCGGCGCTTGGGGCGGTCCCGGCTCGCCGGGATGACGGCGTCTTCGGCAGGATCAGGTCTCCGACTTTTTGCCCATCAGGGGCGACAGCAGGCTGTTGACCTCGTCCATCTGGCCGTGGCCCTGGGCGGCGCGATGCTCAAGCTCGGCGGCGCGGCGCTCCAGCTCACGGGCGCGTTCGGCGCGGGGGTCGTCCTCGGCCACGGCGTGAAGGGCGGGGCGGCGCGCCTCCAGTTCGGCGATCAGTTCGTCGAACCGCGCCTGATTCATGTTTTCGCCTTGTTCAAACAGGGCGATGGCCTCTTCCAGAGCGACTTCAAAGGCGTCTTGATCGGGCATGGACTCATCCTCTTATGCTTACGCTTATCAATGGCCGGGGCCGTGCGCGGGTTCCGCCTTGGCCGAGGATCACGCAGGGTTTACGGGTGAGCCATGCGCATTCCCTTCGCCTTAGCCGCCCTGACGCTCCTGCTGGGCGCCTGCACCGTCTCGACCGGAGCCGAGCCTGAACCGACCCAGGTCGCGGGCGCCGTCTGCGACGTGCCGGACGACCTGCGCCCGGCGCGCCCCTATCGCATTCCGCAGGACGAGGTCGCCGCCGACGTGGCGGTCGCCTTCAACATGCTGGCGGTCAGCTGGTCGCCGCAGGCCTGCCGCAGCGGCAAGGACTATCCCGACGCCCGCTATCAATGCGCGGCCAATCAGTTCGGCCTGACCCTGCACGGCCTGTGGCCCAATGGGGCGGACAACAAGCACCCGCGCTATTGCGCCGCGCCCGGCCCGGCCATTGCGGTCGAGACGGTGCGGCGGCATTTCTGCATGATCCCCTCGCCCAGCCTGCAACAGCATGAGTGGGCGGCGCACGGCACCTGCGGCTGGGACAGCCCCGAGGCCTATTTCGCGCAGGCCGCGAAGATGTGGGACGGGCTGAACAAGCCGGACCTGGAGGCCATTCCGGCCCAGCGCCTGACCGCCGGGGCCATCCGCGACGCCTTTGTCGCGGCCAATCCGGGCTTCCCGCGCGACGGGGTCTTCATCGCCACCACCGACGGCTGGTTCCGCGAGGCGCGGCTCTGCTATTCCAAGGACTATCGGCCGATGCGCTGCCCGCGCGGTCTGGGCGCGCCGGACCGCGAGCGGCTGAAGCTGGCCCCCAGGGGCGTTCAGCAGGACGCGCAACGGGGCGTGCAAACGACCGGTTAACCAAAACGGGGTCAGGCTGCGGATCGCTGTTTCGTCCGAGGCCGTCATGTCGACCATGCTGACCCAGTCCCGCCGCCGTTCCAGCGACCACTTCTTGCCCGAGGACATGGAGCCGCAGGAGCAACGCCGCCTGCGCGGCCTGCTGGATCAGATCGACTACGCCGCCTATGTCGCCAACCGCGAACTGATCGGCCATGCTTTGAGCCAGGTCGACGTCGCCGCCTTTCAGAAGCTGGCCGTGCTGACGGCCCAGGCGCGGGCGCGGTGGGGGGCCGAGGCCGTGCGCCTGGCGGAATCCGGCGCCCCGGCGACGCCCGATCAGGTCGCCCGCCTGACCGCCGCCCGCACCGCCTATGACGAACTGAGCGAGGCCTATGACGGCCTGCGCCGCATGGTGGAACGCGGGTATCTGCCCTTGCGCCAAGCGTGACCGTTCCCCTTATCGAGGGGCATGAAACGCCTGATCCCCCTGGCAGCGGCGGCGCTGCTTCTGTCCGGTTGCGGTCCTGAGGGTCGCGCTGAGGATCCGCCAGCGGTCCGGGCCGACAATCCGGCCCTGACCGCCCTGTTCGACGCCGATCAGAAGGCGCGTCAGGACCATCATCTCGACCTGCTTGAGGGCATGGCCGACGCCGAACGTCTGGCCGAGACCCGAGCCATGCTGGAACGCGGCGAGATCCGGTCGGGCGCCGACTACTATCGCGCGGCCTTCATCTTCCACCACAGCCGCGAGGCGGACGACATCCTGAAGGCCCATGTGCTGGCGACCGCCGCCCTGGCGCAAGGTCATCAGGACGCCGCCTGGATCGCGGCGGCCAGCCTGGACCGCTATCTGCAGCGCATCGGACGGCCGCAGATCTATGGCACCCAGTACATTCACATAGGCGCTGAGACGCCGCGCGGCGCCTTTGATCCCGACTTCATGCCCGACAGCGTGCGGCGCGACACCCGCGTGCCGCCGCTGGCCGAGCAGACGGCGCCGCCGCTGGCGCGCTGATCAGTCCAGCTTTTGGGGCCGGGTGACGATCGGGGCGTTGGGGTCGGTCTGGGCCGGGCGGGCCTGGGTCGGCGGCGGGCCCTCTGACCGGACCGGAGCGTCCGGCTGCGCCGCAGACGGCGCAGGCGCGGCGGATGGCGCCGGCGCGGCAGATGGCGCTGGCGCGGCAGGCGGCGTCACCACGATCGGCGCAGGCGTAGCGGCGGGCGGCTGAGCCGTGGGCGCAGGGATGGCCGGCGACGGGGCAGAGGGCGCGGGCGCCCTTGTCGTCGGGCGAGCCGGGACCAGCGCCGGGCGCGCGGACGCGGGGCTGACGTTGCGTGAAGGCGCGGGAGCGGCCGCAACGGCGGCGGGCGCCTCGGCGACGGTCGGCGCGGGCGCAGGCGTTTCAACCGGCGCGGCGGGGGTTTCGACCACCGGGGCTGGCGCGGCGGCGGGCGCCTCGACGGCGGCGTCCTGCGCGCCGGAGCGGGCCAGCAGCCAGACCGCCACGGGAACCAGAACGGCCGCCGCCGCGACGCCGACATAGAGCGGCCAGCGCGAGCGGGGCTTGGTTGAAGACGAGGCCAGCGGCGCAGCGACCGGCTCGACCGGTTGGGGCGCGCGCGTTGCGGGCTGCGGCGCGGAAGACGGCGCAGCAGCAGACATCGGGGCGGCGGGCGTCGGTTGAGCGAACGCCTCAGCCGCCGGACGCGGCGCGGGCGGCGGGGCCGGCCGGGCGGCGACGCTCGGCCGGGACACGGCGGGTTGGGGCGCGGCCGGTCGAGGCGCGCTCGGTTGAGGAGCGGCAGGCTGGGGAGCGCCGGCCGGGGCGGGCTGGCGACGCGGCACCATCGACCCGCTGAAGACGCCCGAGGGACGGGGCGCGGACACTGGGGGCGTCGGCTTTGCGGGCTGAGGCTGGGCACGCTGGGGCTGGGCAGGCTTTGGCTGCGCCGGTTTGGGATGCGGCGGCATGGCGGTCAGGCGGGCCAGGCCTTCGTCGCGCGGCAGGGGGCCGACGTGGAAGGGGGCCTGGGGCGGGCGGCCCCAGGTGATCTGGCCCCGCCGGAACGGGGCTGAAGCGCGCGGCGCGGCGTCCGGCGCCGGGTTGTCGGTCGATGGGGTCTTGTCGTCGGCGTCGGACATTCGGTCTCCGGCGCTCAGGCGAGCGCGCATCAGGTCGAAAAGGCGTTTGAGGGCCAGGACGGTGAGCGCCGAGTTCGGCGCTTTCGTGGCCTTCAGTTCTTCAGACGATAGCCGGTCTTGAAGATCCAGCCCACCGCCGCCAGACAGGCGAAGAAGAAGCCCAGCGTGGCCAGAAGGCTGGCCTGAACGCTGACGTCGCCCACGCCGTAGAAGGCCCAGCGGAAGCCCGAGATCAGATAGACCACCGGATTGAACAGGGCGACCGTGCGCCAGCCCTCCGGCAGCATCTCAATCGAATAGAAGGCGCCGCCCAGGAAGGTCAGGGGCGTGACGATCAGCATGGGCACGAGCTGCAGCTGCTCGAAATTCTGCGCCCAGACGCCGATGATGAAGCCGAACAGGGCGAAGGTGGTCGAGATCAGGATCAGGAAAGCCAGCATCCAGAAGGGGTGCAGGATGTGCAGCGGCACGAACAGCGCCGCCGTGGCCAGGATGATCAGCCCCAGGACGGCCGACTTGGTCGCCGCCGCCCCGACATAGGCCAGCACGATCTCGAGCGACGACACCGGGGCGGACAGGATCTCGTAGATGGTGCCGGTGAACTTCGGAAAATAGATGCCGAAGCTGGCGTTGAAGATCGACTGGGTGAACAGGCTGAGCATGATCAGCCCCGGCACGATGAAGGCGCCGTAGGGGACGCCGTCCACCTCGGTCATGCGGCTGCCGATGGCGCCGCCGAAGACGACGAAATAGAGCGAGGTCGTGATGACCGGCGTCACCAGCGACTGCCACAGGGTGCGCAGCGACCGGGCCATCTCGAAGCGGTAGATGGCCCAGACTCCGTGGCCGTTGAAACGCATCACGCCGCCTCCTCCTCGCGATCGCGGTGGACCAGGCTGACGAAGATGTCCTCCAGCGACCTCTGGCGGGTGTTCAGGTCCTTGAAGCCGACGCCGAGGTCCGACAGGCGGCGCAGCAGGGAGGGCACGCCCGTCTTCTCGGCGTGGGAATCGAAGACGTATTCCAGTTCGCAGCCGCCGTTCTTCAGCTCCAGCGGCCACTCGGCCAGCTCGGCCGGCAGGGCGGCCAGCGGCTCCTGCAGGTTCAGGGTCAGGGTCTTGCGGCCCAGCTTTCGCATCAGGTCGGCGGTCGTCTCGACCAGGATCAGCTCCCCCTCGAGGATGACGCCGACGCGGTCGGCCATCTCCTCAGCCTCCTCGATGTAGTGGGTGGTCAGGATGATGGTCACGCCGCGATCGCGCAGCCGACGCACCAGGGCCCACATGTCGCGGCGCAGCTCGACGTCGACGCCCGCCGTGGGCTCGTCCAGAAACAGGATGTCGGGCTCGTGGCTCAGGGCCTTGGCGATCATGACGCGGCGCTTCATCCCGCCGGACAGGGTCATGATCTTGGCGTCCTTCTTGTCCCACAGGCTGAGGTCGCGAAGGATGCGCTCGATGTGGGCCGGGTTCGGCGGCTTGCCGAACAGGCCGCGGCTGAAGGTGACGGTGGCCCAGACGGTCTCGAAGGCGTCGGTCGTCAGCTCTTGCGGCACCAGGCCGATCTTGGCCCGGGCGGCGCGATAGTCGGACTGGATGTCATGGCCGTCGGCCAGGATGGTCCCGCTGGTCGGGGTGACGATGCCGCAGACGATGGAGATCATCGTCGTCTTGCCCGCCCCGTTCGGCCCCAGCAGGGCGAAGATCTCGCCCTTGCGGATTTCGAGGTCCAGCTGCTTCAGCGCCTGGCGCCCGGTCTTATAGGTCTTGGTCAGGCCCTGGATGGCGATGACTGGCGGCATGGAACCTCCCTGGGCGTGGTTTCGCAGATAGGCGTGACCCGCGAGGCGCTCAAGGCCCTCCCCACTATCGCGCCGAGCGTAAGTCATCCGCCATGGAACCGCGCGCGTAAACCTGTGTTCGTTCCACGGAGACAGCCATGCCCCTCGCCGCCCCGATTTCCCGCCGTCTCGCCGTCGCGACGCCCCTGATCGCCCTGGCCGCAAGCCTGGCCGCGTGCGTCACGGCCCCGCCGATGAGCGCGGTGCGCGCGCCTCAGCCGCTCAAGACCATCGACGCGGAGCGCCTTTGGTCGGGACGTTGGCATGAGGTGGCGCGTCTGCCGATGAAGATCACCGACGGCTGCGTCGCCGGCGCCAGCGCCTATGTCTTTTCGCCGCCCGCCCGGGTCGCGGTGCGCGACACGTGCCAGGTGGACACGCCGGAAGGCCCGGAGAAGGCCATCGAAGGGCGCGGCCAAATCCTGGACCCGGGCGTGAACGCCAAGCTGCGGGTCAGATACTTCTGGGGCTTCGTCACCTGGGATTACTGGGTGCTGGATCGCGCCGAAGACTACAGCTGGTTCATCTCGGCCGATCCGACGTTCGATCGGCTCTTCATCTATACGCGGGAGGTCCCGACCGCCGACCAGCTCGCCCGCCTGACGCGGCGGGCCGGCGAACTGGGCTATGACGTCAGTCGACTCGAGTATCCCGCCCTACCTGCACGCTGAGGATCGTTCCATGGGTCGCCGCCGCCTCTTGATACTGCCCCTGATGATGGTGCTTGCGGCATGCGGCACCGAAAGCGTGCTGCCCGAAACCGACGGGTTCGGCGCGGCGCCCAACCTGCCCGCGCCCAAGCCCCAAGGCGTGCCAATGGTGAAGATCGCCCCGGCCGTCGGCTGGCCGCAAGGCCGCGCGCCCGTTGCGGCGGCGGGGCTGGCGGCCAACGCCTTCGCCACGGGGCTGGATCATCCGCGCTGGCTCTATGTCCTGTCCAACGGCGACGTGCTGGTCGCCGAGTCCCAGGGACCGGCCAAGCCGAAGGAGAAGAAGGGCGGCCTGCGCGGCTGGATCGAGGGACTGGTGATGGCGCGCGCCGGCTCGGGCGACCGGCCCAGCGCCGACCGCATCAGCCTGTTGCGCGACGCCGACGGCGACGGGACCGCCGAGACGAAAACCGTCTTCCTCAGCGGCCTGACCTCGCCCTTCGGCATGGCTCTGGTCGCAGAGACGCTCTACGTCGCCAACGCCGACGCCCTGGTCAAAGTCCCCTATCGGACGGGACAGACGCGCATCGAGGCGGCGCCGGTCAAGGTCGCGGACCTGCCGGCCGGGCGCAATCACCACTGGACCAAGAGCCTGGTCGCCTCGGCCGACGGGACAAAGCTGTATGTCGGGGTCGGCTCCAACTCCAACATCGGCGAAAACGGGCTGGATGAGGAGGTCGACCGCGCCGCCATCCTGGAGATCGACGCGGCGACGGGGGCGCGGCGGGTCTTCGCCTCGGGTCTGAGAAACCCGGTCGGTCTGGCCTGGAACCCGCAGGACGGGCGGTTGTGGACCTCGGTCAATGAGCGCGACGCCCTGGGGAACGATCTGGTTCCCGATTACATGACCTCGGTCACGGCGGGGGGCTTCTACGGCTGGCCGTGGAGCTATTACGGACAAAACGTCGACGAGCGGGTGCAGCCCGCCCGGCCCGAGATGGTCGCCACGGCGATCCGGCCCGACTACGCCCTGGGGTCGCACACGGCCTCGCTGGGCCTGACCTTCTATACGGGCGACCTGCTGCCGCAGTGGCGCAACGGGGCGATCATCGGGCAGCACGGCTCGTGGAACCGCAATCCGCCGTCCGGGTACAAGGTCATCTTCGTGCCCTTCCGCGATGGGCGCCCGGACGGGCCGCCCCAGGACGTGCTGACCGGCTTCCGCAATGAAAAGGGCGAGGCGATGGGACGGCCGGTCGGGGTCGCCGTGGACCGGCGCGGCGCCCTGCTGGTCGCCGATGACGTGGGCGACGCGGTCTGGCGCGTGGCGCCCGCCGCGCGCTGAGAGGCCAGGCTTGACGCTACGTCATTGAAAACGGCGCGGAAGCTCGCCTTTTCGTCCGGCGGCTCCGCCTGCGTCCCCGCCCCCGGTTGACCCGCCGCTCCGCGCCGTTCATCACCCTTGGTAAAGGCAAATCGGGAAGAGGCGGCGCACCCATGGGACTGGCGGCAAACATCCGGCGTGACATCAAGTTCGCGAGCGGGCTGTTCCGGCTTCTGAAGCGCATCAAGCCCATCACCCTCGACGGCGACGTCCTGGCCTGTGACGACATCGAGGAGGCGGTCGACAGGTTCGGCCCCAACATCGCCGTCGAGGACGAGACCCGCAAACTGACCTATCGCGAGTTCGAGGCCCTGGCGAACCGCTACGCCAACTGGGCCAAGAGCCGCAATCTGAAGCGCAGCGACGTCATCGCCCTGGTGATGCATAACCGCGTGGAATACGTGGCGGCCTGGTTCGGTTTCTCCAAGGTCGGGGTGGCCACCGCCCTGATCAACAACAATCTGACCGGCGCGGCCCTGGCCCACTGCCTGACCATTTCGACCGCCTTCAACGTGGTGACGGACGAGGACTGCTGGCAGGCGGTCGAGGACGCGCGCGGCCTGGTCGACCGCAATCTGATGATCTGGGTCCACGGCCTGGGCGAGGAGAACGAGACGAACGGCCGCCGCGACCTGGACAACGCCGTGCGCAGCGCCTCCTCGGTGCGGCCCGACCGCGCGCTGCGCCAGGGCATGACCAACCGCGACACCGCCCTCTATATCTACACCTCGGGCACCACGGGCCTGCCCAAGGCGGCGCGGATGCCGCATTCGCGGGTGCGGACCTATATGCGCGCCTTCGCCGGGGCCACGGCCTCGACGCCCAAGGACGTGCTGTTCAACGTCCTGCCGCTGTATCACTCGACCGGCGGGCTGGTCGGCGTCGGTTCGGTGCTGTTGAACGGCGGGCGGATGGTGACGCGGCGGCGCTTCTCGGCCACCCATTTCTGGCCCGACGTGAAGGCGACGGGCGCGACGATGTTCGTCTATATCGGCGAGCTGTGCCGCTATCTGGTCAACAGCCCGGCGCATCCGGACGAGAAGGCCCACAAGCTGCGGCTGGCCTTCGGCAACGGCCTGCGCCCCGACGTCTGGCCCGAGTTCCAGAGCCGGTTCCGCATCAAGGACATTCTGGAGTTCTACGGCTCGACCGAGGGCAACGTCTCCCTGTTCAACTTCGACGGCAAGGCGGGCGCCATCGGCCGGGTGCCCAGCTATCTGAAGTCGCAGATCAACATCCGCCTGATCGCCCTGGACCCCGAGACGGGCGAGCCCCTGCGCGGCCCCAACGGCCAGTGCGTGCCCGTGGCCGTCGGCGAGACCGGCGAGGCCATCGGCCAGATCGGCAGCGACATCCGCCACGACTTCTCGGGCTATGCCGACAAGAAGGCGTCGCAGAAGAAGATCCTGACCGACGTGTTCAAGAAGGGCGACCGCTGGTTCCGCACCGGCGACCTGATGCGCCAGGACCGGCAGGGCTATTTCTACTTCATGGACCGGCTGGGCGACACCTTCCGCTGGAAGGGCGAGAACGTCTCGACCGCCGAGGTCGAGCAGCGCCTGTCCGAGGCGCCCGGCGTGCAGGAGGTCATCGCCTATGGCGTCGCCGTGCCGGGCCAGGAGGGCAAGGCGGGCATGGTCGGCCTGGTGATGGACGGCGTGTTCGACCCCGCCGCCTTCGCCGCCTGGACCGATGAGCAACTGCCGTCCTATGCGCGGCCGGTGTTCGTGCGGATGCTGAAGTCGGCCGACACCACCGGCACTTTCAAATACCGCAAGGTCGACCTGGTCGCCGACGGCTTCGACCCGGCCAAGGTCGACGGCCCCGTCTGGGTGCGCGGCGGCGAGGCTGGATATCAGGTGCTGACCGCCCAGGCGCGCGAGGCGATCCTGAGCGGCGAGACGCGGCTTTAGAACAAACACCCTCTCCCGATGGGAGAGGGCTTGAGCGCACGAGAGCGCAGCGATCGTTCTTGCGCTAAAGGGTGAGGGGTTTGTCCCGTCAGTCGGCGTCAGCCGTGGCGCGGCGGCTCACGCCGACTTGAACCGCGAACCCCTCACCCTTTCGCCTTGGCCAATCGCCTTCGGCTCTTGGAGGCTCAAGCCCTCTCCCATCGGGAGAGGGTCTTCTTCTTTTTGTGCCGAACCGGGATTCGCGAAACGCGCCCTTAAGCATTAACGGCGATAAGGCGTCTGACCCTTCGGCTGCAGGACGCCCGCTCGCCCCATGTTCCAGATCATCGGCATCGTCATGCTGTTCGCCATGGTGTTCGGCAGCTTCCTGCTGCACGGCGGCAAGATGGCGACCATCCTCTATTCGCTGCCCTATGAGCTGATGGCGATCTTCGGGGCGGGGATCGCGGCCTTCCTGATCTCCAACAGCCTGCCGGTGATCAAGGCCACCCTGGGCGGGCTGGGCAAATGCTTCGCCGGGCCGAAGTGGAAGAAGCAGGACTACAAGGACCTGCTGAGCCTGCTGTTCCAGCTGACCAAGACGATGAAGTCCAAGGGCGTCATCGCCCTGGAAAGCCACATCGAAAAGCCGGCCGAAAGCACCATCTTCCAGAAGTATCCCAAGGTGCTGAAGGACCACTTCGCCACCGACTTCATCTGCGACACCCTGCGGATGATGACCATGAACCTCGAGGATCCGCACCAGATCGAGGACGCCATGGAAAAGCAGTTGGAGAAGCACCACCACGAGGCCCTGGCCCCGGCCCACGCGCTGCAGACCCTGGCCGACGGCCTGCCGGCGCTGGGCATCGTCGCGGCGGTGCTGGGCATCATCAAGACCATGGGCTCGATCACCGAACCGCCCGAGGTGCTGGGCGGCATGATCGGCGGCGCCCTGGTCGGCACCTTCCTGGGCGTCTTCCTGGCCTATGGGCTGGTCGGGCCGTTCGCCTCGCGCCTGAACGCCATCGTCGAAGAGGAAGGCGCCTACTACAAGATCATCCAGTCGGTGCTGGTGGCCCACCTGCACGGCAATGCGGCCCAGATCTCGGTCGAGATCGGGCGCGGCGACATCCCTTCGACCGCCCAGCCGTCCTTCACCGAAATGGAAGAAGCCCTGGCCGCCGCGCCGATGGACGCCTGACGGGCGCTTCATGCGACTTTCGGAACACGGAGCGTTCACGACGGTTCTCTGAAGATCACGGCCGCGTGCGCGGCCGTTTCTGAAAGGAGCTGTCCGATGCGACCGTCCTCAAGATCCCTTCTGCCGAGCCTGACCGCCGTGGGCGCCGTTCTGCTGTTGTCCGCGTGCAGCGAACGCGCGCCGCAGCGGGCGGACGGCGTGACCGCCCCGGCCGCCCAACCCTCGAGCACGCCGGATTCGAGGGCTGCGCCCGGGGCCATGACGCCCGCCAACCCGCCGCCGGGCGACGCCGTTCCGGCGCCGACCCCGCCGCCCCTTCCGCCGGACCCGGATTCGCCGCCGACGCCGCTGCCGGCCGATCCGACCGACCCGGCCACGCCGCCGATTCCGCCCCACTAGAGGCGCGGCGAGGCGCGTCGGCGCATCGACAAACGAGATGCGCTCGCGGCGTCTTCACGAACGCGTGAGAAATCGCTTGCGCTTGTGCTCACGAAGCCGTTATCACTCCCTCAGCGAGGTTCATGGTCTCGCATTTACCTTCTGAAGGAAGAAAACTATGCGCATCACCGCTCTGATCGCCGCTTCGGCCGCCGCTCTGGCCCTGGCTGCTTGCCAACCCGCCGCCACCGACAAGGCTGAAGACGCCGCTGCCGACGCCACCGCCGCCGCCGACACCGCTGCCGACGCCGCTGCTACGGCCGACGCCGCCGCCACCGACGCCGCCGCCGCTGCTGGCGAAGCCGCTGGCGAAGCCGCCAAGGCTGACGCCGCTGCTCCGGCCGCCGACGCCGCCGCCGCTCCGGCTGCTGCTCCGGCCGCCCCGGCTGCCTAAGACTTCACAGTCTTAAATCGCGGTCTCCGGACCGTGATGGAGAAAGGGATCGTCTTCGGACGGTCCCTTTTTTCTTGCCCATAGTTCCAGCCAGCTTTCGTCCGGTCGCCCAGGTCGATAGACCGGCCGTCATGACCCATCCCGCCGACATCGCGCCTGACGACGCCTCTCCGCTTCTGGTGTGGGCCGAGGACGGCTCGCCGCGCTCGGGCCGATTCGGCGACGTCTACTTCTCCAAGGACGACGGCCTGGCCGAGACGCGGGCGGTCTTCCTGCAGGGCTGCGGCCTGCCGGAGGCGTGGAGCGGGCGATCCGCCTTCAGCGTGGGCGAGCTGGGCTTCGGCACCGGGCTGAACATCGTCGCCCTGCTGGACCTGTGGCGACGGACGCGGCCCGAGAACGGGCGGCTCAAGGTCTTCTCCATCGAAGGCTTCCCCCTGACGCGCGAAGAGGCGGCGCGGGCGCTGGCCGCCTGGCCCGAGCTGGCCGAGACGGCCGCGGGGCTGCTGGCGGTCTGGCCCGCCGGGACGCCGGGGTTTCACCGGCTGGACCTGCCGCAGTGGGGGGCGACGATCGACCTGGCCGTCGGCGATGCGCGATGGGCGCTGGAGCAGTGGTCGGGCGCGGCCGACGCCTGGTTTCTGGATGGATTTTCGCCGGCGCTGAACCCCGGCATGTGGTCGCCCGAGATTATGGCGCTGGTCGCGGCGCGCTCGGCGCCCGGCGCCCGGCTGGCCACCTTCACCGTCGCGGGGGCCGTGCGCCGGGGTCTGGCCGAGCACGGCTTTACGGTCGAGAAAAAGCCCGGCCACGGGTGCAAGCGCGAACGGCTGGAAGCGCGGATGGCCGGCGAGCCGCGGCCGGAGCGGCCGGTCCACGTCGCCGTCGTCGGCGCCGGGATCGCCGGGGCGGCCCTGGCGCGGGCCCTGATCGCCGAGGGCGCGCGCGTCGCCGTCATCGAGGCCGAGCGGCCGGGCGCGGGGGCCTCGGGCTTTCCCGCGTCGCTGGTCACGCCCCGGCTGGATGCGGGCGACGCCCTGATCGCCGGTCTTCACGCCCAGGCGCTGGAGCGGGCGGGCGACCTCTATCGCACCCTGCCCGGCGCCGTGGTCGCCGAGGGCGTGCTGCAACTGGAGCAGGCGCCGCGTGACGCCGCCCGTTTCGACAAGATCGCCGCTCAGGAGCTGTGGGCCGAAGGGGCGATGCAGCGTCTGGACGCGGCGGCCTGCTCGATGCGTCTGGGCGAGGCGACCACGCGCGGCGGACTGATGATGGCGCAGGCGCTGGCGGTGCGCTCCGACGCCATACTGGAGCCCTGGCTGACCGGCGCAGAACGGGTGACAGGGCGCGTGGCGCGGCTGGAGCCGATGACGGACGGCTGGCGCATTCGGGGCGAGGACGACGCCGTGCTGATCGAGGCGGACGCCGTGGTGCTGGCGGCGGGCTGGGGGACGGGGCGGCTGGCGCCCGACCTGCCGCTGTCGCCCGTAGCCGGACAGGCGGACTGGATCGAGGACGAAGCGGCGCCCGGCCCGAGCGTCCCGGCGGCCTGGGGCGGCTATGCGGCGCCGACCGGGCGGGGGATGCTCTACGGCGCCACCCACGACCGGGGCGTCGAAACGCCCGAGGCGTCCGACGAGGCCAGCGCCCGCAACCGGGCGACCCTCGGCGCCGCCCTGCCCCAGTTCGCCGCGCGCGTCGAGGCCGCGCCTGCTCAGGCGCGGGGGCGCCGCGCGGCCGTGCGCGCCACGACGCCTGACCGCCTGCCCCTGTGCGGCCGATGGCGCCCCGGCCTGTTCGTGCTGACCGGTCTGGGCTCGCGCGGCTTCTGCGTCGCGCCCCTGCTGGGCGAGCATCTGGCGGCCCTGGCCATGGGGCGGCCCTCGCCGCTGAGCGCCGAGGCGGCGCGCCGGCTGTCGGCGACCCGTTGGCTGACCGAAGGCGATAACGCCGTTTAAGCGAAACCAGCGCGCGCGCCCGGCGTTGTCGTGCATAACGCCACCGGCGTGGTTCAGACCGGGCGCACCGCCATGATCGACGTCAACCGAGGCAGCGTCATGACCCTTCGTCTCGCTATGGCTCCGGCTCTTCTGGCCGCGACCTTCACCATCGCCGCGTGCGCGCCGGTCAACGGCGGCGCCAATGGCGGCAGCGGCGGCCAGACCGCCGCGAATACGACGGCGCGCCAGTGCATCTTCCAGCGCGACATTCGCAATTTCCGCGTCTCGAACGACGGGCGCAACGTCTATGTGCGCACGGGGACGAAGTCGGTCTATCAGTTGGAGACCCTGGGCGTCTGTCCGGACCTGGAAAATGCGCTAGCCATCGGCTTCAAGCCGAACGGCGGGCTTACCCGCCTGTGCGTGGGCGACTGGACCCGCATCGTCTCGGCGCCTCGGGACTTTGACAACACGCCGTGCAGCGTTCGTATGGTCAAAGGCCTGACCGACGCCGAAGTCGCCGCCCTGCCGGCGCGGGATCGGCCCTGACCCCTGTCGCCTATTTGAAGCGTCTCTCGACGGCCCGCCCGCAGATTACTTCTCTGTAATTGCGATCGAGTCGTTTGAGCGGGGATCGCCGAAGGGTTAAACAGCGTTGCTATGCCCGCGCCGTCGGACAGAAGGTTGGCGCGCGCCTGACTGAATGCTCAACCTCCCAGGATATCCGCACGTGGCGACCTCTCGACGCTTTTCGGCCCCACTGACCGGCGCCCTGGCCGCGGCGCTGTGCGCGAGCCTGACCCTGGCCGCCTGCGGCGGACACGGCGAGGCCCCCAAGGAAAAGGAAGCCGGCGCCTCGCGCCAGACCGTCAGCGCGGCGACGGCCACGACGGTCGCCCTGCCCCGCACGGTGGTCGCCTCGGGCACCGTCACCGCCTGGGAAGAGGTGCCGGTCGGCGCCGAGACCGGCGGGCTGACGGCGACGACCGTCTATGTCGATGAAGGCTCTTACGTCCGACAGGGCCAGCCGCTGGTGCAGATGAACGACGTGCTGCTGCGGGCCCAGGTGCGCCAGCAGCAGGCGGCAGTGCAGACGGCCGAGGCCAACGCCGCGCGCGACGACGCCGCCCTGGCCCGCGCGCAGGAGCTGAAGGAGCGCGGCTTCCTCAGCCAGGCGGCGCTGGATACGGCCCTGGCCAACCAGCGCGCCTCGACGGCCAATCTGGCTGCGGCGCGCGCCTCGCTGTCCGAGACCCAGACACGCCTGTCGCAGGCCACCATCCGCGCGCCGGTCAGCGGGCTGATCATCAGCCGCAGCGTCACCAAGGGCCAGATCATCGACGCCGGGACCGAACTGTTCCGCATGGTGCGCGACGGCCGCCTGGAGCTGGACGCCCAGGTGCCCGAGACCGAACTGCCGCTGATCCAGGCCGGGCAGAGCGCGGCCATAACCTCCAGCCAGGCCGGATCGACGACCGGCACGGTCCGCATCGTCACGCCTGAGGTCAATCCTCAGACCCGCCTGGGGCTGGCGCGCATCAGCCTGTCGCCCGGCAGCGCGCTGAAGCCGGGCATGTTCGCCCGCGCCGCCATCGAGGCGGGCGCCCGTCCGGCCACGGTGGTGCCGACCGACGCGGTCCTGTACCGCAGCAACAAGTCCGGCGTCTTCGTGCTGAACGCCGACTCCTCGGTGCGCTTCGCCCCGGTGACGGTGCTGTCGCGCAACGACGACCAGACCTCGGTCGAGGGGGTGGAGGCCGGGGTGCGGGTCGTGGTGGCCGGCGCCGGCTTCCTGAACGACGGCGACAAGGTGACGGTGGCGGCGCCCAAGGCGCCGGCGCCCGCCAAGAAGTAAGGCCCGGCCATGAACCAGATTTCCGCCTGGGCGATCAAGAACCCCATCCCCGTCATCCTGCTGTTCCTGCTGCTGACGCTGGGCGGGGTGACCGGCTTCGCCGGGATGCGGATCAACAACAACCCCGACATCGACTTCCCCCTGGTGGCGGTCACGGCCGCGCGCCCCGGCGCCGCCCCGACCGAGATGGAGGTGCAGGTCACGCGGGTGATCGAGGATTCGATCGCCGGCCTGTCGGGCGTGCGCCACATCTATTCCAACGTTTCGGACGGGGTGTCTTCGACCACCATCGAGTTCGAGCTGGGCACCGACACCGAGCGCGCCACCAACGACGTCCGCAACGCCATGAGCGGCGTGCGCGCCAGCCTGCCGCAGGACATGCAGGAACCGACGGTCCAGCGCATCGACATCACCGGCGACGCCCTGATCACCTATGTGGTGCGCTCGGAAACGATGACGCCGGAACAGATCAGCTGGTTCATCGACAATGAGGTCAGCCGCGCCCTGCTGGCGCTGGGCGGCGTCGGCGAGGTCAACCGTTCGGGCGGGGTGGACCGCGAGATCCGCGTCGAGCTGGATCCGCAGCGTCTGAGCGCCTACGGCGTCACGGCGGCGCAGGTCAGCCAGGCCCTGACCAACGTCAACAACAACCTGCCGGGCGGGCGCGTCACCATCGCCGGGTCGGAGCGCGCGGTGCGCACGCTGGGCGCCGCCGGTTCGGTCGAACAGCTGCGCGAGACCCTGGTGCCGGTCGGCGACGGCAAGAACGTGCGCCTGGGCGATCTGGGCGTGGTGGTCGACAAATGGAGCGAGCCGCGCCGTCTGGCCCGCTACAACGGCCAGGAGGCCGTGACCTTCAACTTCCTGCGCTCGCGCGAGGCCAGCGAGGTCAAGGTCTCCGAAAAGGTGCGCGCCGAGGTCGAGAAGATCGACGAGCGCCACCCGGACCTGACCATCGAACAGGTCACCTCCAGCGTGAAATACATCGAGGAATCCTACCTCGCCTCGCTGGAGGCGCTGATCCTGGGCGCGGTCCTGGCCGTCATCGTGGTGTGGATCTTCCTGCGCGACTGGCGCGCGACCCTGATCGCGGCGACGGCCATGCCGATGTCGCTGATCCCGACCTTCGCCATTCTGGGACCGATGGACCAGTCGCTGAACGTGGTGACGCTGCTGGCCCTGTCGCTGACGATCGGCATCCTGGTCGACGACGCCATCGTCGAGATCGAGAACATCGTGCGCCACATGCGCGACGGCAAGCCGCCCTATGACGCCGCCTTCGAGGCCGCCGACGAGATCGGCCTGGCCGTGGTGGCGACGACCGGCACCATCATCGCCGTGTTCGCGCCCGTCGGCTTCATGCCTGGCATCATCGGCCAGTTCTTCAAGGCCTTTGCGCTGGCCGCCTGCATCAGCGTCTTCTTCTCCCTGGTGGTGGCGCGTCTGCTGACGCCGCTGATGGCGGCCTACATGCTCAAGCACACCCACCATGAGGACAAGGATCCCTTCTGGATGGCGGGCTATCTGCGGGCGCTGAAGTGGTGCCTGCGCCATCGCTGGATCGTCTTCGTCATGGGGGCGGCCTTCCTGTTCGGCTCGATCGGCCTGTCCGTGGTCGCCAAGATGTCGTTCGAGTTCATGTCGCCCGCCGACGAGGGCCGCGCGGCCTTCCAGATCGAGCTGCCGCCGGGCGCCACCCTGCGCCAGACCGACGCCGTGGTGCGGCAGGTGACCCAGACGCTGAACGCCCGGCCCGAGGTCACCTCGGTCTACGCCGCCGTCGGCGGCCAGGCGGTCAACCAGGCCAATGTCTACGCCGACATGGTGCCCAAGGGTCAGCGCGAGCTGAGCCAGCAGGCCTTCGCCCGCGTCATGGTCGATGAGTTGAAGCAGATCCCCGGCGCCCGCATCCGCGCCGGCATCGCCCAGCAGGGCGGCGGCCCCGGCGACGGCACCAGCTACACCTTCTCCATCCTGGGCGACGACCCGGCGACGCTGGAAGCGGCCGCCCGCAAGGTGGAAGACGAGATGCGCGGCGTGCCGGGCCTGGCCAATGTGGTCAATACGGCCGCCATCGCCCGCCCGGAAATCCTGGTCACGCCGCGCCCGGACGAGGCGGCGCTGCTGGGCGTCTCGGCGGGGGCCATCTCGCAGGCGGTGCGCGTCGCCACCATCGGCGACGTCGACCAGAACCTGCCGAAATATAATCTGGGCGACCGTCAGATCCCCATTCGCCTGCAGCTGACCGAGGCGGCGCGCGAGGACCTGAACGTGCTGGAAAGCCTGCGCGTGCCGACCGCCTCGGGCGCCTCGGTGCCGCTGAGCGCGGTGGCCGACATCGAGTTCGGCGCCGGACCGGCCACGGTCAGCCGTCAGGACCGCTCGCGCATCGCCTCGATCACGGCCGAGCTGGACGGCATCACCACCGGCGCCGCCGGTCAGGCGGTGAACCGCCTGCCCTCGGTCAAGAGCCTGCCCAACGGCGTGCGCCAGGTCCCGGCCGGGGACGCCGAGTTCATCCAGGAGATGCTGATCGGCTTCGGCATCGCCTTCCTGTCGGGCATCCTGCTGATGTATGCGGTGCTGACCCTGCTGTTCAAAAGCTTCGCCTATCCGGTCACCATCATGGCGGCCCTGCCCCTGGCCATCGGCGGCGCCTTCATCGCCCTGGTGATCGCCGGCAAGAGCTTCTCGATGTCGGCCCTGATCGGGGTGCTGATGCTGATGGGGATCGCGGCCAAGAACTCCATCCTGCTGGTCGACTACATCATCATGGCCGAGAAGAGCGGTCTGAGCCGGTTCGACGCCATCATGGACGCCGCCCACAAGCGGGCGCGGCCGATCCTGATGACGACCTTCGCCATGGGGGCGGGCATGGTGCCCATCGCCATCGGCTGGGGCGCCGACGTGGAGTTCCGCTCGCCGATGGCCGTGGCGGTGCTGGGCGGGCTGATCTCCTCGACCTTCCTGTCGCTGCTCTACATCCCGGCGGTGTTCACCATCATCGACGACATCGCCGGCTTCGGACGGCGGACGCTGAACCGGATGTTCGCCGGGCAGAGGCGGATGGCCGGAGAGAGCCACACGCCTGCGGAGTGAGGCGAAGCTCAAGAGGAAAGCCCCCGGTCGCATGGCCGGGGGCTTTTTCCTATGAGTGGCGAAAGGGCGAGACCGCCTCTCCCTCCCCGTCCCGGGGAGGGTGGCTGAGGCCGACAGGCCGAAGTCGGGTGGGGGCGGCGAAGCTATTCAGGCGCTGAACCCTAATCGCCCGGCCCTCCCCACCCGGTCGCTTCGCGACCACCCTCCCCGGGACGGGGAGGGAGAGGGGTGCGCTTCATACAAAAAGGCGGGCCGGATCGCTCCGGCCCGCCTCTTGTCTTCAGACGCTCCGCTGAGATCAGTAGCGGACGCGCAGGGTCACGCCGTAGGTGCGCGGCTGGCCCATGAAGGCGTTGTAGGTCTGGGTGTCCAGCGCCGGGTTGTAGTAGGTGCCGTTCGGCTGGACCGTGGTCTGGAAGGCCGAGCCTTGCAGCGGGGCGTTGATGGCGACCTGCTTGTACTCCTCGTCCGTCAGGTTCTGGGCCCACAGGTCCAGCGCCCAGCGGTCGTCTTCCGAACCCAGGGTGACGCGGCCGTTCAGCAGGGTCATGGCGTCCTGCATCTTGTACGGCAGCAGGTCCGAGCCGGTGTTGAACTCGGTCGAATACTTCGCCGACAGGTTCAGACCCACCTTCATGCCCGAGCCGATCGAGCGGTCGAACGACATGGCCGCCGTGGCCGACCATTCCGGCGCGAAGGAGGCGCGGGCGCCCGGCAGCAGCGACAGCTGCGGGAAGTTGCCGGGGTTGGCCAGGTCGGCGGCGGTGAAGTCGCCGTATTTGGTGTCCGTGTAGGTCACGCCGCCCGAGAACGACAGGCCCTCGACCGGGGTGAACCAGACGAAGTCGGCGTCGACGCCCTCGGACGTCAGCTCAGGAATGGATTCGACCACGAAGGCCGTGCCCAGGAAGGTGTTGAGCTGGAAGTCCTCGAACTTCTGGTTGAAGTAGGTGATGTTGAACAGCACCGAACGGTTGAACAGGGTGTTCTTCAGCCCGATTTCATAGCTGTCGACCGTCTCGGACGGGAACAGCAGGGAGCTGCTGGGGTTGACCGGCAGCGGATTGATCGCCGTCGGCCCCTGCACCCGGTCCATGTTGTAGCCGAACGACTTGTAGCCGCGCGCGTAGGAGGCGTAGGCCATCACGCTGTCGTTGAAGCGATAGCTGCCCTTGAGGGTGCCGCTCAGCTCGCCGTTGTCGTGATTTTCCGAAATGCGACGGTTGTCGAACAGCGGGTTGGCCCACGGCAGGCAGAGGTTGGACGCCAGGCGCCCGGCGGTGGTCTGGGCGGCGGCCGCAGGCAGGCCCGCGCCCATCAGCGCTCCGGTCATCGCCGCGACATTGCCCAGGGCGCCGCCGCAGGCCGCGCCATTGGTTCCCAGATTGTCCTGGACGCCGAGCAGGCGTTTGTCGTCCAGGGTGTAACGCAGCCCCAGGGTGACGTCGAACTTGTCAGTCAGATGCAGGGTGTTGTTGGTGAAGAAGGCGATGGATTCGGTCGTCTGGCTGTAGTGATCCTGGACGCCATGACCCGTGCCGAACCCGGGGCCGGTGGGCGCCGTCGGGCCCGAGGGCGCCATGCCGCCGGTGGCCAGACAACCGGCCAGGAACTGCGCCGTCGTCCCCGGACGGGTTATGCAGCCGATGATATTCGGGCTGATCGGGATGGCGCTCGAACCGGCGTTCAACTGGCTGGAGATCAGCAGCGACAGGAAGGGCGTGTAGCCCGCCCCGTACCAGTAGCTGTCGGCGCGGTCGATGTTTTCGCGGGTCATGAAGGCGCCGACCAGCCAGTCGAGGCGGTCGGTGGCGCCGGCCAGCCGGAACTCCTGGGTCAGGTTCTCGAGCTCGAAGCCGTAGCCGCCGTCATCCACGCGATAGAGCAGGTCGGCGGTGGTGTAGTCGAGGTCCATGCCGTTGACGCCCGACCAGTTCCGCCAGGAGCTGAGCGAGGTGAAGGTGGCGTTCCACGACGGAATGTCGATGTTGGCCTCGGCCGAGAAGCCCATGTCTTCCATGGTCTGGCCGGTGCCGCGGTTGGCGTAGGCCGTGCGCGAGAAGGGCAGTTCGCCGAAGCCCGGCGCCGGGGCGGCCTGTTGACCGCCGACCGCGTTGATGAAGGCGACCGTGGGGCCGGTGCGGATCTGGGTCGAGACGCAGCAGTATTCGTCGCGCTTGGAATAGTCGGCGATCAGCCGGATCGAGACGTCGTCCGAGGGCAGGATCAGCAGCTGGCCGCGCGCGGTCCAGAAGTTCTGGTTCTGGTCGTCGGTCTCCTGACGCGGACCGGCGCCGGTGACGACGTCATAGAAGCCGTCGCGCTCGCGCTTGGCCATGTAGAGGCGGCCGGCGACCTTTTCGCTGAGCGGGCCGGTGACCGAGCCGGCGATGCCCCAGGCGCCGAAGTTGCCGTAGGTGGCCTCGGCCTCGAAGCCCGGCGTGAAGGACGGCGCCTCGGAGATGATGTTGATGACGCCGGCGGAGGTGTTCTTGCCGAACAGGGTGCCCTGCGGCCCCTTCAGCACTTCGATGCGGCTCAGTTCGCCCAGGTCGCCGAAGCCGACGCCGTTGCGCGAGCGGTAGACGCCGTCGATGACCACGCCGACCGAACTTTCTAGACCGGGGTTGTCGCCCACGGTGCCGACGCCGCGGATGCGGGCGGTGGTCGAGGTCTCGGACTGGGTCGAGGTGACGGTCATGCCTGGCGTCAGGATCTGCAGATCCTTGATGTCGCGCACCCCGGCGCCTTCCAGCGCCGCCTGCGACAGGGTGGTGACCACGATCGGCACGTCCTGCAGGCTCTGTTCGCGCTTCTGGGCGGTGACGATGATGTCGTCGACCGTGGTGGGCCCCTCCTGGGCCGCGGCGTCGCCTGCGAAGCCGAAGGCCGCGACGCCGACGACGGCGACCGAAGCGGTGCAGCGAAGGATGTGGTTCAAACGCATAAGGCGGCTCCCCGACTCTGTGGGCCCGGCCGCATTTCGCGGCCGCGCGCGATTCCTGTCCCTGATGATCCGCGCTCATTGGACGGCGCGGGTTCTCAGCACAAAGGGGTAGTCCATGCCCCAGTCACCGACAAGCAAAGGCCACGTGAGGGACGATAAATTCCCTCGCCCCCGCCTCACCTGTGGCGATAAAGCGACAAATATACTGACGTTAGGTCAATGTTATCGGCGATCACTCAGCCGAAGCGACTGATTTCAAATGGCGTCTTTTCTTTTGCGCCGCGTCGGCGAGGGACAGAATCACGGCCGCAGCCAGACCCGACAGCAGGGAGCCGCCGATGACGCCCAGCTTGACCTCGATCTGCTCGACGGAGTCCACGGCGCCGGGGAAGGCCAGGACGCCGATGAACAGGCTCATGGTGAAGCCGATTCCGCACAGCAGGCTGACGCCGTAAAGCTGCATCCAGCCAGCGCCCGACGGCTTGTCGCCCAGCCCCAGCTTGACCGCCAGCCAGGCCACGCCGAAGACGCCGATCTGCTTGCCGATGAACAGGCCCAGGGCGATGGCGACGACGAGCGGGGCGAAGGCCTGCTCCAGCGACAGGCCGGCGAAGGAGACGCCCGCCTTGGCGAAGGCGAACAGCGGCAGGACCAGATAGGCCACATAGGGGTGCAGGTCGTGCATGGCGTCCTTGAGCGGGCTCTGCGACGTCTCGCGACGCGGATCGACCGGCACGATCAGGGCGAAGGCCACGGCCGTCAGCGACGTCGACAGGCCGGACAGCACCGTCAGATACCAGACGGCGGCGAAGCCCAGCACCCAGAAGGCGGCGGCCATCCGGCGACGGCCCAGCACGGCGAAGACGGCGATCACGCCCAGCGCCGCCAGCAGCGGAACCCACTGCACGCCCTGGCTGAACAGGATGGCGATCAGGGCGATGGCGCCCAGGTCGTCGACAATGGCCAGGGTCAGCAGGAAGACGCGCAGCGACCCGGGCAGACTGCGCCCCACCATGGCGAAAACGGCCAGGGCGAAGGCGATGTCGGTCGCCAGCGGAATGGGCCATCCCTGCGTGGGGCCGCCCAGCGTTCCGGCGACGGCCAGATAGACCAGGCCCGGAACCGCCATGCCGCCCAGCGCCGCCAGAATGGGCAGGGCCAGCTTCTTGGGATTGCTGAGTTCGCCCTTCAGGACCTCATATTTGATCTCAAGGCCGACGATCAGGAAGAAGACCGCCATCAGGCCTTCCTTGATCCAGTCGGAGATCGTCTCCTCCAGCCGCAGGGGGCCGATCTGAACGGCGTGAACGCTCTTGAGCCAGGCGAAATAATCCGCCGACCAGGGCGAGTTGGCGACGATCAGCGCCGCCAGGGCGGCGAAGCCCAGGACGGCGCCGGAACCGGCCTCGGTCTTGAGAAAGGCGAGCGTATGTTTTCTGGCCACGAAGGTCTCCGAAACAGCGAGAGGGTCTGTCGTGGCGTCAGGTTATCGACGGACGCCGGACCGGATTCGCGCGCGAGGCGGCGCCGGCCTGACCCCTGGGCGATGCCGCGCGGGGCCTGATCTCTGCCGGTGAAAATACGGATCGGGCCGCAAGGTTCAACCCCGCCGCGCCGGATCCGCCTCGCGGTTGCGAAATGCGCTGCGAAGGGGCATCTGCCGCCCATGCCCGTCTCCCCCGCCTATCGCCCCGACCCCCGCTTTTTTGAACTGGGCGCCGAATACGGCGACGCCGTGAAGCCGGCCGACTTCCCGCAGACGATCTTGCGCCTGCGCAACGACCGGGCGGCGGCGACGGTGGGGCTGGAGACGCTGAACGACGCCGAATGGGTCGCGCATTTCGGCCGGTTCGAGCCCCTGCCCGGCCAGCCCGGCCCCGTGGCCATGCGCTACCACGGCCACCAGTTCCGCGTGTACAATCCCGAGATCGGCGACGGGCGCGGCTTTCTGGCGGCGCAGATGCGAGAAGTCCCTGAAGCAGCCTTGCCCCGCGAGCAAGGCGATAGGGACACTCAAAATCCCCGCCTTCTCGACTTGGGCACCAAAGGCTCGGGCCAGACGCCGTGGTCGCGTCATGCGGACGGGCGGCTGACGCTGAAGGGCGGGGTGCGCGAGGCCCTGGCGGCGGCCATGCTGGAGAGCCTGGGCGTGCCGACCTGCCGCATCCTGTCGCTGATCGAGACGGGCGAGGATCTGGAGCGGCACGACGAGCCGTCGCCGACGCGATCAGCCGTCATAGTGCGGCTGTCGCACAGCCATATCCGCTTCGGGACCTTCCAGCGCGCCGCCTACTACGGGCGCAAGGACCAGATCGAGGCGCTGATGGAGCACGCGCGCAGCCTGTATCATCCGGCGGTCGCGCCCGGCGACGCGCCCGGCTTCCTGGCGGCGGTGGTCGAGGCCTCGGCGGTGCTGACGGCCCAATGGATCGCGGCGGGTTTCGTCCACGGCGTGCTGAACACCGACAATCTGAACGTCGCGGGCGAGAGCTTCGACTACGGCCCGTGGCGCTTCCTGCCGCACTATGAGCCGGGCTTCACCGCCGCCTATTTCGACCAGAACGGCCTCTACGCCTTTGCGCGCCAGCCCGAGGCGGTGTTCTGGAACCTGACCCAGCTGGCGGGGTGTCTGAAGCTGATCGCCGAGTCGGAGCCGCAAGTCGCGGACTTGGCGGCGGCGCTGAACGGTTTCGGCCCGGCCTATATACGCCACCTGCGCGCGGCCTTCCTGAACCGGCTGGGCGTCAAGAGCCTGGGCGAGGCGGCGGACCAGCGGCTGCTGGACGCGACGCTGGCGCTGGCGCGCGAGAAGAAGGAGGCGCTGCGCTGGGAGCCGATCTTCTTCGACTGGTTCGGCGGGTTCAGCTCGGCGGCGCGGGCGCTGGGCGGGGTGCGCGGCAAGACCTATCAGGGCGAGGCCTTCGACGCCTTCCGCTTCGCCCTGATGGAGCATGAGCCCGACCGGCCCGAGCGGCTGGAGCATCCGATGTTCGCCGCGCCCGAGCCCGAAGAGCTGCTGATCGACGAGGTCGAGGCCCTGTGGAGCGCCATCGACGCGGCCGACGACTGGGCGCCGCTGAAGGCCAAACTGGCCCGGCTGGAGACGGCGAAAGCGGCCTGGAGCCTCTAAGTCATCAATTGATGTCATCGCGCGTTGACTCGAAATACGGCTCGGCTTAGAGGCGGATGATCTCGGCTGGGTTACGGGGAATTGTGGTTTCAGCCTCGCTGTCGCCACGACCTTCCGCCAGCCTGATCACAGATTGTTTCAGCCGCTTGCAAGTCAGCACACAGCAACTGATGTTGTAGCTGTTGCGAATTAACGGTTACGGCCATGACGACGACCACCTTGACGCCCCATCAGGCGCGCGCCCGCGCCGATTATCTGAACATCACGCTTTGGACCTTCCAGGGCTGGATCGCCATGTTCTTCCTCGCCGCCGGCTACGCCAAGCTGTCCGAGCCGATGCAGAACCTCATCGTGCTGATGCAGTGGCCGGCCCTCGTCAGCGAGACCTTTGTGCGCGGCGTCGGCGTCGCCGAGATGGCGCTGGCCATGATGGTGCTGACGCCGCTGATCTCATGGCGGTTCGGCCGTCCGCTGCTGCTGACGGCGACAGCGGGCCTGCTGATCCTCGAGGTCGTGGCCCTGGGCGTCCACGCCTTCAACCTCGACATGGGCCTGAGCCTGACCAACGTCGTCCTGATCGCCATCACGGCGCCGGTGCTGTGGCTGCGTCGCCGCTGAGCCGACGCCCCTTCCCGATCCGATTTGCAGGCCCGCTTCTCCCCCTCCCCCAGAGGGCCTGCGAATACGAAGGCCGCGACCCAACCCCGGTCGCGGCCTTTTCTTTTGAGCCGTTCACAACTTCGTAGCCGGGCGCGCCGAAAGCTTCCCTTTACGTCCGCGTCAAGTTATCAAGGCGGCATGTCGATCGCAGACGAACATCGCACCTATTCCATACGGCAGCTATGCCGTGAGTTCGGCGCGACCGCGCGCGCCCTTCGCTTCTATGAGGACAAGGGCCTGCTGACGCCGTCGCGTAAAGGGCAGACGCGGGTCTATGGGCCGCGCGACCGGGCTCGGCTGAAGCTGATCATGCGCGGCCGGCGCATCGGCTTCACCCTGGTCGAGATCCAGGAGATGCTGGATCTGTATGATCAGAAAGACCACAACGTCCATCAGATGGCCATCGCCCTGCCGCGCCATCGCGCCCGCATCGAGGCGCTGAAGCAGCAGCTGGAAGACATCGAAGGCGCCATCGAGACGGCCGAGGCCGCCTGCGCCTGGATGGAAAAGACCCTGGGCGAACACCGACCCGACCTTCTGCCGGGCGCCGAGGCCTACGCCAGCCTGCTGAGCGAGCGGCTCAACGACCCCGACGACCACTTCCTGACCTTCAAAGCGAGAGCGTGATCCCATGACCTATAAGGCGCCCGTCCGCGACCTGTCCTTCGTCCTGCATGACGTTCTGCAGGTCGAGACCTACGGCAACCAGCTGCCCGACGCCGATCTGTCGCGCGACCTGATCGACCAGATCATCGAGGAAGGCGGCAAGTTCGCCGAGGAGGTCATCGCCCCGATCAACCGTCCCGGCGATCTGGAAGGCTGCCGCATCGAGGGCGACGTGGTGACCACGCCCAAGGGTTGGAAGGAAGCCTATCATCAGATGGTCGAGGCGGGCTGGCCCTCGTTGGGCTTCAGCACCGAGTTCGGCGGTCAGGGTATGCCCTCGGTGGTGTCCAGCGCGGTGGGCCAGTTCACCGCCGCCGCCAGCGCCGCCTTCTCCATGTATCCGGGCCTGACCAGCGGCGCCTTCCACGGCATCGAGGCCAGCGCCTCGGACGAGATCAAGCAGAAGTATCTGCCCAAGATGGCGTCGGGCGAATGGACCGGCACCATGAACCTAACCGAGCCCCAGTGCGGCACGGACCTGGGCATGGTCCGCACCAAGGCGGTCAAGAACGACGACGGCTCCTATTCGATCACCGGCCAGAAGATCTGGATCTCGGCGGGCGAGCACGACTTCGCCGACAACATCATCCACACGGTGCTGGCCCGCGTCGAAGGCGCGGTTCCGGGCATCAAGGGCCTGAGCCTGTTCGTCGTGCCCAAGTTCCTGGTGAACGAAGACGGCTCGCTGGGCGAGCGCAACGGCGTGTCCTGCGCCGGCCTCGAGCACAAGATGGGCATCCACGGCAACGCCACCTGCGTCATGGCCTATGAGAACGCCAAGGGCTGGCTGATCGGCGAAGAAGGCCGGGGCATGAACAATATGTTCGTGGTCATGAACGAGGCGCGCCTGGGCACCGGCCTGCAAGGGCTGGCCATCGGCGACGCCGCCTATCAGGCCGCCGTCGAGTTCGCCAACGACCGCCTGCAGGGCCGCAGCCTGACCGGACCGAAGAACCCGGACGGCCCGGCCGACCCGATCATGGTCCACCCGGACGTGCGCCGCATGCTGCTGGAGGCCAAGGCCTTCGTCGAAGGCGGCCGCGCCTTCATCCTGTGGACCGCCCTGCAGGCCGACCTGCAGAAGGCCGCCGACGAAGCCGTCGCCACCAAGGCCAAGGACTACATGGGCCTGATCACGCCGGTGCTGAAGGCCTATCTGACCGACAAGGGATTCCACGTCGCCTCGCTGGCGATGCAGGTTCACGGCGGTTCGGGCTATACTGAACACTTCCCGGCGTCGCAGTATCTGCGCGATGCGCGGATCACCATGATCTATGAAGGCACCAACGGCATTCAGGCGCTGGATCTGGTGGGCCGCAAGCTGCCCGCCAACGGCGGCCGCGCCATCATGAGCTGGTTCGCCGACATCGACGCCTTCGTCAGCGAGAACGGCGATGACGAGGCGATCAAGCCCTTCGTCGAAGGCCTGGCCGACGCCAAGAAGAAGCTGCAGGAGGCCACCATGTGGCTGATGCAGAACGGCATGGCCAACCCGGACAACGCGGCGGCCGCCTCGACCGACTATCTGCACATCTTCGGCCTGACGGCCTACGCCTTCCTGTGGGCGCAGATGGCCAAGGCGGCGCAAGGCAAGATCGCCGCCGGGGACGCCGATCCTTACTACGCCAACAAGCTGATGACCGGCCGCTACTTCGTCGAGCGCATCCTGCCCGACGCCGGGGCGCACCTGAAGAAGCTGAAGTCCGGCGCCGAGGTGCTGATGCAGATGCCCGCCGAGGCGTTCTGAGCATGAAACTCTCCCTCCCCTTCATGGGGAGGGTGGTCGGCGCGTAGCGACGACCGGGTGGGGAGGGCATGGCGAAACACACGCCGCGCCCGTCCCTCCGCCACAGAGTTCTGCGTCACCTCGCCGCCCCCACCCGGCTTCGGCCTGACGGCCTCAGCCACCCTCCCCATGAAGGGGAGGGAGAATGCAGGAACGCCTTCCATGAACGTCCTAGGCAGCCCCGACCCCGATTTCATGCGCGAAGAGGAGATCGTCCTCTTCTCCGACTCCGTCGCCAAATGGATCGACGAGCACGCCCCGCAAGAGAAGTTCCAGCAGTGGATCGCCGCCTCCTCGGTGCCGCGCGAGCTGTGGAACGCGGCCGGCGACGCAGGCCTGCTTGGCCTGTCGCTGCCGGAAGAGGACGGCGGCTTCGGCGGCGACTACCGGCACGAGGTGGTGCTGATGCGCCAGCTGGGCTGGAAGGGCGCGGACCACTTCGGCATCTCGCTGCACAACGCCATCGTCATGCCCTACATCTGGCACTACGGCACGGCCGAGCAGAAGGCGCGCTGGCTGCCGCGCCTGCAGTCGGGCGAACTGGTCGGCGCCATCGCCATGACCGAGCCGGGCGCCGGGTCGGATCTGCAAGGCGTCAAAACCACCGCCGTGAAGCAGGGCGACCACTATGTGCTGAACGGCTCCAAGACCTTCATCACCAACGGCCAGCTGGCCAACTTCATCATCGTCGTCGCCAAGACTGACCCGGCCGAGGGCGCCAAGGGCACCAGCCTGATCTGCCTCGAAACCGACGGGGCAGAAGGCTTCGAGCGCGGCCGCAACCTGCACAAGATCGGCATGGAGGCGAACGACACCTCCGAACTGTTCTTCAACGATGTGAAGGTGCCGCTGGAGAACGTCATCGGCGACACCGAGGGCCAGGGCTTCGTCCAGCTGATGCAGCAACTGCCGCAGGAGCGCCTGAACATCGCCGTTCAGGGCGTGGCCGCCGCCGAGCGCGGGCTGGAGGCGACGCTGGCCTACGTCAAGGAGCGCAAGGCCTTCGGCAAGCGGGTCATCGACTTCCAGAACACCCAGTTCAAACTGGCCGAGATCAAGACCAAGCTGACCGTCGCCAAGGTATTCGTCGACCACTGCATCGGTCTGCACCTGAAGGGTCAGCTGGACGCCGCCACGGCGTCGATGGCCAAATACTGGGTGACGGACATCCAGGGCGAGACCATCGACGAGATGCTGCAGCTGTTCGGCGGCTACGGCTATATGACCGAATATCCGATCGCCCAGCTGTACAAGGACGCCCGCGTCCAGCGCATCTACGGCGGGACCAACGAGATCATGAAGCTGCTGATCGCGCGGACGCTGTAATCAGCGTAGCAGCAAGGCCCCCGCGATCAGGGCGCCGGAGAGCACAATCGAAGCGGCGATCCACCGCCCGGCCGAGAGGATCGACCGGGCGGTTTCCTTGTCCGCAGTCGCCGTCGCGGCGGGCTCGGCCGTGAGGCGGCGCGAGGCGGCGCGGATCAGGCGGGGCAGGTCGTCGCTGGCCGCCGACAGGTCCAGAAGGGCGCCGATCAGACGGTTGCGCAGGTCTTCCGGGCTGCGGCTGGAGAAGAGGGCGCGGCTCCAGGCGCCCTTCATCGTCTGGACCAGATCGAAATCGGGGTCGACGCGCGACAGCACCCCCTCGATCGTCACCAGCGCCTTGAGGATCAGCACCAGATCGGGCGGGGCGGCCACCCGTTCCTGACGCATCAGCCCCATCAGATCGGCGACGATGGCGGGCAGGTCGACCACGCCCTGACCGTGGCGGGCGATCAGCCGCTCGGCCCCGGCGGTCAGGCTGGAGCGCGAGACGTCCGTCCCTTCGGTCCAGTCGGCCAGAACCTCGGCCATGCGCGCGCCGTCGCCGGCGGCCAGAGACTGAACGAAGCTGATCAGCTCGGCGCGGCGGCGCGGGGTGACGGTCCCGACCATGCCGAAGTCCAGCAGGCCCACCCGGTCGCCCGGCAGGCCGCGCAGGTTGCCGGGGTGCGGGTCGGCGTGAAAACGGCCATTGACCAGCACCATGTCCAGCACCGCCTCGGCGCCGACGCGGGCAAGCCGGTGCGGATCGACGCCCGCCGCCCTCAGCCGTGCGGCGTCTATGGGCGCCACGCCGTCGAGATAGTCCTGCACCAGCACGCGGTCGGTCGTGTGCTGCCAATAGACGGCGGGGATGACCACGTCGCGGTTTTTGGCGAAGTCGGCGGCGAAGCGGTCGACGTTGCGGCCCTCGGCGGTGAAGTCCAGCTCGTCCAGCATGGCCTCGGTCAGCTGGGCGATCAGGGCGCGCGGGCGATAGCGGGCGATCTCGGCGCTGGACTGTTCGGCGCGGCGGGCCAGTTCGGCGATCAGGCGCAGGTCGGCCTCGACGCGCGGGCGCACGCCGGGGCGGCGGATCTTGACCACCACCTCGGTCCCGTCGTGCAGCGCGGCGCGGTGCACCTGGGCGATGGAGGCGGCGGCCAGCGCCGCCGCATCGAAGCGGGCGAAGACCTGTTCCGGCGGCCCGCCCAGCGCGGCCTCGACCTCGGGCCGCAGCGTCTCGAAGTCGAGGGTGGGTCCGCCGCTCTGAAGCTGTTCGAACTCGGCGATCCAGTCGGCGGGCAGCAGGTCCGAGCGGGTGGACAGGATCTGGCCCAGCTTGACGAAGGTGGGGCCCAGCGCCTCCAGCGCCTGACGGGTGCGGCGCGGCAGGGGCTCCGGCCCGCCCGCCTCGGCCTCGCCGCCGCCCAGGCCGAGACGCAGCAGCACGGCCTCAAGGCCAAAGCGGGCGGCGACGCCGGAAATCTCGGCCAGACGTTTTCGATCGCGCGCCGCAACGGCCAAGGTTGTGAACATGACAGACGAACGCGGGCCGAACACCCGGCGTTCCCGCCAAGCTCAGTCGATCGCCGAGGTTGGTCGTCGCCGTGAAAGCGCGATATGCAGGCGCCATGATCCGTCTTTACGTTCAGGGCGACCTCGCCCCCGGCGCCGCCGTGGCGCCCACGCTCGACCAGTCGCGCTATCTGACGCAGGTGATGCGGTTGAAGGCGGGCGACGAGCTGCTGGTCTTCAACGGCCGCGACGGCGAGTGGCGCGTCAGCGTCGCCGAGGTGCTGAAGAAGGGCGTCATCCTGCGCGCCGAGGAGCAGATGCGGCCCCAGACCTATGGTCCCGATCTGGAGCTGATCGTCGCCGTGGTGAAGAAGGCCCGCGTCGAGACCATTGTCGAGAAGGCCGCCGAACTGGGCGCCAAGCGGGTGCGGCTGGCGCTGACCCATCGCACCAACGCCGACCGGCTGCGGCTGGACCGGCTGGACGCCATCGCCGAGGAGGCCGCCGAGCAGACGGGTCGTCTGGACGTGCCGGTGGTGGATGATCCGGTCAAGCTGGACGCCCTGCTGGACGGCTGGGAGGACGGACGGCGGCTGATGTTCTGCGACGAGACGGGCGGCGCGCCCGCGATCACCGCCTTGACGCCGTTTTCTCCCTCCCCCTTGTGGGGAGGGGCCACGGGGGGCGTGCTGGATCGCCAGGCCCTCCCCACCCGGTCGCGCCTTGAAGGGCTCGACCACCCTCCCCGGGACGGGGAGGGAGAAGGTCGGTGGGCCATATTGATCGGGCCGGAGGGCGGGTTCTCGCCGGAAGAAGGCGAGCGGCTGCGCTCCCTGCCCTTCACCACCGCCGTCTCCCTGGGGCCGCGCATCCTGCGGGCCGACACCGCCGCCATCGCCGCCATGACGCTGTGGCAGGCGGCGGTCGGCGACTGGGATCGTTAGAAGTTTCCGCCGCCCCCTTGAGCCCGGCCGCTGGCTGGCCCATCTAGCCGCGACAGCAGAGGTTACAGATGTCCGACACGGCGCCCCTTTCCAGAGACCAGCTGATCCACGCCATGTCGAAGGGCGAGAAGCCCAAGGACCAATGGCGCATCGGCGCGGAGCACGAGAAGTTCGGCTTCGACAAGTCGACGCTGCGTCGCCCGGCCTATGAAGGCCCCGGCGGCATCAAGGCCATGCTGGACGGGCTGACCCGCTTCGGCTGGACGCCGGTGCTGGAGGGCGATCACGTCATCGCCCTGGAGCGCAAGAACGCCGAGGGCTTCAGCGCCTCGATCAGCCTGGAGCCGGGCGGTCAGTTCGAACTGTCGGGCGCCCCGCTGAAGGACATTCACGACATCTGCAACGAGACCGGCCAGCACCTGATGGAGGTCAAGCAGGTCGCGGACCAGCTGAACCTGGGCTTCCTGGGGCTGGGCTTCGACCCCCTGTGGCGGCGCGAGGACATCCCCGTCATGCCCAAGGGCCGCTATGACGTCATGCGCGCCTATATGCCCAAGAAGGGCAAGCTGGGCCTGGATATGATGCTGCGCACCTGCACCATTCAGGCCAACCTCGACTTCGACAGCGAAGCCGACATGGTCATGAAGTTCCGCACCTCGCTGGCGCTGCAGCCCATCGCCACCGCCCTGTTCGCCAACAGCCCCTTCACCGAGGGCAGGCCGAACGGCTTCGTCTCGGCGCGCGCCAACGTCTGGACCGACACCGACCCGGATCGCACCGGGATGCTGGACTTCGTGTTCGAGGACGGCTTCGGCTATGAGCGCTACGCCGACTATGCGCTGGACGCGCCGATGTATTTCGCCAAGCGCGGCGAGACCTATGTCGACCTGTCGGGCCAGTCGTTCCGCGCCTTCATGGACGGAAAGCTGGACGCCCTGCCGGGCGACCGGGCCACAGTTCAGGACTGGGCCGACCACCTGACCACCCTGTTCCCCGAGGTGCGGCTGAAACAGTATCTGGAGATGCGCGGCGCCGACGGCGGGCCGTGGAGCCGCATCTGCGCCCTGCCCGCCCTGTGGGCCGGGATCCTGTACGACGCGCCGTCGCTGGCCGCGGCCTGGGACCTGTGCAAGGACTGGGACATCGCCGACCACGAGCGCCTGCGCCGCGACGTGACGCGGCTGGGCCTGAAGGCCGAGGTGGGCGGCCGCAGCGCGCGCGACATCGCCGTCGACATGGTCAACATCGCCAAGCAGGGCCTGAAGAACCGCGCCCGCTTCAGCGGCGGCATGGTGGACGAGCGCGGCTACATCACCGAGTTGGAAGACATCGCCGACAGCGGCGTGACCTCGGCCGATCGCCTGCTGGAGTTGTACAACGGCGAATGGGGCGGCGACATCAGCCGCGTCTATCGCGATTACGCCTATTAAAGACCCAGCCAGCCCGCGATCATGGCCCTGAGCGGATTGGCGGGGTCGGACAGCAGCCGCGCCGTCATCGCCAGCGAGATCACCACCAGCAGCGGCCGGATCAGGCGCGGACCGAAGCGCATGGCCGCGTGCGAACCCAGCCGCCCGCCGATGAACTGACCCACCGCCATAATCCCGGCCAGCACCCAGACGATATGGCCGCCGACGGCCAGAACGACGATGCCGACGACACTGCTCATCAGGTTCAGCGCCTTGGTGTGCGCCGTCGCCCGCGTCAGCCCCATGCCCAGCAGCATGACGAGGCTCAACGCGAAGAACGACCCCGTCCCCGGCCCGAAGAAGCCGTCGTAAAAGCCGATCCCGCCCGCCACAAAGGCGTAGGCCAGCGGCGTCAGCCGGGCGTGGGCGTCCTCGTCCGCCGCCTTGGGTCCGAGCAGGAAATACAGCGCGATGCCGATCAGCAGGACCGGCAACAGGATCATCAGCCAGCGCGTATCCACCAGGGTCACGGCGAAGGCGCCCAGTCCCGATCCGATCGCGACCAGCGCCAGCGGCCAGCGGATCAGGCGGAAATCCACCCGCCCCTTGCGCCAGAAGTTCCACAGGGCGCTGGCCGTGCCGACGCTGCCTTGAACCTTGTTGGTGGCGATGGCGGCGACCGGGTTCAGCCCCACCGACAGCAGGGCCGGAAGCGAGATCAGCCCCCCGCCCCCGGCGATGGCGTCAATGAAGCCGGCGATCACCGACGCGACGCCCAACAGGGCGATGATTTCAGGCGTCAGTTCGAACACGCGCACAGCACTCCGGTCAGGCTGGCGCTATAGCCCCGCAGGCGGCGAACCGCCACGCTCTGGCGTTTAAATCGGCGACGAAGCCTTAGGAGCTCGAACCGGCCCTGGCCTGACAGGCGCTGGCGACGCCTTCGCGGATGTCGCGATAGCCGGCGCGCTGGGCCAGGTCCGTCGCCTGACCGCATTCATTGGCGGCGATCAGCTTGTCCAGCTCGTCGGCCAGCAGCCGGCGCTGATTGATCACGGCGGCTTCGTAGTTCTGTCGGACGCGCTCGCGGCGCATCTCGTCGATCATGCGGCGATCATCCATGTCCTGAAAGCGCCACATGGTTGGGTCCGCCCGGTCGGCGCTGGGGCGGATGACCTGATGGTTGGACGGCGGCGCGGGCTGGGCCCCCGTCTGGCCGCCAAACGCCGTAACGCCGTAGAACAGAACCGCCAACAACATGACCGACCTCCGTTTGTCGAGCATCACTATGCACGAGTTGGCGGGGAGGCCAACCTCTTCGCCACGGGGCGCGGCGCCGGGCCCTCATCTTTGGCTTGGACACAGACGCCTAGGCGGGCGCATGGTGGCGGTCCTGCAAGGAGGCTCATAAGCCTGTGTCGTTGATCGCCGCCGTGACCTCCGCCCTGATCGCCGTCGCCTCGCCGCAGGCGGCGACGGCGTCGCCCGCATCGCCAGCCACGACCGAAATGTCCGCCGGCCCGGCGCGGCCCCAGTGGCTGCTGTCGCGCGAGGGGCCGCGCGTGGTGTTTCGCGGGGCCTTCAGCCCGGCCTCGGGCGCCGCCCTGGCCCTGGCCCTGTCGGACGAAAGCGTCGAGGGCCTGGTGATCGACAGCGGCGGCGGCGACGAGAACGCCGCGCTGGACGCGGCCGAGGTGATCCTGGCGCGGCGCCTGCCGGTGACGGTGCGGGGCCAGTGCACCTCCGCCTGCGCCAACGCCATCTTCGCCGCCGGGGCGACGCGCACCATAGAGCGGGCGGGCTTCGTCAGCTTCCACCACTCCTCGCCGGTGATCGAGGCCAACTATCAAACGCTGAACGAGGCCGTTCCGGACGAGATCGCCCGGGGCGCGCGACGGCTGCGCGCCCTTCACGCCGCGCGAGGCGCCGACCCCGGCATTCTGGCGTGCGCCGCCGCCCAGATCGGGCTGTCGGACATTCAGACCCAGGTCACGATCCCCGGCGAGACGACGCCCCGCGCGGCCTGGCTGTCGCGCCATTCGCTGTGGTTGCCGCATGAGGCGACGCTGAGGCGCTACGGCCTGAGCTTCACCCGCTGGGGCCGGCCGCCCAGCCGCCGCGACGTGCTGGCCCGCCTGCGCCCGCCCAATCCGCGCGCGGTGGTCTTCGGCGCGGCGGGAGATTGCGTTTCAGGCTGAGGGGGGCGCGGCCCGTTTGGTTGGTGCGCTCAATGTCCGGAAGCTGGCTTGAGGCGGACTTCGCTGCAAGATCATTTGCGGACTTCCACTACGTGGGCCTTCGCGCCAATGTGATCACAAATCCCCGTCGGCAAAGGTTCGCACATCGCACCCAGCAAGGCTTCAGAGACCTATCTGCCCTGCGCTTCGCTAAGCCTAATTACCAAACATGATTCAACAAACATGAAAAATGACGAAAGTCGCATCGTTAAAAAGAAAGCAATAAAAGCCAAAAATCTCGCGTTTGACGCCCTTATTCCTCTCACTGCTTTTATCATCAGCACTTTTTTCTTTAGTGCAGAAGAGTCGCTGCTAATCGCAATATCCATTTCCATGATCTCGCTCCTCATAGAAACAAACTGGGATATCGCTTTCCATAAATGGTTTATAGCGATTGTAACCGCCACACTAGCGATCAACCTTAGTGCAATATTCCTAATCAAGATGCCCGGACGCATCCAAGCTCCTCTCGCCTTAGCCCCGATTTTTATCGCGGAGTATGCAATCCTGTATTGGATTGTAGAAGCGTTCAAACGACGTAACGCCTCTAGCGGTTGAGGCGAACGTACGCATCGCGTGTAGCCACACGAGTTAAGAGGCTTGGCAGCCTGCAAGTCGCCAACGAGCGGGTGCTCCCCCGAGGACCACCGGTAAGCCATCCTTCTCAAACGCTCCGTCCATCCGCTTCCCATAGCCGCCGCCGGTGATTTCTGCGATCAAAGCGGCCTGCATCAGGAGGCTAGGTCATGGCGGGATCCATCCATATCGGCGTCGGCGGCTGGACGTTCGAGCCGTGGCGGGGGGTCTTCTATCCGCAGGGACTGGTGCAGAAGCGGGAGCTGGAGTTCGCCAGCCGGGCGCTGACCTCGATCGAGATCAACGGCACCTATTATTCGACGTTCAAGCCCGACAGCTGGGCGAAGTGGCGCGACGAGACGCCCGACGGCTTCGTCTTCTCGGTCAAGGCCAGCCGCTATTGCACCAATCGCAAGGTGCTGTCGGACGGCGCCGAGAGCTTCGAGCGATTCCTGTCGCAGGGGCTGACGGGGCTGGGCGACAAGCTGGGGCCGATCAATTGGCAGTTCATAACGTGGGTGACTATTGTTTCACCCATGTTATGAGCGATTATGTCTATGAAACCCAAGGCTTACGCCTACAGCCGAATCAGTTCGCGCGCCCAACTTAAGGGCGATGGCCTTCGTCGCCAGTTAGCGGCGGCGTTGGAATGGTCAGAGAACCATCCCAACGTGGAGTTCGACCCATCCTACTCCGATCCGGGCCTGTCGGCGGCGAGTGGTCTACACCGTGAAACCGGCAAACTCGGCGTCCTTCTCGGTAAGATCGAAGCGGGGACCATTCGACCGGGCGACTATCTTCTGGTCGATGAATTCTCGCGACTGACCCGCGAGATCGAGACCGAGGCTCTTCACCTTCTGACCTCCATCGTCCGCAAGGGCGTGAACGTCGTGACGCTGGTCGATGGCGAGACCTACCACAAACATTCGTCCGCATTCGACATGATGCGCGCCCTCATGGTCATGTCGAACGCGCACCGGGAGAACAAGGAACGGACCCGCAAAGTCGCCATCGCATGGGCGGACAAAAAGAAGAGAGCGCGCGAGACCGGCGAGGTTCTGTCCAAGCGTGGACCGGCTTGGACGATCTACAATCCGACCACCAAACGGTTCGATCTGGACCACGACAAAGCCGACGTGATCCGCCGCATCTTCGCCGAATGTCTGGACGGCCTTGGGATCACCGCCATCGCCCAACGACTGAACTCCACGCCCGTCGAACCCTTCGTCAAAGGGTCGGACGGCTGGCACCAAGGCTATGTCCTGACCATCCTCCGGTCGCCTTCCGTGATGGGGTTCTATCAACCGACCCTGACCAGCCAGCGGGCGCATCAACGGATGCTTCGCCAGCCTGACGGCGATCCGATCCCGAACTACTATCCACCGATCATTGACGAAGCGACCTTCGACCGGGCGCAAGCCGTCATCGCCATGCGGAACAAGCGGGGTGGCGGCGCCGGGCGCAAGGGGAAGAGCTTCCCGAACCTGATCCAAGGTCTCGGCCGGTGTGAGGAATGTGGCGGGACGCTGGTGGTCCGCAACCATCCCAATAGCCGGGCCGTGCGCGCCTTCACCTGCTATCAGGCCGGGCGGAAACACAACTGCGACAACCGTCAGACCTACCTTTGCTCCGAGGTCGAAGAGAAGCTGACCAGCTTCCTCATGGTCGCGCGTCTGGAGGAAGAGCAACCCCTCCCCGATCAAACGGACCTCAACAACAAGATCGCGGCTCGCCATGCGATCCAGATCAAGATCGACGCCTTGCTGGATCAGATCGAGGCGGGTTCGGCGTCACTGGCTGAACGCCTTCGGCTTCGCGAGATCGAGGCGTCGAAGATGGACAAAGAGATCGAGCGTCTACGCCAAGAGTTGAAACACCAGACCCGCGTGGCGGGGACTGACGCCGTGGCCGAAGCCGCCGACTGGTTCGATGGCCTCTCGGACGAAGAGAGCGAAGACCTCTACCGGAACCGGGCGAAGGCCAACGGGATGCTTCTGGCGCTCTACGATACGATCATGCCGTTCAAGGGTGGCCTCTACGTTCTGTCGAACGGCAAAGGCTGGCTGATCAACGACGAAGTGTTCGTGGAACTCGACATCGAGGACAAGCGGCCGGTCATCCGCAAGGAACTGGAAATGACCTCGACGTGGGCGAAGGTGACCATGATTTGAGGGCGCTGGAGCGGTCAGGAAGGCTTGTCGGGTGCTACGGCGTCCGCGAGGTCACCAAGCTTGTCTGACGCCTTCTCAAGGGCTTCTACGGCCTGATCGCGAGTGTCCTCCAACGTCCCCGATGCGCCATTCGGAAGAGTGATGGTCACCTTGTCGAAACCCAACGACGTGACCACGATCACGGCGACCAGCGCGATCATCGCGAGGTTCTGGTTTGATAGAAGCGGGAGGACGGTCGCGGCCACCGGCGTCGTCGGGACGAACATCGCCGCGACCTGAACGACGTAGAGCGCAACGATCAGCGCGCCGAACATGATCCCGGCGGTCGTAGAGGCTCGCTTGGGGTCTCTTAGAAAACAGGTCGCCGCGTCCACGAACCGCTTGGACCACTTGGCGAACCAGCGGGAGATCGATTTCAGCATGAGCCGACCCCGGCCATGCGCTCGGCTCTCTTGCGGTCCCAATAGGCGATCTGACCCGCTCGCAGCTTTGCTTTCTGCTCTTCGGTCATTGGCTTTCCAGCGTTGTGAGATGGCTTTCCCCGGCGGGACGCAGCGGATTTCTCGATGGTCTCGCGAGACGGGCCGGGATGGTTCGCTTGTGCGGCTTTCATCCTTGCTTTGGTCTCTGGAGGCTTGGGGACACCCTTCATCGCGGCGCTGATTTTCGCTTTGTGGTCATCCGACTTCGGGCCTCGCGACCGATTGTTCTCTGAGATTTTCGCTCGGGTCTCCGACGTCAGTTTCTTTCCGGTGTGCGCGGCTGACAGTTTTGCCCGCGTCTCGGGTGATTTCACCACACCAACGCCGTTTGTGTTTCCACACATAGCCTTCGAAATATTCTCGCGATGCTGGTCGGAGAAATTCTCCGGCGACGCGAACCAGCGAGCCATGATGTTTCGATTGAAATAGGCACGGGAGCCATCGGGGAGCGTGGCCTTGAGGACATCGCGGGCGAACTGCTCTTCGACCTCGGCGTAGTTGGTCGCGGCCTTGGTCAGGCAAAAACAGATGATCCGGCGCTCCCAACCATCGTGGCCGTTCGCCTTGAACTCGGCCTTGAGTTCCTTCGAACTGGACCAGTAGCGGCGCCAATCGGACTCCACGGTTTTCTTCCCGCGCTTGGCCTTGAGATACTTCCGGCCGACATACATGCGACCAGTGGCCAGATGTGTGATCAGGTAGACAAAACCAGCGTAGAGCGGGAGTTGGCTTTCATCGAATAGGTCAGGGTAAATCCACGGCGGCACCGAGTATTTAGCCGCATCCGAGATGCGCGATATTCCAGACAAGCAAAACCCGGCCGGAGCCGGGTCTTACCTATTCTGGAGCGGTTGTGATGAATGTCGGGTCGAAAGATCAAAAACTCCCCGACACCCACAATCTACCAGCCGGAGGGTCTGGAGACGATATCTTTCAGAGCCAGAAAAGCTTGAAGAGGGCGGCGTCTTCCTGACGTTCGAACGACCAGTTGTGGAACTCCCAAACTTCGAAAGTCCAATCACCCACGGATCGTTTGCGGCGGATCAAATGGCCTTCGCTCCAAGGGCCGGTGATCGATTCTTCGCACCAATGTTTCAAGGTCTCGGTCGGGCGTTCGACGCTAACCATGATCGGAACAACGTGTGGGAAATCGGTCGGGGGCATACGGTTCATAAGCGCGGCGAACGGCGCGAACTCGCCTTCGTAATCGGTCACTGGCTCGCCTCCCACGCTTCCTTCGCCCGGTCATAATGCTCCCGAAGCTCCGGCCGCTCGATGGTCAGGACTTCGAAGGTGGAGGCGACGATTGGGAAAACGTCGGGGGTCCAGTTTGTGATCAGCCCGACCGTTGCGCGCAAACGATCCATATGGGTGAAAGCGGATCGAGAAAACTGGCGATAGGCTGTCGCACCGTTCGTCTGACCCTCCGGCCCCGGCCAATCCGGCGAGAGGTCCACGATCTTGATATCCGCCATCTTCGCCATGGTCAGGAAGGCTTTCTCGGCGTCGGTCAGGTTGCCCGGCGTGGGCGTGTTTGTGGTTGTCATTTTGGTTGGTCTTCATGGCCGCCATCCGGGCGGCGTTCGGTGTGTTGGGCGGCGGCGTCATCCGTTCCCGCGTAGTCCTAGTTCTCTTTCCTTCGACTGGAGCAATTAGCTCCGCATCGACCGAAGGGAGAGGCGCTAGGCGCGTAGCGCTGAACCCGCCAGAGGCGCATTACGCCAGATCGCGATATGTCGATCTGTAGTAATTAGTTTTAGTGTCTTCAATTACTACAGATCGACAATTTCCTCGAAGTCGTCGGTCGCCCATTCGTCATCGAAACCGATGATGTCGCAACGCGATTGCAGGATGACGTTCCCGCCGTGTTCATTTCCACGGCGGTCAGTCTTCGAGAACCGGGGCAGGACGCGAATGTCGTCACCGAGGAAGAGGACCATCCGTGTGTCCTCTCCATCCAGCCGAACATGGACCATCTGGTCGTCGTAGTAGATCGTCCCGAACTCGGCTTTTTTCTCACACAGAAGGCCGAGATATTCGTTCTGAGCCATGTTCGCCTGAAACTCGATCAAGCGTTCAAGGAAGTCGGCCGAGAGCGGGAACCGGCGCTTGTGGTTGGCGTCGATGGTCCGCTTGAGCCAAGACTTAAGGCCCTTCGCGTCCAGAAGGATCACGTTGGCCTTACGGTCGAAGTTCTTTTTCTTCACGTTGACGTCGGGCTTGGTCCAGAACTCGACGGCCAGCCCGTAGCGTGTCCCCCGGCCCTTGGGTGGACCGTTGTCGAAGACGGCGATCTGGATCGCGGTCAGGTCGCCCATGACCGGGAAGCTCCCGATGGGTTTTTCGTCTCGCAAATCCCGTGCGGCGATGGCCTCGCACAAGCCGACGAACTCCGGGTTCTTGATCTTGAAAGCGTTCAGCAAGGCTTTGTCGCCGGTGATCGTGGCGAGGTGGTTGAGAAGGTCGCGGGTGATCATTTGACGATCCTCCAGACCACACGACCATTCTCGATCCGGCATTTCACCGGCGAGGTGACGAATTTCTTCGCCGGTTCGGGTGGCGTCGGCGCCTTGGTGGAGATCGTGAACTCGTCACTCCAGCGCATCATGAACACCAGAGCTTCCGCGTCTTTCTCGAAGTGGATCGGTTGGCTCAGGATCAGCGGGTTAGGCGTCCCGTCCATCATCGCGTCGCGCAACTCTGTCTCAGTCATCGCGGGCGCCGGGATGACCCCCAACAAGGATTCAAACCAATGTGCAAGGCCAGTCGAAAGAGCGTCGTCTTCGTGACCCGCGTGATAAGCGGCTCGGCCAAAGGGTTTCAGTTCTTCAAGGTAGAGGTTCAGGTAGAGGGTGATCATCGGCCCGCCTCCCACGCTGCGATCTCTTCGACGCTGAACACACGGACGGGTCCACTCAGGCGAGCGGTTTTCGATGCGGACGGGCGACCGGCTTCGATGCGGTCTTTCCAATCCTGAACCCGGTGTTCGGCGTCCGTGGTCAGACGCTCGGCCTTGGTGATCGCGATCCGGTTAGGATCGACCTTGTTGCGGTGTGGGTTCGACCAGTTGAGAGCGCGGGCCATTAGGCGACACTCCCGCAAGCGTATTGCCAGAGATTACCAACCGACTGTTGCGCGACCCCGAAGCGATTGCCGATCTCGGTGAAGGTCAAGTTGGGGTTCGCGGCTGCGATCTCCACGATCTCGCGTCGCTGCGCGTAGGTCAGTTTCCCTTTTCGGGAAGACACGTCCCAACCCGGCTTGAGGTCTGCGGGGTCGCGTTTGATCCCCCCAAAAACGCCGTTGCGGCGGTTGTCGCCGACGTTTTCCGCTCTGGTCGCGTAGCGAAGGTTGAACGGGCCGTTGTTGCTCTTGTCACCATCCCAGTGACAGACCTCCATCCCTTCCGGGCGAGGGCCGAAGAACGTCAGCGCGACCAGCCAGTGAACGGTCTTGCAGATGATCGCCCCATCGAGGACGATTTTGACTTGCCAGTAGCCAGCCTTGTGGGGCTGCGGCTTGAGGATGCATTTCCGTGAGCGGATGCGACCGAACGTCGAAGCCTCGTATCCCTTGCTTCCGGGGATCGGCTTCCAGATTTCTTCTTCCATAATATTCCAAACAATAAGGCCCTGACGTCGAGCAAGAACGTCAGGGCCTCAAGCGTTGGATATTACAGAACGTCGAGTATACAACGATCCGTGGATATTTATCAACTTATCTCGCGGCCCGTCCTGTCGTCTTGCTCACGTCAGAAGCGGGTTACAAGTTATATTTAGGCTAGAAGTGAAAATGCCGTCCATATCTTTCGCACAGTCAAGCGAAAACGACTAAGTATCGACTTCAGACATCGATAAAACCGGCCCTGAACGTCTTGAATAATGCGGTGTGACACGACTTCGGGTATCTTGAATAAATAAAGATAGCTGGTCGAACAACAACACTCTCGACTGGCCGGGAGATATTCAAATGCATTACGACAACATGGCGCATACTCGCCAGAAGAAGACGCGGTTCAACAAACCGGTCAAAGACGTCACGCCCCGTCAGGGCCTTCGCGACATCAAGATCGAGGGGACCAAGATGACCCTCTACACCGACCCGACCAATGTGATCGTCGGCGAGGCCATGGTCTCGGCCTTCCAAGAGGCTCACGCGCTGGCGCTGGCTGGCCTGACTTCCGAGGTGTCGGAATGATCCTCAACGCCATCCGCAAGCTGATCACCGGCATCGATCCGGTGGAACTGAACGCCCGCCTCGCGAACATCGAGAATGGCGGCGCCTACGCCCGTGAAGTCGCCCATGGCGTCCAAGCCGAGGTCGTCCACGCTCGCGGCGGTCAGGAAAGCCTTCTGGACGCTCTGGCCTCCAAGGCGACCCGCGCCGACGTGGCTCAACTGCACACCCGCGCCGACCTGACCGAAGCCGACATTCTTGGTCTTCGTTCGGAGTTGATCGAACTGGCCAAGCCGCCGGTCTCGCCTCTCGAAGCACCGGGGACCACTCGGATCAACGGTCGCCTGATCGATGCTGACGGCAAGCTGGTCACCGACCTTCCGGCCAAGAAGACCGGCGAACCGAACCTCGGGTCCATGGTCTGGGACAACGGAACCCTGACTGTCACGTCTCCAAAGGTCACCAAGGCTCGCAAGCCCCGCGCTCCGAAGGGTGGTGGCAAATGAGCGGCGTCAAAACTACCGCCGAAATCGCGCGGGCCGTCTGTGACGCCTATGCGGTTTACGAACGAACGATCCTCGATTTCCTCAAGGCCAATATCGACCCGTCCCGCGTCCGCCACGGTGTGAGCGAAAGCGATTTGGTGGCGATGGTGGAGGCCCGCGCCCACGTTGAGGCCAACCCGGATCACTACCGCGCCGTCCAAGCGAGGTGTGAACGGGCGACCGTCTACGGACGACCCTACTCTGACGCGAAGCGTGAGGCTCGGGCGATGGAATTCCATGAAGAGAAAATCCGTCAGATCGTCCGTGAACTGATCGCCGAAACGAAGGCTGGTGACCAATGATCGTCCGTCTCCCCAAAGCTTGGAAGCTGATCGAGAAGAACGGTCATCTGGAGCTTCGCAAGATCGACCCGAAGACCGGCGAGGACATCACCGAGACGCCCAAGGCTCAGGCCGAGATCGACGAAATCCAAGGCCGGATCGTGGAGGTGGTGTCGTGAAGATCGCCCCGAACCTTGCGACGTGGATGGAAGGCTTGGTCTTCCTCCTGATCGCCTCGATCCTCTTCACCATCGGCGCTGGGCTGGTGGAAGCACCGGTTCACGGCCTGACGGGTTTCGGCCTCGATCTGGTCGGAGCCGCTTTCTTCGTTGGAGCCGCGTCCGCCCTCGGCGTCGCCGCCAACGATTTCCGCATCACCGCCACGACCGTCGTGTCTGGCGTCAAAACTTTCGGTCGTAAGTCGTGGGGTCACCGCCCCGCGCCGACCGCCAAAGCTCGAAAGGACGCCCAATGAGGACGTCTGCAAACGCCGAACTGGCCAAGAAACTTCTGACCGAGGGGAAGTCCCGCGATGAAGTGATGGCCGCCACCGGCCTCTCCCACTCAACGGTCCAGTATCACGCCGCCAAGCTCGGTCTGACCCGCAAAGTGTGGACCGATTGGAAAGCGGTCCAAGCCGCCTACGACGAAGGTTTTTCTCATGGCGAGATCATGGAACGGTTTGGCCTGTCCTCCAGCAACATTCGGACGGCTCGCCAGCGCGGCCACGTCGTTATGCCGAATAGCTACACGGCCAAGCGCAACCGCCTGACCAACTCAGAGCGGATCGCGATGCTGGAAGACTCGGTGATGAACATGGCGGCCCGCTTGGGCTGGCTTGAAATGAACGGGCTGGAACAATGACCCTTCGAGCCAAACTTGAAGCCGCACTGGCGAAGCCGATCATCCAAGATGACGTGACCTTCGAAGAGTTCGACCCGTGGGAAGACGTGATCGATGGCATCCACGGATGCTACGCCTCCCAAGCCGACGTCGTTTTCATTGCGGCTCTCGAAGCCCTTCGCGATCACACGACCTACGATTTCATCAAAGCCAACGGCTTTGCCGGGGAGTTCGCGCTCTACGTCCTCTCTGGTCATGGTTACACCGATTACGGGACGTCGCCTCGCGCTGGATGGTGGTCATCCGACCTCGACGGCCTTCTCCAACCTCTGATCGACAAGTGGAAAGCTTACTACTGTCACCAGTGGGATGGCGCCCAATGACACCGGCCGAAGAGAAGTTCGTCATCATGGCGAAGATGGCTGGTGTTCAGGATCATCCGCTGGCCGTTGGCTGGACTGGTCTGGACGCCAAGGCGGGATGCGTTTCGTTCAGGCTCGAAGACGCGGGCAATGGGAAGGTGTTGCTGACCAGTTGGCAGATGATCGCGAAGCCGACCGAGGAAGAGGGGGCGACGATCCTCCGAATGCTCCGAGTGTTCGAAAAGATGGACCCCTTCGATTTCGACGCCACCTTCCCCGAACTCTTCCCGTCCATGGCCATCGGTCGGACCCTTCTGGCGATCAGGGAAAACCCGTCGATCTACCCGATGGTCTCCGCAGCGCTGGAGGAACTGGCCGAGGAACAACCGGTCGTCCGCAAGGTCTACGACGCATGTAAGCACCATTGGGAGCTTCACCAATGATCGGTGTCGATCTCGCTTACGAAAAGGCCCGCGCCGAAGAACTCTTCGCCATCGCCCGCGCGATGACCTCCATCAACATGGCTGGAGCCGACCCCGATGAACCGTGGGTCGCTCGCTATCTGGCCAACGCCATCAACGCCACCGGCGGCGATGACGAAGCCCTCGCGGCTTACAATCTCAAGAATTGGAAGGGTCAATAATGCTGACCTTCAAACACACTCACTACGGGACCAGCGTTTTTGTCTACGACGGCGACGAACTGGTTCTCGACACGTCCGTTCGCCCGATCCGGGTGAAGAAAGACGCCAATCTCTCTGGCCTGACCGACAACCATCCGGGCGAAATCGCTGTCTATGATGACGCGGGGATCAAGGTCGTCTGGACTGAGAATGGCCAGACCTACACCGACGAAGCTGGTGATCTGGAGGTGTTCGAATGAACGACCTCAAGCCCAAACTGGCGACCGCCCTGACAGAGAACTACAGCTTCCGCATCAACCGGGCGGAATGGGCTGTCGGCCTGACCGGGGCAATCGACGGCCCGGAGTTCGACGGGATGGCCTACGACGGGATCATCGACCTCGATCACCTGACCTGCGTTGCCACCGACCATTTCCTTGATCGGGAGAAGGTGCGCGCGGCTCTGATCGCGGCCCTCTCCGAGACCATCGAGCATGTGAACAACGGGAGCTTCCGCGAAGGGTCATTCGAAGACCCCGATGAGGACGGTTATGTCGAGATCGAGTGGGGACACTCCGATCACGTCTTGACCCATCCGGCTCTCATGTTCGGCGACGGATACGCTCCGACCGACAAGCTGGTGGACCGTCTGATCGAAGGTCTCGCGGCCGGAGGGTCGGAGGGATGACCAGCGACAATCCCGTCTGTAGCTTCTGTGGGAAGATGGCTCTCGAAGTCAAAGCCATGGTCGCCGCGACATCATCCGACGCCATCATCTGTGACGAATGCGTTGTCCTGTCAGCGACGACGATGGCCCCAACGCTTGATCGGGCCAAGGTTCTCGAAGCCGCGATCTTCCTCGCCACGATCTCAGCCGATCCCGAACGCGCGGCCATGTTCAAGATGTTCTGGTCGGGCGAATGATCCGGGTTGATAGCGGCGGCTCGCACGTCCTGTCTTCCGAGGTTCAGAAGTGGATCGTGGAAGCCCATCGGCTGGCGATCATGAACGCCAAGATGACACCTAACCAAGCTCGCAAGGCCATGAACCGGTTTAAGATGGACCACCAGCGTTCCAAGGATCAGGCCGCGCCGTGGTGGAAGAGGTTCACCGGCTAACGGGGGTCCATCGAAAGGGCCTCCAGAAGCCAGCCTAAATATGGGCATGAACTGCACTGATACGCGAGCCATCCACGTCCAAGGCGAGGTCGCTGAAATCTTCAAAATGCTCGGCTGGCTGGCCGACAACACCCGGTCTTACCGAGTGACCGTGATGACCTACGAAGACGAACGGGATGCTCATATCACCGCGTTGGTCAGCTTCACGGACGACAACGAAGCCCTACTCTTCAAGATGGCTTGGGCTGGTTCTTGAGCCGGTCAGCCGCCGCCACGGAATGGCGCAAGCTCTACTCTCTGGCCGCATGGAAACGCGGCCGACTGGAGTTCCTAGCTGAACACCCGCTCTGTCAGTTGTGCAGCACTGACGACCACCCGGAACAAGCCACAGTGGTCGATCACGTCCAGCGCCATGAAGGCGACCGAACTCTCTTCTTCGACCGGTCCAACTGGCAATCTCTGTGTGGCAACTGTCACGACCGACACAAGCGCCATATCGAACTGCACGGCTATCATTGCATCGCAGGGCCTGACGGCTGGCCTATCGACAAGAACCACCCGGCTAACCGGTGGACCCCACGATGACCAAGCGCCGATCACCCGACAAACCCCTTCCGGCAATCGCCCGGATCAACGAGACCGAACGCTACCTCCGGGTTAAAGCGCAACTCGAAGACCCGACCATCAACACGATGGAGAAGAACAAGAGGTCGAAGACTAAGACCCTTTGCCTCCGACCTGATCTAGTATGTAACAATATGTGATCAGTATAAGGCCAGATCAGTCAATGTAGACCATCCCGTTAAACTAAATATGGGATGAGCAACAAACCCATCAACGACCGAACATACGAAGAAGTCGCCAGCCGATATTCTTACGATCCAATCACTGGAAACATCTACTACCGTCAAACGGATTACCGCAATCGAGCGGATGGCCGAGGCGACTACACCGCCGGGATTTACCGGCATGTGTGGTTCCCCGCCTCCAAGGGTCGTCGGTCCTCCTACATGGCGCACCGGATCGCTTGGCTTCTCCATTATGGAGAATGGCCGACCGATCAGATCGATCACATCGACGGTGATCCACACAACAACGCGATCACCAACCTTCGAGTGGTGACGATGACCCAGAACCTTCGCAATCGTCGGACCTTCAAGAACAACAAGCTCGGCGTCAAAGGTGTTTGCGTGACCCCTTACAATACCTTCCGCGCCCAACTCTGGAAGGATGGGAAGTTCATCCTTCAGAAGTCCTTCAAGACCTTGGCCGAGGCTACCGCCGCCTACGAAGAAGCTGCGCTCGCGGCCTTCGGTGACTACCATCGCAAAACCACCCCAAAAGCGGTCTAAGACTAAATATTAGCATGAGGCGGCGTCGGGTGATCCCGGCGTCGCCATCGTGCGGTCGGCGCCCTCGCCATGACCCCGGAGGGGGTGGTTTGAGGACGAAAAGTTCATCGGTCCACCGACCGCTGGCCCACTCAGCACACGTCTCCGCGAAATTCAGACCTGTTTTTTGGAACGGGGTTTGCCCGCCTCCGGCGGGAGCCGACGCCCGGCTAGGGCCGGTCGCGGACTAAATATTGGCATGAACCAACCCCTCGATCCCGCCGTCCTTCATGCCGTCCTGAACGATCTGGCTGAACGTCTCGAAGCCCTTGAGAACGCCAACGCCCCGGTCTCCCCGACCTCGCTCAGAACCATGATCCGAGAGGCCAACGAGCGAGCAATCGCCAACGCCCGCCTACTTTCAGACCAAGACGAACAACGCTGATCCGGCCGACGCCTCCACCATCCGCCTAAATATTGGATGACACGAGGAAGACCCGCGACACCCACGGCGATCAAGATTGCAGATGGCAATCCCGGTAACCGTCCGCTGAACATGAATGAGCCGAAGCCCAAGGGCGTTCTGACGGCTCCCAAAACCCTGTCCAAAGCCGCCAAGGCTCACTGGACGCGGATCGCCTTCTCGATGGACGACGGCGTGTTTGCGCCACCCGACGAAGGCTTGCTGGCCGCATGGTGCGAAGCTCGCGCCAACCACGACGAAGCCACCTTCCACCTCAAGACCAACCCTCTGGTGGTCCCCGGATCGACCGGTCAGGCGACCGTCTCCCCATGGCTGAAAATCCAGTCGGACATGACCCGGCTGATGATCTCTCTGGCGCAACAACTCGGGTTCAACCCGGCCGCCCGCGCGAAGCTCCACGCGCCTGTCTCCGACGATGAAGACACCGGCGGCCTGACCTTCAACTGATCATGGCCGAGACCGTCACGCGGAACATCGTCCGCGATCTCGCTCGCGCTGAACGCAACTGCGCTTGGATCGAAAAATATCTCAAGGTCACCAAGGGCGGCGGGGTCGGTGAACCCTTCCGGCTACGCCAGTGGCAACGCGACTTCATCTTCGACGTCTACGCCCCGATCTATGAAGACACCGGGCGCCGCGTGGTCCGTCGCGCCGTGTTCTCAGTCGCCCGTAAGAACGGGAAGACCGAGTTGTCGGCCGCCCTGATCTTGCTCCACCTGATCGGCCCGGAGGCCGAGGTGAACGGCGAACTCTACTCGGCCGCCAACGACAAGGAACAAGCCGCCGTCGTGTTCGAAGCGGTCGCTCAGATGATCGAACTGACCCCGGCGTTCAAAAACGTCCTCAAGGTCATTCCGAACGCCAAGCGCATCCGCGTCACGATCTCCCGTGATCCCGCGACCGGCAAGTTGCTCCCCTATCGCGGGTCGAAATTCCGCGCCCTGTCCAAGGACGCCAAGTCGAAGCACGGCCTGAACCCGACCTTCGTCCACTACGACGAACTGGCTCAGTCCAAAGCCCCCTTCGAACTCTTCTCGACACTCTCCACGTCCATGGGCGCCCGGCTGGAGCCTTTGCTTCTGGTCACGTCCACACAGAACGACGAACCGACGCACCGCCTGTCGGAAATGATCGACGTCGGGATCGCCGGTGATGACCCCACGCGCGTCTGTCACCTCTACGCGGCCGACGATGATTGCGATCTTCTGGACGAAGAACAGTGGCGCAAAGCGAACCCGGCGCTCGGTGATTTCCGCGACTACGACGACCTGAAATCCTACGCGCTGGAGGCGGTGAAACTCCCCTCGCTGGAGCAAGAGTTCAGGCTTCTCTATCTGAACCAGCGCGTCAGCCTCTACGCGCCCCTGATCCCCCAAACGACGTGGAAGAACCTCCGCTCGGACAAAGGTCTGGTCGCCAAGGAAGCGATCTATCTGGCGCTCGATATGGCCGACGCCGGGCTGGACCTTTGCGCTCTTGTGGCCGTCTCGGCGACCAACGGGACGCGGATCGGTGCGTGGTTCTGGAAACCAGCCGCACACCTCAAGGAACACACCAAACGGGACGGCTTCGACTACGTTCTGGCCGCCAAGAACGGCGAGCTTCTGACGTGCGACGGTGTGGCCATCAACCCGGAGGACGTGGCCACCAAGATCGGTGAACTCTGTGTCGAATACCAAGTCCTCGGCATGGCTTACGACCAGTGGCGCGTCTCTGGCGTCCTTCGCCATTTCGACAAGATCGGCGTCTTCGCCCACACCGATGAAAAGCGGAAGACCGGCCTTCGGATCATCCCTTGGTCTCAGTCCCTCAAGGACATGGCTCCGGCCACCGACGCTTTCGAACGCGACGTCCTGACCGGCGATCTCCAGCACCCCGGCAACACCCTCCTGACGTGGAACATCGCCAACGCGATGGTGACCAAGCCGAACTCCAACGGCGAGCGGAAGATCGACAAAGGGGCCGTCAGGTTCCGCATCGACGGCGCCGTGGCTCTGGCGATGGCCTGTGGCTTGAAGCATCGCGAGCGCGGAAGTCTGGCTCAGAAACCCGCCTATGAGAAGGAAGACTACGCTTTCGAGGCGTTTTGACCCCCTTGCCTAAATATTGGCATGTCTACGTTTGGTCTGTTTTCTCGCGATGAAACGCGAAATCTTGGCGATAATCTCGTCAAACTGAGTGATTTCGCCGGAATGTCGGCTTTGTTCGGCGCGGGTGGAACCTCCCACGCTGGCGAGAGCGTCACCGCCCGGTCTGCGCTCGAAGTCCCCGCCGTCTCGGCCGCCGTGTCCTTCATCGCTGGCCAGATCGCCAGCCTCCCGGTCCAACTCTACCGTCGCAAGGGCCTCGGCCGTGTGAAGGCCGAGAAGGAAGGTCTGTATCGGATCGTCCACGACGTCGTGAACAACGAAGGTCTGACCAGCTTCCAATGGCTGAACCAGACGATCCGCTCGCTGATCCTCAAGGGTCGCGCCGTCACCTTCGTAGAGCGTGATCTGACCGGCCGGATCGTCGCCATGTGGCCGCTCGATCTGGACCAACTGACGATCCAGCGCGTCGGTCACCGCAAGGAATACGTCTACACCTTCCATGAGAGCCTTCGGACGGTCACCTACGGCGCCAACGAAGTCCTCGATTTCGTTCTCATGCCGTGCGGCGACGGGATCAGCCACGAAAACCCGGTCCACCTGAACCGCCACACCATCGGTCTGGCGCTGGCCGCTGACCGTTATGCGTCGGGCCTCTTCTTCCATGGCGGAATGCCTCCGCTCCAGCTTCTCCAGACCGGCGGCGATGAAATCGAAGCCGCGTCCACGCGCGCTCAGGAAATGGCCGCGAACGGCCTCCACTCGGTCCTGAAGAAGATGGCCGCCGAGAGGAAAATGATCCTCCCGATGGAGAAGGGCTTCAAGCTCGACAAGATCGGCCTGAACCCCGCCGAACTCCAGATGCTGGAGTTGAAGAAGTATCTGGTGATCGAGATCGCCCGAATGTTCAACCTTCCGCCGGTGTTCCTCCAAGACCTGTCGAACGGGACTTATTCGAACACTGAACAGCAAGGGATGATGCTGGTGAAGCATTGCCTCATGCCGCTGGTGAAGCTGATCGAGCAAGAGATGAACGCGAAGCTCACGACCAAGAGCCTCTTCATCGAAATCAACATGGACGGCCTCCTTCGCGGTGATTTCGCGACCCGGATGACCGGCCACGCGACCGCGATCAACAACGCGATCATGACGCCGAACGAAGTCCGCTCGCTCGAAAGCCTTCCGCCCATGGAAGGCGGGGACAAGCTCCGCATTCAGGGCGCCAACGTCGCCATCGAGGACCAAGCCGCACTGGCGAAGGCCGCGACCGAGACCAACCAACCCAATCAAGAGGAAGAGCCGGATGAACCGGCCGACGACGACAATGATGACTGACGAAATCCGCTATTTCGAAGCCTCCGAAATCCGTTTCAGCCAGACCCAAGGCGAGGCGGGTGAAGCTGGCGCGGCCACGCTCAACGAAGAGCGGATGGAAGGCTACGCCATCGTCTTCAACAGCCCCTCCCAACCGATGCTGGCTCAACGCGATGGTCGGACGGTGATCTTCCGCGAGTTCATCGCGCCCGGCGCCGCGCGCCGGAGCGTGGAGGACGCCGAACGCGGCGCCCACATGATTTTGGCGCTCTGGAGCCACGACAAGAACCAGCCGCCCATCGGTTCGACCAAGGACGGCCTTCGGATCGAGATCGATGAAATCGGCGTCCGGTTCTCGCTCGATATCAAGCGCATGGACCCGCAACAGATCGCCACGGTTCGCGCCGGTGAACAGCAGATGTCGTTCGGTTTCCGCACGAACAAGGAAGACGACCAGTGGGTCCGTCAGCCTGACGGCACCTACAACCGCACCGTCCACAACATGGCACTCAACGAGATCAGCGTCGTGATCACGCCCGCCTATCAGGCGTCCAGCGTCGGCATCCGTGCGGCTGACGAAGCGGCCCTCGATAGCCTTGAGGCATGGGAAGCCCGCCAAGCCGAAGGCGAAGCTGAATCCGCCGGTGGCGAACCCGAAGCGGCTCCCGTCGATGAAGAGCCGACCGAGACCGTCCAGATGAAGAAACTGGAACGATTGAAGAAACTCGCCGAGTTCCACGCCAAGTAAATCAAGACATGGAGGCTGGAACACCGGGCAAAACCGGCCAAATCCAGCCTCCAAAATAAATACTCCGAAACCACTCTACTTCGGAGATTTAGAATAATGGCTAACGCCCAAGACCTTTACAAAGACGCGCTGGAAATCGCCAACAAGGCTCAGCTTCGTCTCAACGACATCACTGGCAAGGACGCCGTTCGCGACGCCGAGATCGAGGTCGAGTTCGACCGCATGATCGCCGAGGCTACCTCGAAGCGCTCGCTGGCCGACAAGATGAAGGCGGCTGACGAAATCACCGCCGCTCTGACCGCCGCTGACTCGCGTCGCCCCATCGAAAGCCGCTCGGCTCAAGCCAACGCTGGTCTGTCCGATGAAGAGCGTTCGATGAACGCCCTGAACGACTACCTCCGCTCCGGCTACGTCTCCGACGAACTCCGCGACGGTCAGGTTGTCGGCACTCCGACCGCCGGTGGCCACCTCGTTCCGGTGACCTACGCCAACGAGATCATCAAGGCTCAGAAGTATTACGGCGCTCTGTGGAACCCGGAGATCGTGAACTTCATGTCCACGCCGACCGGCGAAGCGATCATCTACCCGACCTTCGATGACACGGACGGTGACTCCCAAGTCGCACCGTGGCCGGAAGTCACGGAAGCCGGTGAAGCTGAACTGACCTTCGGCAACCTGACGCTCCGCAGCTACGACCTCGGCTCGGGCATCTTCAAGGTTTCGAACCAGCTTCTGCGCGACGCCCACTTCAACGTCCCCGGCCTGATCTCGCAAGCCATGTCGGAGCGCTTCGGCCGCAAGCTGAACAAGCTCCTGACGACCGGCACCGGCACCAACGAAGGCCAAGGCGTCCTGACCGGCGTCACCGGCACCGTCGCTTCGGCCTCGGCTCTGGCGATCACGGCTGACGACGGCCTGAACCTGATCCACGGCGTCGATCTGGCTTACCGCTCGAACGGTAAGTTCATGGCCTCCGACACGACCCAACTGACGCTCCGCAAGATGAAGAACGCCAATGGCGATTACGTCTGGCAAGAGTCGGCCCGCGTCGGCGAACCCTCGAAGCTCTTCGGCTACGATGTTCTGACGAACAACGACATGTCGGCGGCTCTCACGGCCAACGCCAACCCGCTGATCTTCGGCGATTTCAAGCGTTTCGGCGTCCGTCAGGTCGGCGGCGTTTCGATGCAGCGCCTGAACGAAAAGTATGCCGAGTTCGGTCAAGTCGGCTTCCTCGGTGGCATGGCTTACGACTGCCGCGTCCTCGACGGCAAGGCATTCAAGAAGCTGGCGATCAAGGCTTCGTAAGATGCGCGCCAAGCTGATCTGCACACTCGGTTTCGAGGGCTATGTCCTCGATTCCGGGGCGATCATCGAAGACCACGACGACGCCGTTCGCTTGATTGCGGATGGTGTCGCCGTCGCCATCGAAGAAACCGCTCCGAAGGTGGAAAAGAAGCGGGCAACCGCCGTCCCTACCGAAGCGAAGACGAAGTAAGGTTGCGGCCTTCTTCGTGACCTCGAAAGCCCCGGCGTTCTCCCGCGTCCGGGGCTTTCGTTTGCCTAAATATTGGCATGAAGCACTGGACCAACCTCACGCGCCTGACGGCGGCAAATCAGACTTTCTTGGAAAACGAGAAGGTGATCGCATTCCTCCGCACGACCGAGGAAGACGACGAACTGGTCACTGACCTGATCAACGCGGCCATCGATTTCGTGGAAGGCCCGGATGGGATCGGGGTCGCGCTGCGATCTTCGACGTGGCGCATGTCGTTCGACGCTTTCCCGTCGAATATCTCCATCGCCCTGTCGCCGGTGAAGTCCGTGGAGGCGATCACCTATCTGGACGCGGCTGGTGACGTTCAGACGCTCGATCCTGACCTCTACCATGTGGACGTGGACCAACGCCCGGCTCTGGTCGCCTTCCATCATCGCCCGACCACCAAGGCCGTCCCCGGCGCCGTGAAGGTCGAGTTCACCGCTGGCTATGAGACGGTCCCGGCCGACCTTCGTCAGGCCATGCTCTTGCTGATCGGTCACTGGTTCGAAAACCGCGAAGCCGCTCTGGTCGGCAATGTGAAGACGATCCCACTCGGTGTGGACCGCATTCTTCGCAAGTATCGGGTCGCCGCCTTCCTCTGAGCCGCCCTGCCTAAATATTGGCATGGAAACGAACACATGCCGAAAATGCGACGCGACACTGGATGAAGACAACTGGTTCGCCAGTTTCAGGAAAGCCAACAACCGGATTTGCTCACCTTGCCAAAGGGAGGCTGGTCGCGAGGCTCGCGCCAAATATCAGGCCAGCTACCAACGGAAGCCGCGCAAGAATCCGCCCGGCAACGCGGAAGCCGTTCGCCGATACTGCGAAAGCCACCCGGATCGAAAGCGCGAGGCTGCTCTAAAGTATCGGAACGCCAATCTGGAATCGTGTCGCCAATATGCGCGCGATTACGCTCGCCTGAACCCAGAGAAGGGGCTTGCTCGCGCGGCCAGACGCCGCGCCGCTTGCCGGGTTGACCTCACTCCAGAAGAGCAATCTCGCGTTCTTGCTCTCTACGATCTAGCCGCCCGGTTGAAGGCGCTGACGGGCGACGATTACCACGTCGATCATATCGTCCCTTTGGCCAAGGGTGGTCTCCATCACCCCGACAACATGGTGGTCATGCTGGCTGATCTGAACCGGCGCAAACACGCCCGGCGTTGGCCCGCCCTCGAACGCCACTTCCTCGCTTTGGCCTAAATATTCAAATGGAAAAGAGAGTTCATTTTTTCGAGGATTACTTCTGGAAACCCCTCGACGGTCGTCAGACCCAAATCTTCTACCGCGCCGGTTGGATCGGCGAGGTTGACGGCGTTTGCGCCCTTCAAGCCATCAACGCCGGTGTCGCCCAATACGAAGAAGTCCTCTTCGCCCTGAACGAAGAGGCTGACGCCTACCAGCCCGACGACGAAGGCGAAGAGTAAGCCTTGGCCGTCGTCCCGCGCATCGGCGAGCTTCGTCACCGCGTCCAGATCGTGGCGCTTCGACCCGTCGTGGAAACCAACGAAGTTGGTGACCCGGTGGAGGTCAAACGCGCGTCCGCAACCGTCCCCGCCCGGATCGAAATGACCAAGGGTGGGGAAGAGGTCATTGCCGGTCGAATGAGCGGGATGCGGAGCTTCGTCATCACCGTTCGATCCACGCCGACGACCCGCGCGATCTCGACCGGCGACACGCTGGTCAACGACGCCACCAAAGAACGAATGAACGTCCAGTGGAACGGCGACCTCGAAGGTCGCGGTCGTTTCCAGACGATCCACGCCGAAGCCGGAGGCCCGAACGATGGCTGATGGCTGGACCGGTCTCAACGAGTTCAACGACCTCTTGGAGCGCGCCAAACGCGACGCCGAGGCCGAAGCCATGCGCGCTTGCGAGGTATCGGCCAAGGAACTGGAGGCTCTGGTCAAAGCCACCCTCGGTCGCGGCGATCCTCGCAACGGTCACCTGATCGATAGCGTCGTCGCCTACCGCGTCGATGACACGACGTGGGGCGTAAAGGTCGGCTCCGAGGCCCTGAAATATGCGGCGCCTCTGGAGTTCGGCCACGGCAACGCGGACGGCTCGCGCACCCCGCCGAGGAAGTTCTTCTTCCCGGCCGTGAAGATCATGAACAAGAAACACGGACGCCGCATTCGCCGCTGGTTCCGCAAAGCAATCAAAGACAGTGGAGCGCTCTAATGGCTGAACCCTCGCTCGCGCTTGCGACGGCGGTTCGATCCGCCCTGACCAGCGCCAACATTTTCGGCATCGCGGCGACCAAGCCGAACGAAGCGTCGAAGATCATGACCCGCATCCCGCAAGGGACGAAGCTTCCGTATCTGGAGATCGGGGACAACCAGATCGTCGGCCGCGACGACTTCGGCGAAGCCTTCGAATGCAACGTGGAAGTCCGCGCCCACGCGGCCACGACCAAGGAACTCCACGTCATCGCAGGGGCCGTTTACGCCGCCCTGAACCGCCTTCTCCCGGTGGAGGGCTTCGTCACGCATGAGGTCCATTACGGCGGACTTTTGCCGATGACAGAGACTATTGGCTCAACAATCACCGAAACGGCGGTCATTACTTTCGAGTATCTGATCGAGACCAGACAGTAAGCCGGTCCTTTTGGGGCGCCCAAAATAAATACGGGAGCAACGCCTCATAAGGAATAACAATAATGGCTTACAATGAATCCGTGCGCGGTCACGAAATCCTCGTCCAGATCAAAAATGGCTCCACTTGGACCCATGCCAACCTGATCAACGCCAGCCGGGGCATCACGTTCTCGACTGAAGTTGAGACGGACGATCTGGTCGATCTGGCTGACCAATCGGCTCCCGCAATGCGCGCCCGCACCGTCACCACGCTTGACGTGAAGATCGACGGCTCCGGCAAGATCGTCCCCGAAGAGACCATCGAATGGCTGAACCGCTGGAAGGCTGGCAAGTCGTTCGAATGCCGCGTCACTGACGGCTATGTCGTCATCGAAGGCAAGTTCGTCCTGACCAACTTCGCCCTCTCGGCTGACCGCACCAAGCTCGGCGAGAACACGATCACGCTGGAACAAGACGGCGAAGTCACCGTGGCCGAGGTCGCCCCGTAAGGTGACTTGAGAGCCGTCCTAAATATTGGATGGAACTCAACGATACCAATCTTAGAACTGGCAAGCTCACCGAGTTTGTCGGAAACGACGACTACCCGCTCCAACTTCGTATTGGGGAGCTTCGCGCTCTTCAAGCCGAAGTTGGAGTTGGACCTTCCGCCCTTCTGAACCGGCTCCAGTTCGGTGAATGGACGGTGGACGACGTGATCGAAACGATCCGTCTCGCCCTGATCGGTGGCGGCATGTCTCAAAAAGACGCCAAGAAACTGGTCACTCACTACATCACTGACGGCTATCTGGTGGACTACTCGCTGGTCGCCCTTCGTTGCATGTTCGCGACGATGCACGGGAACCCGGAGGACGCCGTTCCGCCGGGGGAGACGACGGATCAGGCGATGACGACCCCCGACGCCTGATCAAATGGGGAAGCTATCTCCAGCGAGCGGGCGCCATGGGCCTGACCTCGATGGAGGTGGACCGAATGACCCTTTGGGAGTGGGGACACCTCTCTCACGGTTGGGGCATCTTCAACGAGAAGAGCGACGGGACACCGAAAGCTCCGACCAACGACCGTCTGGCCGAACTCACTGAGAAGTGGGGAGCCTAAGAACTAGCCGCCTTTCGGGGCGGCTTTTTCTTGCCCGTCCTAAATATTGGCATGTCTACAGTTGCCAACATTGAGGCCCGTTACTCGGCGAAAATCATCGACTTCGAACGTGAAGTCAAACGGATGCAGACCCTCAACAAGCGGGTCGCAGACAAAATCCTCAATGACCAGCGAGCCGCCGTTCGGGACGTGAATGGCGCGTGGGCGAAGGCCGATATCGGCGGCGCCCTGAACCGGTCGCTTGGCAACGGCCTCGGCTCTCTCCGCACCCAACTCATGGCGTCCATCGCCGCGATCACCAGTGGCGCGGGTATCGCAGCCGCCGTAGGTCTGGCCGACACCTACAACCGCTTCACCAACTCGCTGAAGGTCGCCGGGGTCGAAGGCGCAAACCTCGCCACGGTTCAGGGCCGTCTCTTCGAGAGCGCCAACCGGAACGGCGTGGCCGTCGAAAGCCTCGGCCAGCTTTACGGCCGGGTCACGTCGGCTTCGAAGGAACTCGGCGTCAGCCAGAACGAAGTCCTCAAGGTCACGGACGCGGTATCGGCTGCGATCCGGGTCTCCGGTCGTCCGGTCTCCGAAGCCTCCGGTGCAATGCTCCAGATGGCTCAGGCCCTCGGCGGCGGAACCGTCCGCGCCGAAGAGTTCAACTCGATGGTCGAAGGGATGCTTCCGCTTGTCCAAGCGGCGGCTGGCGCGTCCACGAAATACGGCGGCTCGGTCGCAAAGATGCGCGAAGACGTCCTCAAGGGGAAACTGTCCTCGAAGGAATTCTTCGACCTGATCCTCGCTGGTTCGGCGTCTCTGGAGGCCAAGGCCGCGAAGGCTCCGCTGACGGTCGCTCAGTCGTTCGAAGCCCTCAAAAACAAGATGATCGAGGCCATCGGCACCACCAACGAAGCGTGGGGCATCACCGACCGTCTGAGCGAGGCTCTGGCCTATCTCGGCAACAACCTCGATCAGGTTGGCGCGGCGCTCGGGATCATCGCCGTGGCCATGGCCGCAACCCTCGCTCCGGCGGTCGGCAAGGCGGCAATCGCGGTCACCACGAACACGGTGGCCATGGTCGCCAACGGTGCGGCGGCCGTTCGCGCCATTCCGGCTCAACTGGCATTCGCGGCGGCTTTGAACGGAACCACGCGCTCGGCGGCGGCGGCCACTTTCGGTCTTCGCCTTCTCATGTCTGCAACCGGGATCGGTCTGGCGATCACCGCCATCACCGTCGCCCTCGGCCTCTTCGCTGCTCAGTCCTACAAGGCGGCCGAAGCTTCCCGTGATGCGGCGGATCGCGTCTCTCAAAAGAAGGCGGCGCTGGATGAAGCTCGCGCGGCGGCTGACAAAGCCCGCGTCGAGACCGGCAACCTGTCCAAGGCCGAAATGGAGGCGCTGACCAAGACGGCGGCTCTGACCGGTCAGGTCGATATCCTGACGACCGCTTATGGTCGTCTGGCCGCCGAGGCTAAGCGCGCCCGTCTGGAAATCCTCGCGACCGAGGCCCGTCAGGCAACCGCCGACCGGAAGACCCTCGAAAGCGATCTCAACCGCGCTCGGACCACTGAAACTCGCCGCGCCCGTGGACCCGGTTCCTACGGCGGCGCCGATGGTCGTCAACCGAACCCGGCTGGCTTCGATGATCTGGCCACGCGCGTCGCCAATGAACGTCTGGCAGCCAATCCCCTGACCGGTCAGGTCGCGGACGCTCGCGCCGTCGAAGCAGCGGCCTACAACGCCTACAACACGGCCCGCGACGAACGCATCACGGTCGAACAACCTCGCACGAACACGACTTCCGGCGGCCCTCGCCGAAGCGGCGGCGGCGGGGGTGGTAGCGGGACTTCGCCTGAACAGCGCGCCAAGAACTCCGAGGAAGCGATCCTTCAAGCGGAGCGCGCCCTTCGTGACGCCACCCGCGCCCAAGCCTTCACGGCGTCCGAACGACACGCTGTCTCGCTCGCGGCTCTCGAAGACGACAAGGCCATGGCCATCGCCGCCGTCGAGAAACGGGTCAAAGACAACGAGATCACCGCTGTCGCTGGCGCCCGCCTGACCGAACTCGAAACCCAGACCTACGAAGCCCGTGTCGCGGCGGTCGCGGCCTCACGCCAGCGCGAGTTGGATGAAGCGGCCATCGAACTCCAGACCTACCGGAACAACAATCTGGTGGAGGCTGCACGTCTCGACGCCGAGGAACTGACCGACAAGGCTGGTCTGGCGACGACCCGCGAAGAGCGTCACGACTACGAACGTCAGGCTCTGGAGGCTCAACAGCGCGCCGACCGCCTTATGTTCGACGCCGAACAAGCCGCGCTCCGGCTCCAGCTTGAGCGCAACGGTCACGAACGCGCGGCCATCGACCAGATCATCGCCGACAACGAAGCCCGTTTCTCGCGTGGCCAGTCCAACGCCCGCACCAACCAGACCGGTCAGCAGAATCGCGAGAATGGTCCGCAGTCGATCCAAGAGTGGATCACCGGGATGACCCAAGCCGAGGCGGCTGGAGAGAGCTTCAACCAGAAACTCTTCGGCATCGCCGAGGGTGGATTGAACGCGATCACTTCCGGTCTGACCGACGCCCTCATGGGCGCGAAATCGTTCGGGGAAGCCTTCGGGGACATGGCCAAGGGCGTGGTCGCCGCGCTGATCGAAATGGGGATCAAGTTCCTTGTCTTCGAAATGCTCGGCCGGGCCTTCGGTATGCCGGGTCTCGGTAAAGCGGCCATCGGCATGACGACCGGCGGGGGAGGCAAGAAAGGCTTCGCCAGCGGAACCGATTTCGTTGGTCAGGATGGTCTCTACAAGGTCGGCGAGAAAGGCGAGGAAGTCGTCGCGCTTCCGCGTGGCGCTCAAGTTCTCCCGAACAACCTTCTCCGCAACGCCGCCAAGGTTCCGAACGGTGGAGGCCAAGGCGGTCAGACCATCGTCAATCAAATCCGGGTGGACGCCTCGGGTGCGGTCCTGACCCAAGAGGTCAAGGGCTGGATTTACGAAGGCGTGACCAAGGGGATGATCGCGACCAAACAGATGATCTCGCAGGATCAACAGAAAGCCGGTCGCAACCGGCTCATGTAGGGGTTCACCTAAATATGGGATGGCTCTTCTACCATCCCTTCCCCTCGGTTCTCAGACCCGGCTGAACCTCAAATCGAACGCCAACATTCTGGAATCCAATTTCGGTGGACCGTCTCAACGGAACGCCAAGATGGGCGACAAATGGCATTTCGAATCCGTCTGTCGGCCGATGCAAGCGGCTCAGGCCAACCCGGTCATCACGGCTCTTCTGGATGGCCTTTCTGAGAAGCTGATCGCGGAAATTCCGCAGCCCGGTTTCGAGATCGGAAACCCCGGCAACCCGACCGTCGCCAGCGCTGGCCAGTCGGGGTCGTCGGTGACGATGACCGGTTTCGCGCCCGGCTACCAAATCCGCAATGGTCAGTTCTTCTCCATCGTCGCCAACGGCGTCCGATACCTTCACCGCGCCCGCGCCGACGTAACCGCGAACGGTTCCGGTGCGGCGGTCGTCCCGATGCGCCCGATGCTCAAGGTCAGCCCTCCGGCTGGCTCAGTGTGTGAGTTCGCTTCGCCGAAAATCGAAGGGTTCGTGGAGGGTAACGAACAAGGCTGGACCGTGGGTCTGGTCGCCAACGTCGGCCTGACTTTCAAGATCATCGAGGCTCAGTAAATGGCCTTGGATGCTGCAATGAACGCGGCGCTCGGCGCCCACACGATCCGGTCGTTCATGGCGATCCGGGTAGAGTTCCCCGACGACCTGACGGTCAACCTGATCACTGGCTCCGGCTTCGTCACGTTCGCCGTCGATGGCGTCGCCACGACTTTCACCGGCAAAGACCCGATCTTCGGTGTCCTGTCGTCGGTGTCCAGTGTGACCGAAGCTTTCGCGACCTCGGCTCCACACCTTGGGATCACTTTCCTCCCGCCGACCCCTGACGCCATCGGAGCGTTGTCCGCGCCCTTGACCCAAGGCTCGCGGGTCCGCGCGTGGGCGGGCCTCGTGAACGAAGAAACTGGTCTGGTGATCGGCAAGCCGGAGCTTCTGTGGATCGGTCGATTGGATACCGCCAAGACCACTTTGGACAACAACAGCCGCGTGGTCGATCTGGACGCCGCGTCTGTGTTCGAACGCCTTTTCGCAGCGCTCGAAGGCGAGCGTCTGAACAAGGTCTGGCATCGATCCTTTCACCCGAATGAAAGCGGCATGGACTACAATATCGCAGCCATGACCGATCCCCTCTGGGGCGCCGATGCTGGCAAGCCTCAACCGTCCTCTGGGCCGATTGCGGGTGGCGGGAACTATGGCGGCGGCTCTTCCGGCGGCTCTGGTGGGGGTGGTGGTTATGGCGGCGGTGGGGGCGGTCGCGGTGGAGGCATGAACTACGACCTCCAACTCTACTGATCAGACCACTCGCCTAAATATTGGATGATTTCCAATCCTCTGATCGTCAGGGTCCAAGCCGCCGAACTCGCCCATCGTAGCTTCAATGAACAGCCCTTCGTTTGGGGCCGGAACGATTGCGCGCATCTGATCGCCACCGTCCTGATCGGCGTCGGTCACGACGATCCGATCAAAGGCTTCCGCAAATACTCGACTGAGGCTGGAGCCAAGCGCGCCCTTCTCCAGAAGGGTTATGAGACCGTCGAAGACGTTCTGGACAACACCCTCAAGCTGGAGCGGATCGCTCCAGCTTCGACGCTCCCCGGCGACATCGTGGCCATCCCCGGCGAAGGCGACACGGGACACGCTCTTGGCGTGGTTCTCGATGCTGACCGCATCCTCGCGTTCTGCGATCTCGGCCAAGGCGTCCGTGGCGAGATCGGTTCACTGACCGCCGCGACTTTCGCTTGGAGGTCTCTGTAATGCCTCCCGTTGCAATGATCGCCGTGGCCGCATTCGGTGCGATCTCGGCTGGTGCGGCCATCGCTGGCGCCATCGGCGTCACCGCCTTCCTCGGAATGTCCGTCGCCACTTGGGCGGCCATCGGCGCCGTGGGGATGCTGGTGTCTGGTCTGGCTCTCGCCGCGACCATGCCGAAGCCCAAGACCCCGGAGAGCGCGGGTCAACAACTGAACATGAAGCTCAGCGCCGACAACGCCTTGCCGGTCGCTTACGGCCGAACCGCGACTGGTGGTTCGATCTACTATCGAGACACGTCGGGACGGTCGAACAAGACGCTCGCCATGCTGGTCGCTCTGAGCGTCGGTGGGGCTATCGGCGGGGTCTCGGAGGTCCGCGCCAACGACTACCAACTGAGCCTGTCAGGCGGCTTCGGAGGCGGCAAACAGACCACCATCGCGGCCATCGGTGACACCGATTCCAAGTCCAAGATGTTCAAGAAGAACAGCTTGCACTTCTGGCACCTGAACGGCGCCGATCCGCAGCCCCAAACCTTCGCTCAGGTCTCCGGTCTTCCGATCCCGGCCGACCGTGCTTCGGGCGTCGCCACGGCGATCATCCAAGCCGACTACGACCAAGAGGTCTTCCCGCAAGGTCTCCCGAAATTCACTTGGGTCGTCAACGGCCAGCGCGTCTACGACCCTCGCAAGGACTCGACATATCCCGGCGGCTCCGGCTCGCATCGGATCAGCAATCCCGCAACTTGGGAATGGTCTCAGAACCCGCACCTTTGCGCCCTGAACTGGACGCTCGGTCGCTGGTCTGGTGGCAAGAAACTCTTCGGCATCGGCGCCCCGCCGGAAGAGGTCGATATCCCGGCGTTCGTCGCCGGTGCGAACATCGCGGACGCTCTTGGCTGGACCGTGGGCGGCGTCGCTCAAACGACCGACGACAAGTTCTCGGTCCTCGGAACCTTGCTCCAAGCGGGCGGGGCGATCCCGCTTGTCCGTGGCGCTCAGATTTCGGTCCTGACCTACACGGTCAAACCGTCGATCTACACGATCACCAAGGACGACGTGATCGGCTCGGCCAGCGTCATGAACACGGCTCCCCATCGGGACCGTAAGAACCGCATCACGCCGACCTATCGCGAAGAGAGCCAGTTCTGGAATCTGGTCCCCGGCGAAGCCGTGTCGGCCGCTCAGTATGTCGCCGAAGACAGTGGAGAGGTCCGCTCCAGCGAGATCAATCTTCCGTTCGTCCAGAAGGCCAGCCAAGCGCACCAGCTTGCGACCTACGATCTGGTCAACACTCGCGAGTTCCTGACTTTCGAGATCACGGCGAAGCCCAAGCTTCTGGCCGTCCGCGTCGGCGATTGCGTGAACGTCACGCTCCCCGACATCGCCGTGAACAACCAGAAATGCATGGTCGTTCAGCGGGATTTCGACCCGAACACCTTCCAAATCAAGCTGACGCTCCGCTCGGAGACCGACGCCAAACACACCTTCGCGCTCGGCCAGTCTCAGGTCGCCCCGCCGTCGCCGTCGCTGTCCACGTTCGACCCGTCGAACCCGGATGGACCGGGACCGAACGCTTGGACGATCTCGGCCAACTCCATCGAGGTTCAGCCGACCGAAGAACAGATCGAAGCCGGGATGACCAACACGGTCATCATGCCCGCGCTGGTGGTCGAAGGTGCGAACGACGATCCGACGACCGCTCAGGTGATCTTCGAGTGGCGCCGCCCGCTGGTGTGGGAAAATGGCGTCACGCCTCCGACCCAAGAAGTCCAAGCCGAGATGGGTTGGATCGGAGCGGCCGAAGGCCACAAGGCGATCACTCGCGCCGAACTGGCGAACGTCCTTCCCGAAACCGACTACGAAGTCTCGGTCAGCTACCGGACGGTCCTCGGCATCAAATCGCCCCGGATCATCCTCGGCCCGATCACGACCAGTGGTCAGCGGGTCGGCGGCGTCCAAGACGGCGGGATCGACTGGACGTCGAACACCATCGTCAACGTCCCTCCGATCCTTCGCGATCTGGACACCCTGACCGAACTCCAAGCGCTGGCTGACGCCAAGATCACCGACGCTTTGGAAGACCTGTCGAATGCCGTCGCCGATCTCGGAAACGTGGTCGTGGACGTGGACGGCGCTGTCGCCAACGCCACGGCTGATCTGGTCATTCGGATCGGTGACGCCGAGGACATGGCCGAAGCCGCTCGCAACCGTGCGGACGGTCTCTGGACCGTGGTCGGCGAGAACGATGGCTCCGGTCTTCGCGCGACCGTTCTGGCTCTCCAGAACTCGCAAGTCGGCGACCTGACGGCGGTCACGAACCGGGTCACCGGTCTGGAGCAAGTGGTCAACGCCACCGGCGCCCAAGCGCTCGCTCGCCAAACCGATCTGGACGAACTCGAAGTCGCGCTTGACGGCACCTACGCCAAGGCGACGGACCTGTCTGACCTGACGACCCGTGTCACCACGGCCGAAGGCGTGAACTCGGCTCAGAACACGCGCCTGAACACCGCCGAGACCAACATCGCGGGCAAGGCTTCGGCCACCGACCTGACCGCCCTGACGACCCGCGTCACCAACGCCGAGGGAACGGTCTCCAGCCACAACACCCGTCTGAACACGGCGGAAAGCGACATCGCTGGCAAGGCTTCGGCCACGTCGGTCGGCAACCTCCAGAGCGAGGTCACCGGCGCCCGCAACGGGTCGGCCAATCTTGCCGCTCAACTTGGAACCATGCGTCAGACCGTCTCCGATGGTCTGGCTGGCAAGGCGAGCGTCACCGACGTCACCAGCCTGACCAGCCGCGTCGGAACGGCCGAGACGAACATCACCGGGGCGAACACCCGGATCGACAACGTGGTCACCGATCTCGCCGGAAAAGCTTCGACGTCTTCGGTCACCACTCTGGCCAACGAGATCACCGGCGCCCGCAATGGCTCGGCGAACCTCGGCGCTCAACTGACGACCATGCGCCAGACGGTCACCGATGGTCTGGCTGGCAAGGCTTCGGCCACGGCTATGACGAACCTGACCACGCGCGTCGGGAACGCCGAGACCACGATCACCAGCCACAACGGGCGCCTCGATGCGGCCGAGAGCGATATCGCTGGCAAGGCTTCGTCTTCGTCCGTCACCACGCTCTCCAACGAGATCGTGGCCGCTCGCAATGGCGGGACGACCCTCAAGAGCCGGATCGACGGTCTTCAAACCAGCCTGACCGACGCCATCAACCTCAAGGCTTCCGCCCAATCGGTGCTGGACCTGTCCAGCGAGATCGCGAACGCGCGTGGCTCCGGTAACGCGACGCTCTCGGCGCGCTTCACTCAGGTCAACAACACCATCGTTGACGGACTGGCTGGCAAGGCTTCGGCATCGTCGGTTTCGACGCTCTCCACCAAGGTTGATGGCTTCGATAGCCGCATCACCACGGCTCAGAGCGTGGCGGCTTCGGCTGACGGCAAGGTCAACGCCAAGATCGGCGTGGTCCTCGACGTGAACGGGCTGGTCAGCGGCTATTCGTCGGTGAACAACGGCTCCACCTCCAGCTTCAATGTGAACGCCAACACGTTCAACCTTCTGACGCCCGGCAACCCCGGCGACCGGATCGAACTGAGCGGAACGACCGGGTTCAAAATGTATAAGGCGGGCGTCCGCCGCATCTTCTTCGGGTTCCAATAATGGAACCGGGTCTGTGGATTTTCGGGACGGACGGGACGACCGTTCTCTTCGGGCCGGGGACGTCCAACGTGACGGTCCTCGGCACCGTCACCACTGGCAAGACTAACGGGTCGGTCAGCCACCCGTTGTTCGCCCGTGGTCGCCCGGTCGTGGTCAGCGTCCTTCCGGCCGAGGGGACAAGCTGGACGATCCCTGACGTGGTGATCAGCGGGAACTCGATTTCATGGTCCTTCACGGTCAGCGGGGCCAACTACAACCAGCCCGTCCGCATCGCCTACGGGGTCCGCGCCTAAATATTGGGTGGCTGACGCAGTAATCGAAATCCTGTCCAACTCTGGACACCTACAAGTCACCGGGACCGGCGGGATCGGCTACGGCCTTTCCGCCACCGGTGCGATCTCTCTGGTCAACGACGGCCAAACCCATCCCCAACCGATGGTCGTGGGATCGGTGTCTGTGACCGGCGTGAACCCGGTGTTCGCCTACAAGGCCAACGGCAACATTTGCGTTGAGCGAGTGTCGGTCAGCGGATCGACTTTCACCTTCCGCGTTCGCGCTCAATCGAGCGTGGCCATCGGTCTCCAGTATTGGATTTTCGACACCGCAGCCGCGTCCGTGAAAGACCCGACCATGGCCGGGATCGTGGCCGAGATCAGGGACGAATATGGCGTCGTGACCTTCGACGCGACCATGGCGGCCATGAGGATCGCGGAAGCCGTCGAGATCGCCAAGACACCGGCCATTCTTCCCGAAGGTCGCTTCGTCAGCCTGACGGACACTACTGACATCGCGGTCCCTTCCGGCAAGGTTTACGCCGTCGTTCAGGCCACGCCCGCCTTCGTTTTTCTGACCCACGATTCCGGCGGCTATTCGTCCTCGCCGACCCGCCCCAACCAGCAACAGGTCGATGATGGCTCAGGACCGGGACCGGGGACGCGCTGGCGTGAACAGTCCCTCCAGTCCTACCAATCGACCGGCGGCTACACCGGGGGATCGACCATCCGCGTCGGCCTGACCCGCTTCGAACAGTTCTACCAAGGCTGGCAACCGGCGAGTTCCGAACCCTTCATCAACGTCTACGGCCAAGCCCGCTTCCTGATCGTGGACGTGACGAACTTCACGTCGGCGGGCGGCATTTCTCCGACCATCGTCAACGTGGGCGTCAACGCCTCCACGCGATCCGTCTCGAACGGCGGCGCGAGTGTGATCAGCCAGTCCACCACACCGGCCGTGACGGCTTCGGTGTCAGGTGGAACCGCCCCCTATAGCTACCTCTGGCAGTTCGTCAGCGGCAACGATCAGGTCTCCGGCGCTGGCATGTATAACGGACAAGCGTTCTCCACGACCACGCTGAACCAACCGGCGGGATCGACCCGTTCGGCGCTCTTCCGTTGCCGGGTCACGGACGCCAACGGTTTCGTCGGCTATTCGCCAGACGTGACGTTCGAACACGTCGCCCAAGCCTACAGCGTGGACGTCACGCCTGACCCTCTGTCGCTGACCAATATCGCTCTCGTTACCAACGAACCGTCTGGCTACACGAACGACTGCGACTTCCGGGTCTGGGGCATCAACCAGACGATCAATCTCCAGTTCACGCGCGGCAATCAGTGGGATTCCGGCGGCATCTTCACGCGCCGTCTCTTCATCTACCACTCGGTCAACAATGGCGCGTCGTGGACCGAATATTTCATCGGCGCTGGCACCCAAGGCGTCGCCAATATCGCCGTGAACAACGGCGACCGCATCATCATGCGCGGCTATTTCGACACGTCCGCCGGGCGAGGCGATTCCAGCTACACCGCCTACATCACCAACACGACGGCTGGCGCCAGCCTTGGCTCCATCACGGTCGGCGGGACGGTGGACCTCGACAACAATTACAACGTCGTGGACACAACGCCTGACACAATCACGAACTGGCCTTCGATCAACGGCGTGGTCAACGAGAACGATTTCTCTTGGTCCACTTCGTCCTATGGCGAGCATTACGTCACCGGCATCAACCAGCCGATCACGCTTCGGGCCGAGGTCTATGACTACTCCGGCAATCTCGACGCGCTCTACATGGACGTCTTCACATGGCCTCCGGGCGCCGCTGGATGGACGCACCACGGTTATTTCGCGGCTCACACCAATGGACCTGATGGCCTTCGCAAGTTCGACGTCGGGAACGTCGTCAACGGGACGCGCGTCGCGGTGAATCCTCACGCGATCACGAACTCTGGCCGCAAGAGCGCGACCTGTCGTCTGGTCCTCTGGAGCATCACCGGGACGGGTGGTCAGTTCGCTTCCGCCACCCAATCGTTCGTCGTGGACAACGACAACAATCACAACGTCGGAAACGGTGTCTCGCCGCGTGATTGGAACGATTTCTGGGTCTATTCGAACAACACCAACGGTGGCTCAAGCTCCCCCAACTGGAACCAGAACGGAGCCATGACCATCGCCGGTCTCGCGCCCGGCCAGACCGCGACCTTGAGCCTGTCAGGCTATGCGAACGGTGACGCCCTCATGGGCGCGGGCTTCATCAAGAACGGCGCCTATCAAGGCGATGCGGTGGTTTCGAACCACTACGATTCCGCTGTCCAATCGTCCTACGCCAACTCGGTGACCGTCCAGAATGGTGACACCATCGCCATCCGGGCTTCGGTGGTGGGTTTCGCGGCCGATCAGTTCACGACCTACACCAGCGCTTACAAGACCCTCTACCTGACGGTTTCGGCGTCGGTGGGTGGGGTTCTGGACACGCTCCAGATCGAAGGCACTTACACCGACCAGTGGCAATCGGGCGGTGGTGGCGGGCCGATCATCCTCGATCCCTACTGAGACTAAATATTGGCATGACAGACACCCCAAACCCGTCCTCGAAAGAGGTGAAGCAAATCCACGGCGCGGAAATCCGCGACGCTCTGATGAACCTGAAGACCGTTCTGGCCAGCCGTCCCGAAACTTGGTTCGGCGGTCTCCCGATGGTCTTGGATGAAATCGACCGTCACGCGACGCACCGCATCGCCGAGATCAATCGTCTCTTCGAACTTGCGACCGATCCAGAGGACTAAGACCGGTCGAATGTGGGTCGCGGATAAATACTCCGAAACATCCTTTCGGAGAAAATACTAATGGCCGCTGGCACTTTTACCGTTCTCGACATCGCCAAGAAGAAACTTGTCGATGGCACGTTCGATCTCGACACTCACACCTTCAAGGCCGCTCTGGTCACCAACGTCCAAGCGCTGGCCGCTTCGTTCGCTGGCACGTCCACGGACGGTCGCTATGCTGACCTGACGGCTCAAGTCGCTTCCGGCAACGGCTACACCACGGGCGGCGCTACGTTGACCGGCGTGACGCTGAACCGTTCGGGCGCAACCGTCACCTTCACGTCCTCGGCGCCGTCGTGGTCGAACGCGACGTTCACCGCCAAATATGTCGTGGTCTACGATGACTCCGACGCCAACAAAGGCATCCTCGGTTTCATGGACCTTGAGACCGGCAACGGTTCGGGCGTCTCGCCTTCGAACGGCACCCTGACCGTCAACTGGAATGCTTCGGGCATGTTCACCCTGAACTAAGCCTCGGCTCCAGATCGAGACATTGAAAGGCCGCTCCACGCCGGGGCGGCCTTTCGTCTGTTTGGGGTAAATATGGGATGGCCACGACCACCCTGAATACCGCCCAAACTCTCTTCCTATCGTCGGCTTCGACCACCTATTCGATGGCGCGCGAAGGCACGGGTCCAGAAATCTATGAGAGCGAGTTCGGTTGGGTTGGCCAATACCTCGGCGGATCGCGCCATGAGGTGAACCAAGTCTTCGCTCGGTTTGATCTGTCGTCCATCCCGGTTTCTGCGCCCATCACCAGCGCGGTCCTCAAGGTGACCATGGCCGAGAGCTATGGAACGTGGGCGATGGAGGCTCGCGCCGCTTCCGGCGTGGGTCCGTTCGTGGCTGGCTCTTCGTTGGCCGGTCGGACGCAACTTGGCTCTTATCTGGTGACGGGCAACTTCCTCGGCACGACCAACATCGTGCTTTCGAATTTCACCCGCGCGAACCTCCAGAATATCGTCTTCGCTTCGGCTCCCCAACGCACCGGCACGGCTACGACGAATGATGACACGGCGCGGATCACGTCGGTCCAACTTGAAGTGACTTACACTCTCCCGACGACGACCGTGAACATCACCACTCCCGGCGCCGGGACGTGGACTGTCCCGGCTGGTGTGACCTCGGTCAAAGCCGTCGTCTTCGGCGGGGGCGCGGGGATGAGCCTCAGCTACGGCGCCGGAGCCGGTGGCGCGCGATCCGAATCCACGCTCGCCGTCACACCGGGGCAGGTGATCAGCTACGTCGTCGGAGCCGGTGGTGTCGGCAACTCAAGCGGCAATGAACACGGGAAAAACTCGTGGTTCGTGAACGCTACGACCGTCATGGCCGAAGGCGCGCATATGATCGGGGCGAACAACGTCGCACCGGTGAACAACGGTGGCATCGGCAACTCGGGCGGGCGGGCGGCCTTTGGCTACGGTCAGATCAAATCGTCAGGTGTCTCCGCTCGCGACTATGGTTCGGGCGACAACGGCGCCGACGCCGCTTCTCCCGGCGGTGGTAAGGGTGGCCTTGGCAATTTCAGCGGCAACCCTCCCCAACCCGGCGGTCAACCGGGCGGTGGTGCGGGTTGGAGCTACAGCGGTGTTGCTAACGGCGGCGACGGCCAGATCAGCCTGACCTATGAAGTCGCGCCTATCGAGATCAACGTCACGGGTGGTCGCCAAACCTTGGCGATCACTGGACGCCAAGGCTCGGTCTCAAGCGGCATCCCCGCGACGGCGACGGGCCTCGCTGGTGTCCTTTACGCACTCGGCCTTACCGGCGGTGTCGGTTTCTCATCTGCGACCACTGGTGGCGGATCGGGTCAAGCGACCGTCGAGAAATACAAAACGCCCGGAACGATCAACTGGACCGTTCCTGCCGGTGTGACCTCGGTCACCGCGAAAGTGTGGGGACCGGGCGGCAACGGTGCTTCTGGTGTCTCTGGAACACGCGCGGGCGGTGGTGCTGGTGGTGGTGGTTTCCGTCAGGCGACCGCCTACCCGGTCACGCCCGGTCAGGTGATCACGATCCGCGTCGGCTTCCCCGGCCTATCCAGCTATTTCGTCTCAGAATCGGTCTGTCAGGCCAACCCCGGCGGTAATGGTGCGGGACAAGGCCCCGGCGCGGCGGGCACTCACTCGGGTTCGGCGGCGGGGTTCGGCTTCAACGGCGGTCCCGGCAATTGGGGCGGTGGTGGCGCGAGCGCGAACGGTGGCTCGGCTGGTTCATCCGGCTCGCCTACCAGCAACGGCACGGCCAACGGTCCCGGCGACGGCGAGAACCGTGGAGTCGGTGGCGCTTACGGTATGTTCGCCCCTCCGGGCGCGGCTGGTGCTGGCTCCCAACCCGGCGGTGGCGGCGGCGGTGGCGCGTCCGATGGTGGAGGCGGTTTCGGCGGCAACGGTCAGGTCTTCCTTGAATACCAAATCGCAGCCGGGCCTTCCGCCACGAACTACGTCGTCGGGGCCGTGGGCGAACATCGCCTGAAAACCCTCGGCTTGGTCGGTGCGGTCGCGATCACGAACGACATCACCGCAACCGGCCAGAAAGGCGCGCTCGCGCTCAACACCGGCTTCGGTAGCGTTGCGGCCAACGTGACCGGGACCGGTTCCAAAGGATCGCTGGCATTCTCCGGCTATCCGGGGAGCGTTGTCCTCTCGACCGCCGTCACGGGTGGCGTGGGGTCGATTACGGTCGCCGGTGACGTCGGCTCTGTCTCGGCTCAGTCGAATGTCATCGCTACCGGCCAAGCCGGTCAGGTGGTCATCGGTGTCCTGAACGGCTCGGCAATCGCAGATGCGTCGGCAACGGCTGGCGCTGGCTCCCTGACGGTCGCTGGCTACCCTGCAACAGTCGCGGTGAACCTCTCGGTCCAATCGGCGGGCAACGCCTCCCTGACGCTCTCCGGGGCGTCTGGAGCCTATCGCGTGGATCACTCGACCACGGGCAACCTCGGCGGTCTGGTGATCGCTGGCTACGCCGCCTCGGTGATCTCGACGGACAATGTGTCGGTGGCTGGCTCCAACGCTGTCCTGACCATCACCGGTCGTCAGGGGACGATGGTCTTCACGTCCAACCCGACCGTCTCCGGCGGTAAGGGTGCGATCTCGATCAACGGTCACCAAGGATCGGTCGGGACCAACACTCAGGTCCAAGGCTCGGCCTCGGCTCTCCAGATCAACGGGCTGGCCGGATCGGTCACGTCCACCGTCCAGATCGACGGCACGGCTCAGAGCGTCGCCCTGACCGGTCGCTTCGGCGCGGCTCGCATCGACCACACGGTCACCGGTGGACGCCAGTCCCTGACCGCTCTCGGCCGTCAGGCAACGGTCGGCTCCACGGTCTCGGCGACGGGTGGAACTCAGGCTCTCCAGATCGTCGGTCATGCCGCTTCGGTCTTCGAAAGCGATAACGTCAGCGTCGTCGCCAACGGTGCGGCTCTGACCGTCACTGGCTACGCTGGCTCCATCGTCAACAACATCAATCTGGACGCTGGCTTCGACACCCTGTCGATCTCCGAGTTCGAAGGTCGGACGGACGCTTCGGTCAACCTGACCGCTGGCGCTCGCCAGAGCCTCCAGATCACCGGCTACAGCGCCGAGGTGGATAGCCGTGTCGTGGTCCCGGTGTTCGGCTTCACCGGCGCCCTGACGGTCACTGGACGCCAAGGCGAAGTCTCGACTTCTGTGGCCGTGGAGAGCGTCGGCCAGAGCCTGTCGATCACCGGTCGCGTCGGTGACACCAACGCCGAGGTCACGGTCCTCGGAGCGTCCACGGGGACGGTCACCACGACCGGTCGCCAAGGATCGGTCAACTCCGGCGCCGAGATCATCGCCTTCCCCGGCAATGTCTCGATCACCGGCCACAACGCCTCGATCTACGAAGAGGACAATTTCGCCCTGACCGGCGGGACCGGCGCGATGACCGTCACGGGTCACGCTGGCCGCACCGACACCGACGTCATCCTGACCGGAGCCAACGACAACGTGGCGATCACCGGCCATGCGGGAACGGTCCAAGCGACCGTCTCGGTGACGGTGGCTGGCCAGACGGGTCAGATCGGCATGAACGGTCTGGTCGGATCGTATGGCTTCGGCGCTCTGGTCGATGGTGGCGCTGGATCGATCTCGATCACCAGCTACCCGGCGTCGGTCATCGTCAGCCATAACCCGGTCGGCGAGAGCCAAGACCCGCTCCAGATCGTGGGTCACGTCGGTCGTGTGGAACAAGCCGTCTACGTCTTCGGTCAGACGGGAACGGTCACTCTGATCTCTCTGACGGGCGATCTGTCGATCTTCGACACGATCTCACACGTCGAGAGCGCCCATCGCTACACCGTCCGCGCCGACAAGCGGAAGGCCGAGGTCAACGCTCAGAAGCGGGTCGCCACGATCCTCGCCGAAGCGCGCCGCGTGAAAGCGGGTTGAGGCTAAATATCGAATGGCTGACCACACTTTCCCTCCAAAAGACCCCGCCGAGAAACTTCCCTATTCCTTCGATTGGGCGCGGGAGTTGAAGCAAGTCGCCGACACCATCGCGGGCAACGCTCGCGTGACCTCCAGCGACCCGGCTCTGACTGTCGCGGCGATCCAGACCGTGGGTTCGGAGGTTCGCTTCATCCTATCCGGCGGGATCGTGGGCGCGACCTACACGGTCCAATGTGAGATCGACACGACCAAGGGCTACGTCTTCAACCGTGCGGCCGAAATCTCGGTTGAGGATCGGTAATGACCACCTCGGCCAAAGCCCCGGCGCAAACTCTCGATGTCCAACTCGCCGTCCTGAACACCAAGCTGGACGGGATCAAGGACACTCTCGATGTCCGCCTGACGAACATGGACACGCGGATCAACGACAACGCGGCGGCTATCAAACAAGTGGAGCGCCACTCGGACGCGGCGGTGATCGCCCAAGGCGAGGCCATGACCAAGGCGCTCGAAAAGAAAACCGATCAGCGCCAATCCGAAGAACGCTACAGCGGGATCAACGAGCGGATCGGCAAGATCGAGAGCCACATGAAGTGGGTTGTCTATCTAATCGTTGGCGCGGTCATCACCGCCGTTCTGGCCATGGTCGTGATCAAGCCTGACCGACCGACCAACCCGACCGCTCAGTTGACGGTCCCGGCTATCGTCCAGCAACACGCGCCCGTTCAGAACCATCCCCCGGAGGCTTCGAAGTGATCGGCTTCCTAACTAACCGCTACGTCCTCGCGGGCGCTGCGATCCTTGTGATCATCGGCTCCGGCGTCTGGTGGATGAAGAGCCACGATGAAGCGATCCGCGCGACCGTGGTGGCCGAGTATCAGCCGAAGATCGACCAGCTTGAAGAGAGCGTCGCTAAGGCAGAGGGCAACCTTCGCTTCGAGCGTGAACAAGCGGCCAAGAACAGCCGTGCGGCTCAGAGCTTCGCCACCGAACGGACGGTGATTTACCGTCAGGTTGAAGCGGCCGATCAGACGATCCAGCGCGAGATCGCCACGGGCGTTCTCCCGAACCCGGCGATCAGTCCGGTGAAGGTGGCGACCATCGACGCCATCGAAGCGATGGAACGCGAGAGGCTTTCGGCCGAGGATAAGTAAGGGATGACCGGAAAAATCACCCGTATCGTCTACCGCGTGGCCTTCGAAGGCGACAAAGCCACCGTCCGCGACGCGATCAATTGGCTCTTCGACAATTGCTCCGAGGATTTCGAGATCGAGCGCGTCAGGGTGGACGAAGAGTTCGACGCCATCCCTGCGATCTCGCTTTGCGACCGCGACACCACTGACATGGCGATCCTGTTCTACGGCGACCGTGACATGGTTCTCTTCAAGACGTTCTGGAACGACCGATGATCCGCGCCATCCTCTTCGCCACCATCGCCCTGACCCTCGCCGGGTGTGGAACGACCCGCACTGTCACCGAGACGGTCTACGTCCCCGTGACCATCGACCAGTCGTTCTTCGACCCGGCTCTGTGTCCATGGCCGAAGAAGGCCGACTACATCGTCCAAGGGACCGAGAGCGAGGTCGCCAGCTATGATCTGGCCGCATACGCGAGCTACCGTTGCGAACGCGCTGGCCGTCTGGGCGCCGGGCAGCGCCAGCGCGAGATCATCCGCGACGTCGAGAAACGCTCCGACTGATTTTCGGCAAATATGGTTGCGGGATTCCGCGCCTATGAGAAACTTCATTTGTAGTCAGGGCCGCAAGATACGGGGTCGTCGCTAGGCCAGCGGCGCACCCACGGCGGAACGGTCCTGATCAACGGCCGAATAGACAATTTATTTTCGAAGCAACGATGGCTCGCGAGTATTTCGCGGGGTCGATGAAACTCGCCCAAATCCGGGTCGAGTAGTTGCAAGGATTCAGGCTCAAGACCGTGAGGATTTGGCAAGCGCTCGCATCCGGCCAACCGGCCGAGGGCTTGTAATCCCTCATGTTTTCGGAGAGTCTAGGTCCATCGGAAACGGGCGTTGGAGACGCGATGAACTGAACATCTGAATGAAGGAGACCTTTCAACCATGACCAACCACGACCTCTCTTCAACTCTGGCGAAAACCATCGCCGAACACGGGCGCACCGACCGTCTCCCGTGGCATTTCCAAAGGGCGCTTGGCGTCCAGTCCACGATGAACCTTCACGCTGACCGTCAGACGGCGGTTTACGGTCTGATCATCGACGGCAAATTCGCCGAGGCGGTCACGCTTCTGATCCCGGCCGATGGCGAGCCGCGCGCTTTCGTCGGTGTTCCGGCATGAGCCGCTATCGCATCTCCGACTTCGGTCTCCCCGGCGCTGAAATCGTCCTCGAAATGGATGACCGGCTTCTCATGCTCAGCGACGCCCAAGGCATCTTCGCGCCGGAGGATCGGATCGTGGTCGAAGCTCAGATGGTGATGGAAGCCATGACGGCTTTCCACGAATGGCTGGGGTCGAATGTCATCGACACCATCACGTCGGAAAGGCTGGACGACTGATGCGCGTCCTGATCCTCGAAGACGAACCCCTGATCAGCATGGCCATGACCATCATCCTCGAAGAGGCTGGTCACCGTGTCACAACCGCCGAGACCGCCGAGGGCGCCGAAGCGATCAACCGGGTCGATCCCCATGATCTGGCGATCTGCGACTACAACCTCGGCAAAGGTCGCCGGGACGGTGTGGACGCGGCTCTGGCCATGACCCGCGACAATCCCAAGACCCGGATCATCTTCCAATCCGCCTACAGGGATCAGGTCAGCCTTGGCCGGATGGTCGCGGCCATGCCGGAAGCGATCCTCTCCAAACCGTTGAACGAAGCCAAGCTCTTGCGAGCGGTCGTCGGCCACCCTCTGTCGGAGGTCGCGTGATGCAAGTTTCCGATCTCGCTCTGGCTCGCGTCTACGATGCGACTGGCCACGACTTCCCCGTGGACGCCGCGTTCATCGCGGATAAGACGAAGCTGTCCCGACGATATGCCAGCGCCGTGTTGGCCACTCTGGTTGAGAAAGGTGTCTTGAAACGCGAAGGTCGCGACGCCCGGTGGCTCTACAGTCGCGTCAAGCCAAGCGACGCCGAACCGACCGTCTACGAATGCTACCTGATCGACCTGATCCACGGAGCCGGGGAACCCGACGTCATCATGGGGTTGGAGGAAACCTCCGAGGTTTGGGGGAAGGCCGTGGAGGCGAACGACGGCTCAGAGGGTGCTCAGACGAAAGTGTGGGTCGGCTATGCCCGCATGTTCATCGCCCAAGCCCGCGCCGCGACCAGCCAACAAGAGGCTGACGAACTCGCCGAGGGGCTGGCCGAAACGATCATGATGGTGGCCGACCAATGACCCATCGTGTCCCATGGTCTGACGACGACCTCCGCGACCTCAAGAGCCTTCTGGCCGAAGACAAATCCTACGCCGAGATCGCGGCGATCTTCACCCAAGCCGCTGGTCGGCCGATCACCAAGGCGTCGATCAAGAGCGCGGCCCGGCGGTTGCGCGAACGTGAACGCGAGGCGACCGAGGGCTTGGACGAAACGATTGTTGTGGAGATGACGACACCGATCTCTGACCGGGAGGCCGTCCAGTCATTGGCCGCTCGGCCCGATTGGGAGGACACCCGCGACGGCTGCGATCTCTGGTCGATCCGCGTCTACGATGTCGATCAAGCGTGGAAGTGGATGGCTCTTCAGCCGATCAAGTTCACCTTCGCCACGGCGTTCCGAGAGGTCACCGATTGGTCGAAGAACCCTTCCGGCGACACGATCAGTTCCGTGGAGTTCGATCCACGATGACCGAGATCATCCCGGTTGATCGTCTGGCCATCGCCATCGCCAAGAGCCGGTCGTGGAGGGGCGTCGCCCGCTACCTCTACCTCCGGCCCTCGGCGAGGGTCCGCAATACCTTGATCGAGGCGGCTGACCGCCACGGTCTGGACCACTCTCACTTCACCACCAGCCACAACGCCGGGACGACGACACGCGGCCTGATCATCGGAGACTGACCATGTGCGAACGGACAACCGTCGAAGACATCATGAAGGCCATGGCTGACGAAGTTCAGCGTCGGGAGAGCGAGCGTCGGTCGATGATCGCCAAGGAAGCGTGGAAGAAGCGCAAGGCTAAGCCGAAGCCACCGGCTCCAGCGAAAGGGGATAACTAAGCCATGAAGAGAATGATCATCCCGGCGCTGGTCGCCATGTCGTTGGCCGGTGCGGCTCAGGCTCAAGAACGTCCCTATGAACAGTCGGCTCAGTGTCTGGCCGAGATCGGCATGTTGACCAATGATCGTCTGGATTTCGGCGATCCTGACATGGTGGATCGCGCCAAACGTAAGGGCGACGCTCTCTATGCGGCCTTCCAAAGGATCATCGACGCGAGAGCCAGAACCGACGAACTTCACGTCGAGTTCGTGGAGAGCCTTCGTCGGCAAGAGGCGGAAGGGACAAGCCCGCGAGGCGCGGCCGAGGTCACCGCCGCTCAGTTTCAGCGGGAGCGCGCCGTGGACGATGCGGAAGACCAGATGCTGGTGAACCAGACACCGAACTGTCGCTGGCCGTCAGCGCCGACCGAACACTGACGCGACTGTATCGGGAGCCTTGCTCGCGTCAGGTCTGAGCCGGGTCGCTCCCGACCGTTTTGGCTCAGAATAAATATCCCCGGTGGATCGTTGGCGCGATCCAGTCGGACCATCGGACGTGACGGGTGACCTTTGCCCCGGCTTTCCCGGTGGTCCGCGCCTGACTTTCCTAAATATGGGATGGTCAGCCTCCCATGGATTAACACCGCCCGCTCTCTGATCGGCACCCGCGAGATTCCGGGTCCGAAATCCAACCCCACGATCCTCGCATGGGCGAAGGCCCTCGGCCGCAAGGTTGGGATCGCTTTCACAGACGACGACACCCCTTGGTGTGGTCTTTACATCGGTCATGTCATGAGCGTGAACGGCTACACGCCGCCCGACATTCTGGTCAGGGCGTCGGAGTGGTCCAAATTCGGCGTTGCCGTCCCTGTCGGCCTGACGCCCTTCGGAGCCATCGCCGTGTTTACCCGGAAAGGTGGAGGCCATGTCGGCTTCATCGTCGGTCAGGATGCGACCACGCTCCACATTCTCGGCGGCAACCAGTCGAACGCGGTGAACGTGACCCGGATCGCCAAGGATCGTCTGAGCGCCGTCCGCTGGCCAGCCGGGGTCGCTATGCCGAAGACCAGCGTCGCGAACTCGGTCTTCAACGGTCAGATCAGCACGAACGAAGCCTGATCATATGTCGATGGTTTCGTTCGGTCCCGGCGCATAGGCGCGAAGCCGCATCCTCCCGCCGCAATGTAGCGCGGGACACTTCGCGCTCTTTCCCCACGGACTGAAATCCCGGCCGCGTTCTCGGATGATCTTTTGAGCGTCGGCGTAGGTCGCAAATCGGCATCGGCTACAATGAAACGTCAGGCTCCAGCCTCTGCGGTCCATGTCATGGATCGTCGGGGCGTAGCCATGCCAGTTCTCGCGCGTCCACATGCGGTAGCGAGGGTTGTGACCCACAAGGAAACTCTGAACCAGACGCCACGACCCGTGGCTCTGATAATCGATTCGCCAGCCGGGCGTTCCACTTTTGTTCTACTTTCCACAACAAGGGCAGACGGGCGCCGGGGGCTTCCAAGCGATCCCGTTGATGATGTTGCTGACCATGGCCTGACTGATCCCAAACTCGGTGGCCAGATGGGCATAGGAAGCTCCAGAGAGACGCTTCGCTCGAAGATCGTCGGCTCTGGTCTGGTTCATCTTGTTGGACCGGCGGTTCTTGTTCTGCTCCGACCGCGCAATCCAGAGACAGTTCGCCGGGTTGTAGCCGACGTCGTTGTCTCGACGCTCAAGGCTCAGATGGTCCGCGTAGCCATTCGCTTCCGACCATGCCTTGAAGTTCTCGAAGACCAGCCAGTCAGGATCGGGTTTGATCCCGCGTCCACCATAGTTCTCGAAATGAGCGTGGGTCGGCTTGGTCGTCCGACTGATCATGTTCGTCCAGACGGAATAGAGGCGCGTCTTCGATTTCGCGTTGGGGTCAGACCGCGCGCACCCGCAGCTTTTAGCGAACGGGAACGTGGTGACGTTCATCTCTTTCGTCGCCCCGCAATCACATTCGCAGATCGCGAATGTGTAGGACCGCTTGGGGTTTGGGGACGGTTTTTGAAAGGTGGAACGGATCGTGAGTTTGCCGCTTCGGCGGCCGGTGTAGGTGGAGGTCATCCCTTATTTATTCAGGGAAGTTCACCCTCCGATGGTGGTTGATTAATAGTCAGGCATGTCATGGGAACCAAGACATTCCAGCCTGAGGACTTCGAGGGCTTTCTGAAGCTGTTGCCGAAGGAGAAGGACGGGGTGCGGCTGCGTCACGCGCTGGAGGTGCGCAATCCGACCTTCGCCACCGAGCAGTTCTATGATCTGGCGCGCAAATATGGGGCGGCCATCGTCTACGCCGACGAAGAGCCGACCTGGCCGCAGATCGACGAGGCGACGGCGGACTTTACCTACGCCCGGCTGATGTCCAGCCGCGAGGACGAACCGACGGGCATGACCTCGGGCGAGTTGGACGCCGTGGCCAAACAGGCGCGCGGCTGGGCCGGGCGGGGGGACGTCTTCGCCTACTTCATTTCGGGGGCCAAGGTGCGGAACCCCGCGGCGGCCCAGGCGCTGATCGCCAAGTTGAAGGACTGAATCCCATGCCCATTCCCACACGCGCCTTCGCCGCCACCGCCGCCGACCAGCCGCTGAGCCCCTATAGCTTCGAACGGCGCGATCCGGGGCCGGACGACGTGGCGATCGAGATCAAATACTGCGGCGTCTGCCACTCGGACCTGCATGTGGTGAAGAACGACATGGGCGGGACGCGCTATCCCATCGTGCCGGGCCACGAGATCGCCGGGGTGGTGACGGCGGTGGGCGCGAACGTCACGCGCTTCAAGGAAGGCGACCGCGTCGGCGTCGGCTGCATGGTCGACAGCTGCCGCACCTGTTCGGCCTGCCGCGAGGGGCTGGAGCAGTATTGCGAACCGGGCATGACCCAGACCTACGGCTCGCGCGATCCGAAGGGCGCAGGCGTCGGCCAGACGATCACCCAGGGCGGCTATTCCGATCGCATCACCGTGGACCAGGCCTTTGTGCTGAAGATCCCTGACAGCCTGCCGCTGGATGCGGCGGCGCCGCTGTTGTGCGCCGGGGTGACCACCTGGTCGCCGCTGAAGACCTGGGGCGTGGGACCGGGGTCGAAGGTGGCGGTGATCGGCCTGGGCGGGCTGGGCCATATGGCGGTCAAACTGGCCGCCGCCCTGGGCGCCGAAGTGACGGTGCTGTCGACCTCGGACCGCAAGAAGGCCGACGCCGAGCGGATGGGCGCCCGGCATTTCCTGATCAACTCGGACGCCGACGCCATGAAGGCGGCGGCCGAGCAGTTCGACCTGATCATCAACACCGTCTCGGCCACGCATGAGATCGCCAGCCACGTCAATCTGCTGGCGCGCGACGGGACCATGGTCATGCTGGGGCTGACGACGGAGGGGCTGCCGGTCTTCGCCATGCCCCTGCTGTGGCGGCGCCGCCGCATCGCCGGCTCGCTGATCGGCGGAATCGGCGAGACGCAGGAGATGCTCGACTTCTGCGGCGAACACGGGATCGTGTGCGATATTGAAGTGATCGCCCCCGACCAGATCAACGAGGCTTATGAACGGATGGAGCGGTCGGACGTGCGCTATCGCTTCGTCATCGACATGGGCCGCCTGGCCGCGACGGCGTAACCCTGTCTTCTCGTTCGACGCGCGCCGCGCTAAGGCTGGCGTCCAAGGGAGGCGGACGGCGTCGCGCCCGCGACGGCCGCCGCACAGGATCAGGGAGACGTCATGACGCGTACCGCATTCGTCACCGGGGGCACCCGGGGCATCGGCAAGGCGATCGTTCAGCGACTGAAGGAAGACGGGCTGCAGGTCGCGGCCGGCTATTCCGGCAACACCGAGGCCGCAGAGGCCACCGCCCGCGAGCTGGGCGTCATGGTGGTGAAGGGCAACGTCGGCTCGTTCGAGGACTGCGAACGGGCGGTCAAGGAAGTGGAGGACCGCTTCGGCCCCATCGACGTGCTGGTCAACAACGCCGGCATCACCCGCGACGGCTTCTTCCACAAGATGAGCGCCGATCAGTGGTCCGACGTGATCCGCGTCAATATGGACAGCGTGTTCAACATGACGCGCCAAGTGATCAACGGCATGCGCGACCGGGGCTTCGGCCGCATCGTCAATATCTCCTCGATCAACGGGCAGAAGGGCCAGATCGGCCAGACCAACTATTCCGCCGCCAAGGCCGGGATGATCGGTTTCACCAAGGCGCTGGCGCTGGAAAACGCGCGCAAGGGCGTGACCGTCAACTGCATCGCGCCGGGCTATATCGACACCGAAATGGTGGGGGCGATGGACCAGAAGGTGCTGGACGCCATCGTGGCCCAGATTCCCGTCGGCCGCCTGGGCAAGGGCGAGGAGATCGCCGACATGGTGTCGTGGCTGTCGGGCGAGCGTGCCGGATATGTCACAGGGTGCACCCTGTCGCTCAACGGCGGGCAGTACCTGGTTGGATAAGCTGCGTTCGCCCAAAATCCGCCGTGCGGGCATATCACCTCTGAAGGCATGAGGTCTGCGGTCCAAGCCGTGGCGGAGAAGCCGCCTGTCGTCCTCGCGACGCCTCGTGTCGCGGGGAGCGTCTGCGCGCGCTCCTGGCGCCGTAGCGGGGCCACGGCCGGGCTGGCCGTCATCCTGGCCTGCGGCATGGCGCCGGGCGAAGCCGAGGCCCAGCTGCGCTCCAACGCCCAGGCCGAGCAAAGCCGGGCCATCCGCGACCAGTCGGTCATCCGCACCACCCCGCCGCCCGGACGCTATGTCTCCGAATCGGGGCAGGCCTTTGTGCTGGATCAGGCAGGGTCGCTGACCCTCCTGCGGTTCGAGCGTTCGACGGAGACCTGGGCCCTGCGCCCGTCCTCGGCGCCGCGCGGCGACACCATCTATCGCAACGACGCCGGCGATCAGGTGCTGCGCGTCACCGCCGGCGGCGGCATCACCGTCTATACGACGCGCGCGCCGGGCGGCTCGCCGGTGTCGCTGGCCGGGCCGCCGGTCAGCCTGGCCCCGCCCTCGCTGGGGCCGGTGCAGATGTTCAACCTGATGGCGCGCCGCAGCGGCCTGGTGTCCGAGGCCATGGGTCGGCTGGTCCGCATCAATGTGGACGGCCAGGAGTCCGAGGCCCTATGCATCGAGGCCCTGATCGTCACCACCGACGCCGTGGTGCGCATCGCCCGTTCGCCCAGCGCCCGCCCCTTCCTGGAGCGGCTGCGCAGCATCACCGTCGTCGAAGGGCAGCGGTCGTCGGTGACCTATTCCGGCGGCGACCTGCGCGTGGTGGTCGATCCGCGCCGGGGCATCGCCGGGCGGCCGTCCTCGGCCCGCGTCATCCGGGCCGTGATCCCGCAGGACTGACCTGGGACCAAAGGCCCAACCTCGCCATCTGCCCTTTCGCCTCCATTGGGCGTATGAGGGCGGCCATACTCACCATCACAGAGGCTGATTTCACAGTGACCTCTCCCCTCACCGCCGTCTCCGCCGAGGACCAGGCCAAGACCCGCGCCATCGTCCCGGTGTCGATGAAGGCCTATGACGCCGACTTCCAGGCCTTCTCGGACGCCCTGGGCGCCTCCTTTTCCCGCTACGGCTTCGCGGTCATCGCCGACCATGGCCTGGATCAGGGGCTGATCGACGCCGCCGTCAACGACGCCAAGGCCTTCTTCGCCCTGCCCGAAGACGTGAAGCGCCAGTATCATCAGCCCGGCGCCGGCGGCGCGCGCGGCCTGACCCCCTTCGGCGTCGAGGCGGCCAAGGGCGCCAAGGCGGTCGACCTGAAAGAGTTCTGGCACACCGGCCGCGAACTGCCCGCCGACCATCCCTATCGCCAATACATGCGCGACAACGTCTGGCCGACCGAGATCGAAGGCTTCCGCCAGCACGTCTATGGCCTGTACGAAGGTCTGGACGAACTGGGCCGCCGCATCCTGAAGGCCATCGCCCGCTATCTGAAGCTGGACGACGCCTATTTCGAGGACAAGGTCCAGCTGGGCAACAGCGTGCTGCGTCTGCTGCACTATCCGCCGATCCCGGCCGACGCCGAGGGCGTGCGCGCGGGCGCCCATGAGGACATCAACGTCATCACCCTGCTGCTGGGCGCCGAAGAGGCCGGGCTGCAGCTGAAGGACTCCGACGGCGAGTGGCTGGACATCGCGCCGCCGCCGGGCGCCCTGGTGGTCAACATCGGCGACATGCTGCAGCGGCTGGTCAACCACGTCCTGCCGTCGACGACGCACCGCGTGGTCAATCCGGCGCCCGAGCGTCGCGGCTTCGCCCGCTATTCGACGCCCTTCTTCCTGCACTTCAACCCGGACTTCCCGATCGAGACCCTGCCGTCGACGGTCACCCCGGAAAACCCGGACCGCTATGTCGGCAAGACTATCCTGGCCGAGGACTTCCTGACCGAGCGGCTCAAGGAAATCCGCCTGATCTGATTGGGGGAGGCGCGGGTATGACCGAGGTTTTTCCTCCCCATGCCCATGGGGAGGGGGACCGCGAAGCGGTGGAGGGGCGTCGCGACAGCCGAACCCAGCGGCCCCTCCGTCTCGGTCGCTGACGCGCCCGATCCACCTCCCTATTGCATGGGGAGGAGAAATCCGCCCCGCCCCGCCTTAGCGGGCGATGCGCAGGCGGGTGATGTCGCGGCCGATGGCGCGGAAGGCTTCCTTCAGATCGGCGCCGCTGTTGGCTTCGAAGAAGTGGGTTTGCTCACTGGTGGCGCACTGGCGCATCACGTCCAGAGCGCTGTCGACCACATTGGGCTTGCCGGTGTCGCTGCCCAGGTCGAAGCCGACCGTATAGACGACCACCCCCCTGGCCTGCATGGCCCGGCACAACTCGACCGACTGAATGAAGGGGTCGCCGTTGGAGGAGTTCAGGTTGATGTGGGTGTTCAGGCCGCCGCTGCCTGATCCCGCGTCCAGAGCGATGACGCCGTCCCGGAAGGGGGTGTTGAACTCGCCGTCGGTCATCAGGATGGCCACCTTCAGCGTCTCCGAAGGCGCGTATTCGCCGGGCTTGCCCGCCCCGTCGAACAGGGAGGCGAAGTTGGGCGACAGCATGTACCAGGCCCACCCGATGCCGATCTGGCCCGCCGTCGAGCCGCTTTTGCGCAACTGGTCGATCTTGGCCTTCAGGGTGGTGGCGCTGGCCGTCAGCGGGGTGATGGCGGCGCTGGGGCAGGCGTTGTCCGAGCCCAGATAGCTGCGGCCGACATAGGCGGTGGACGGCCGCGCCTCTGTATAGCGTTCGACGCCGACGCGCTCGCTGACGCAGGTGCTGGAGGGCAGCACGTTGATGTAGCCGTCCGCCGTGGAGAAAACGCGCCATTCGGCGCCGTCGCGCCCGTTCATCAGCTGACCGCCGCCGGAATAGGAGACGCCGCCCTTTGAGGTCTGGGCCAGACCCAGGCTGCGCGTCGAATTCAGAATCAGTTGCGATCCGCTGACGCTCGCGACGCGGAACCCCGCCTCGTTCAACTGGGCCAGGCCGCCCATGCTGGTCAGGCGGACATGGTCGTTCACCGAAAGGCCGTGACCGCCGACCGTGACCGTCAGGCCGCAGTCGCTGCGCACGCATTTGGCGACATAGGCCGATTTCGTCGTGCTGGTGGACGAGCCCTGATAACTGGAGGCTGCGCCGGACGCCGACAGCGTCCTGAGCTGGAACTGGTTGTTGGAGATCCTCGCCACCTCATAGGGAACGCCGTTCAGAGCGGGGATGTCCTGGACGTTCCACAGCACCACCCGGTCGCCGGTGGCGAAGCCGTGGCCGTTGGAGGTGATCGTCGTCGGCGAGGCCCGCGAAATGTTCGAGATGGTGCGCACCGTCCCGCTCACCCACGTCGCGGCCGTGACGGAACGGGTCGTGCTGTCCAGCGGCCCGCGCGCCTGCGCCGCCAGCGATCCGACGTTCACACCCGCAGCATAGGGGACCAGCGCCACCTTGGAGTAGAAGGGCGTCTGCTGATCCTGGACCACGATGTCGATCAGATCCTTGGCCGCCGCCTGCAGGTCCTGGAGCTTGGACGTCGGCGGGCAGTTGCGCGTGCAGTTGTCCATCGACCCGGTGATGTCCAGCGCCATCGCCACCTCGACGTTGCGCGAGGCGCGCAGGACTTCGGAGCGGCTGCCGACCGGCAGGTGGTCGTCCAGCAGCTTGCCGTAGGGCGGCAGGAAGATGTTGGCGACCAGCACCTTCACATTGACGCGCGCCTCGCCGGTGACGCGGTTGTTGGCCAGGACAAAGGTCGCGGTGTCGTCAGAGCCCGCCTGAAAATAGCGCGGCATATTGGCCTTCAGCGCGGCCATGCCGACCCGGTTGATATTGACGTTGTCGCTGTAGACCGAACGGGCGGCGGCCAGGGCGGCGGCGTCCAGCGCGTCCTGAAGCTCCGCCTTCACCTTGGAGGCCTGGTGCAGGTCGACGGCGCCCAGGGTGATCATCATCAGGATCGGCAGGGCGATGGCGAACATCAGGGCGACATTGCCCTGGGTCTGGCGCATCAGGCGGCGGACGAAGAGGCGAAGGCCTCGTCCTGCTCGTTTCAGACCGTGTTTCACCGTGAAATCCCGCCGTGTCGCGCGCGGACGCACCGGCCCGCAGTCGATCCCAGCATGACGCGGGTGCGTTAAGGCTTGGCCCCAAGTTCACGGTTAACGGCGGGTTGCCGCGGCTGGCGTCAGCGGCGGTCGACGCAGGCGTCCAGACCCTGCTGCCGCACCGTGCCCATGGCCGCCTGGATGCGCGCGGCGCGGCGGCGGACGTAGGGGCCGGAGTTGGCCGCCTTGTAGCGGCGCGGGCTGGGCAGGATGGCGGCCAGGCGGGCGGCCTCGCTGGCGGTCAGCTTGTCGGCGCTCTTGTTGAACCAGTGGCGCGAGGCGGCCTCGGCGCCATAGACGCCCGGCGCCCATTCGGCGACGTTCAGATACATCTCCATGATCCGCCGCTTGCCCCAGCCGATCTCGATCAGGCCGGTGTAGCCCGCCTCCAGGCCCTTACGGACCCAGTCGCGGCCGGGCCACAGGAAGACGTTCTTGGCGGTCTGCTGGCTGATGGTCGAAGCGCCGCGCCTCTTGTCCGAGCCGCGCTGTTCGGCGCGTTCGTTGGCCTCCATCGCCTTCTGGATGGCCTCGACGTCGAAGCCGTGGTGCTGGCAGAAACGGGCGTCCTCGGCGGCGATCACCGCCTCGACCAGACGCGGAGAGATCCGGTCCAGCGAGCGCCAGCGATAGTCCATGCCGTGCCCGGCGGCCGCCTGCTTGACCATCAGGATCGTCGCCAGCGGCGGCAGAAAGCGATGCACCGCCACCCCGGCCAGCGGGAACAGGGCCAGGATCAGCAACAGGGTCAGAAGCGGGCGGCGCTTGCGGTGTTTCGCGCGGGTCATGCCGTCATCCTGACTCAGCCAAGCTTCAGCGCAAGGCCGATCAGAGCGAGGCCACGCCCGCGTGGCCGTCCTCGTCCGCCCAGGCGATGCGGGCGGCGCCGGAACTCATGGCCAGGGCGGTGATGGGGGCGCCCTTGTCCTGCTTGACGAACTGAAGGCCGCGCCCGGCCGGATCGGCCCACCAGACGCGCCCGTCTTCCAGCCCCGCCGCCAGACGGCCGTGGGCGGGGGCGGCGGCGACCTGGGCGATCAGGGTCGTCTCGTCATAGCCGATCTCGGTCGCCTCGCGGCCCATCGGCCCGTTGGCGCCGACGAAGGGCCACAGCACCACCCCTTGCGCGCCCGAGGTGGCCAGCAGCTGCCCCTTGGCCAGGAAGGCGAAGCTCTTGATCTTGGACGGATAGCCGCCCATCCGCATGTTCTTCTGATCCTTCAGACGCCAACCGTGCAGTTGGTTGTCCTGCATCGCCGTGACGACGAAGGCGCCGTCGGTGGAGAAGCCGACCGCCAGGTGCGACCCGGCCCAGGCCAGCTTGGTCGGCTGCTGCTGCTCGATGCGGGCGTACCACAGCCAGGCGCCGCCATAGGTCGAGGCGGCGATACGGCGGCCCTTGGGGTCGAAGGCCACGCCCGAGACGGTGCGCTCGTGCTGGAACGCGCGGCGGAAAGCCACGTCCTTGCTGTCCAGCACGCTCAGCGTCCGGCCCGACGAGAAGGCGATCAGGCCGGACTCGGCCGAGGCGGCGACGGCGTCGATCCATTGGCCCTTGGTCTGGGCCAGCAGCACGGCCTCGCCCTCGCGGCTCCACACCAGCTTGCCGTCGTCGCCGCCGGTGACGATCCCCTCGCCCGAGGGGTGGACGCAGGCGCACAGGACGGCGCCGTCATGGACCTCGCTGCGGGCGCCGCTCTCGAACCGCACCGAGCCGTCGCCCAGGGCGAAGATCGCGCCGGTCTTGTCGAACAGGGCGGCGGTGACCTGGGCGTCGAAGGAGAAGGTCGTCATGGCGGCTCACGAAAAGCGAGAAAAGTCAGACCGGCCTCATAGCGTCCTGCGTCGCGTCTGTCGCGTGGCGGGTCTATGAGGATGGCATGACCCTGCTGCTCATTCCCGGCTTCATGGCCGATGCGACCCTGTGGGACGCCATGACGGACGACCTGGCCCCGTTCGGCCCGCTGGTCGCCACCGACCTCAGCCGGGGCGAGGATATCGAGAGCATGGCCGCCGCCATCCTGGCCGATGCGCCCGAGCGGTTCGTCGCCGTGGGCTTCTCCATGGGCGGCTATGTGGCGCGGGAGCTGGCGCGGATCGCGCCGGAGCGGGTCGAGGCCCTGATCCTGATCGCCACCTCGGCGCGCGGGGATACCGAAGAGCTGATCCGCCAGCGGCGCTCGGCCCTGAAGGCGCCGCCGAGGGCCTTCAAGGGGTTGAGCCGCCCGGCCATCGTCTCGTCCCTGCACCCTGATCTGGCGAACGACGAGGCGATGATCGCGCGGGTGCGCGACATGGGCTTGCGGCTGGGCGGCGAGGTGTTTCACCGCCAGTCGGCGATGGCGCGGGCGGGCGATCTGGAGCGGCTGGGCGAGATTGCTCAGCCGACGCTGATCGTGGCGGGGGATACTGATCGGCTGCGCAGCCGCGAGGAGGCGGAGGAACTGCGGCGGGGGATTTCCGGCTCGACGTTGGAGACCGTGACGCACAGCGGCCACATGATCCCGCTGGAACAGCCGAAGGCGCTGGCGCGGGTGATGACCGAGTGGCTGGCGGAACGATTGGCGTCCTAAGCCTGACTTTACGCTCGCATCCAGACCGGCAGGTCGCGCTCGCCATGCAGAACGCGCCACAGGTCGATGTGGTCTTCGCGTTCTACATAGAACAGCAGATAGGGATAATCGCGGACCCGCCAGCAGCGCAGTGCCGGCAAATCAAGCTCATGAGCATATCGAAGCGAACCGGAGGCCGGATGCCGCGCGACGTGGTTCAGAGCCTGTTCAAGCGCATCAACGAAAGCGCTGGCGACGACATCGCCCGCTGCCTCGAGATAGTATTCCAACGCCTCTTCGATATCGTGTGCGGCCTGTTCGCGCGGAATGACAGCCTTGGTCTTCACGCCGGGCGACGGCTGGCGATACGCGCTCTCAGGCTTTCGAAATAGGCTCCATCGGCCGGCCCGGTCGGGCCGGATTCAGCGCCGACTAACAACAGACTACGCAGCTTCTGCCGATCCCCGTCTTTGCGGATCAGATCACGGACATACTCGCTCGAGGAGCCATAACCTCGCTCCGCGACCTGTTCGTCGACGAAGGCCTTCATCGGATCGGGCAGCGAGATATTCATCGTGCTCATGCGGGGAGCCTACGCTGATGGCAAAAAATGGCAAGCGCGGCGGTGCGCCCGAAATAGCCTACGACTTCTGCGTCTCGACCCAGCGCTTCGTCATCAGTTCGCCGGACGCATAGGCCTCCTGAAGCTCGACGCTCCAGTAGTTGAGGGCCTCCAGCGGGATCGGCGCGCCCGAGACGGCGCAGCGGACGTGGTCGCCGTGCTGCACGATCTCGAACTCGGGCGTGCCGTAGATCAGCTTGGCTTCTGCGCGCGGGCGGGGCGGCGGGTTCATGCCGCGCAGGCCTCGAACCCGGCCTTGAGTTCGGCCTCGTTCAGGTCGCGGCCGATGAAGACGGCGCGGCTCCAGCGGCGCTCCTTCTCGCCCCAGGGCTGCTGAAGGTCGCCTTCCAGGATCATGTGCACGGCCTGGAAGACCAGACGGCGGTCCTCGCCCTGAACGTCGATGATGCCCTTGGCGCGCAGGATGTTCTGCCCCTGCTCGCCAAGCAGACGGTCGAGCCAGGCGGTGAATTTGGCGCCGTTCAGCGGACGGTCCAGCGTCAAGGAAACGCCCTTGATGTCGTCCTCGTGGGCGTGGCCGCGCGGGCCGTGCGCGTGATCGTGGTCATGGTCATGACCGCAATGCTCGTCGTGGACATGGTCCTCGGCATGGTCATGCCCGTGGCCGCAGTGTTCGTCGTGGACGTGGCCCTCGGCGCCGTGGGGCGGGTTCACGAAGTCCGGCTTGACCTCGAGGATGCGGTCCAGGTCGAAGGCGTGCAGGCCCAGCACCTGGTCCAGCGGCACGTTCGAGCGCTCGGCGCGGACGATGGGGGCCAGGGGGTTGAGCGCGCGCAGACGGGTCTCGACGGCGGCCAGTTGGGCCTCGTCCACCAGGTCGATCTTGTTCAGGATGATGCGGTCGGCGAAGGCGACCTGCTCGCGCGCCTCTTTAGAATCGTCCAGACGCGCCATGACGTGTTTGGCGTCGACCAGGGCGGTCACGCTGTCCAGCTGGGTCTTGGCCTTGACCTCGTCGTCGACGAAGAAGGTCTGGGCCACCGGGCCGGGGTCGGCCAGACCGGTGGTCTCGACGATGATGGCGTCGAAGGCCGGCTTGCCGGGACGCTGGCGCTTCATCAGGCCGTTGACCACGCGGATCAGGTCGCCGCGCACCGTGCAGCAGACGCAGCCGTTGTTCATCTCGAACACGTCCTCGTCGGCGCCGACCACCAGGTCGTTGTCGATGCCGACCTCGCCGAACTCATTGACGATGACGGCGTAGCGCTTGCCGTGGTCCTCGGTGAGGATGCGGTTCAGCAGGGTGGTCTTGCCGGCGCCGAGGTAGCCGGTGAGGACGGTCACGGGTGTCTTCTGGGTCATGGCTCGCTAGATGGCGCGTCGAAGGCGGAAATGGAAGACGTTCGACGCCCTCTCCTCCCCATGAAATGGGGAGGTGGATCGGCGGCGCAGCCGACGAGACGGAGGGGCCGCTTGGTTGCGCCGTCGCAAAGCCCCTCCACCGCTTCGCGGTCCCCCTCCCCATGACATGGGGAGGAAAGCAGGCTCAGCAGGCCGGACAATCGGGCAGGACGCCCGTTTCCAGTTGCAGCGTCGTGTGGCTGATGTCGAAGCGGCCGCGCGCCAGCCCTTGCGCCTCGGCCAGAAGGGCGTCGGGGTCCGGGCGGTCGTGGACCAGGTGGGCGGTCAGGGCGGCATCGGTAGTCGACAGGCCCCAGACGTGCAGGTCGTGCACCGCCGTCACCCCCGGCAGAGCCAGAAGCCCGCTGCGGATCTCGGCCACGTCCAGGCCGTTGGGCGCGGCGTCCAGCGCCAGGTTGACGGAGTCCTTCAGCAGACCCCAGGTGCCGATCATGATGACCGCGACGATGATCAGGCTGACCACGCCGTCGATCAGGGACCAGCCGGTGAACAGAATGACGACGCCGGCGATGACCACGCCCAGCGACACCCCGGCGTCCGCCATCATGTGCAGATAGGCGCCGCGCACGTTCAGGTCCTTGTGCTGGTCCTTCATGAACATCAGGGCGGTGCCCAGGTTGATGATGAAGCCGATCCCCGCCACGGCGATGATGACGCCCGAGGCGACCGGCGCCGGCTCGGCCAGACGGCGCACCGCCTCGAAGGCGATGGCCCCGCAGGCGAAGATCAGCAGCAGGGCGTTGCCCAGGGCCGCCAGCACCGTCGCCTTGCCGTAGCCGTAGGTGCGCCGGGCCCCTGCGGCGCGCCGGGCCAGCCAGGCCGCGCCGCCCGCCATGGCCAGGCCGAGGACGTCTGACAGGTTGTGCCCCGCATCCGCCATCAGGGCGGTAGAGTCGGCGATGAAGCCCGCCGTGAACTCGACAGCGACAAAGACCAGGTTGACGATCAGGCCGACGGCGTAGCGCCAGTCGCCGGTGTCGGTCGGGCCGTGATGATGGCCGCCGATGCCGTGGCCGTGGCCATGTGTATGGGCGTGGGAAGGACCGTCATGGTCGTGAGCATGATCGTGCGCCATGTCTCCTCCTCTAGGCCGGCGTCCGCGGCCCGGTCAATGCTCGCCAACCGCAAGTCATTGAATGTAAATATATAACCTATCAGACATCGGATCAGTGTTGATGCGTCAGCACCAGGAAGCCGATCAGGATCAGCGCCCCGCCCAGAATGGCGCCTTCATAGCGCGCCCACCGCTCCAGACGCAGGATGGAGTAGCCCGCCGTCGCCAGAGCCGCCAACAGGGTCATGCCCAGCACCGTCCCCGCCGCGAACACCAGCGTCAGAAGGCCTAGCGCCCAGAAGCCTTCGGTCGCCGAGGACAGATAGATGGGCAGAAGCACCTCGCCCGGGGTGACCGCCATCATCAGCACCAGCCCCAGGAAAGCCGCCCGATCAGATACGGCGGGTCCGGCCCCATCGCCCGCGTCCACCGCCGGGCCGCCGGCCGTCGCCGTACGCTTCAACGACGCCTTGGCCAGATAGAAGGCGCCGAACAGGAACAGCAGACCCGCCGACAGATGCGGCAGAAGCCCCTCCACCCAGCGGTTCAGCGCCAGACCCGCCGCCACGATCAGCGACCCGACCAGGGCCGTCGACGCGATGTGCGCCAGACCGGCCGTCACTACGGTCGTCATCACCCGCGCCACGCTCCAGCGCTGCGCCCGTCCGACCAGGACGAACGGCAGCCAGTGGGTCGGCAGGGCTGCGTGCAGGAAGGCCGCGACGAAGCCGCCGCCCAGAAGCGACAGCAGAACCGGCTCGGCGAGATCGGGAGAGGACATGGCCGCTCCCTTAGAGTGTTACCTTATAACAGTCGAGAAGAATCGGCGAAGAATCTTCGTCCGCGGCGCCACGTCGCGTCTTCTATATAGGGACCCAGGAGTCCCCCACGCGCTTGCATCGCCCGTGCATCAGGGCCACAGAGTCGGCTCGGAACCCGTTTCGGGCGGGTTTTGCCCCCTTGGGCGTCCGTTTCACGTTGACTCTTCCGTGACCATCCGTATATGTCGCCGCTCTTCGCCCGCAGGGTCTCCTGGCGGGCGCATCCATTTTTGCGTTCACGCTGAGGCTTCCTAATGTACGCGGTGATCAAGACCGGCGGAAAGCAGTACCGGGTTCAACCGGGCGATGTGATTGTTGTCGAGAAGATCGACGGCGACGCTGGCGCTGCCGTCAATTTCGGTGAAGTCCTCATGCTGGGCGGCGACAAGGGTGTTACGGTCGGCGCTCCGCTGATCGACGGCGCCGCTGTCGCAGCCACGCTGATCGAGACCCGCAAGGGCGAGAAGATCAAGATCTTCAAGAAGATCCGTCGTCAGGGCTATCGCCGCACGAACGGCCATCGCCAGATGGAATCGGTCCTGCGCATCACCGGCATCGAAGGCGCCGGCGAGAAGGCGAAGTGGGACGGCGCGGTCGACCTGATGACCAAGGCCGAGATCAACGCCCGCGCTCGCGGCCTGGCCCCGCGCGTCGAGGCTGTCGAAGCCGAAGCCCCGAAGGCCAAGAAGGCTCCGGCCAAGAAGGCCGCCAAGGCTGACGCCGCCGAAGGCGCCGAAGCCTAAGATTTTCACCGGCGCTGGATCAGCGCCTAGCAGAACAGATGGCGCGCTCAAGCAGCCCGAACGGGCGGTAGCGCACCAAGGAAGAGGAGCAGCAAGATGGCTCACAAGAAATCTGGCGGTTCGTCGCGTAACGGCCGCGACTCAGAGTCGAAACGCCTTGGCGTGAAGAAGTTCGGCGGCGAGCACGTGCTGGCCGGCAACATCCTCGTGCGTCAGCGCGGCACCAAGTTCCACCCGGGCACCAACGTCGGCCTGGGCCGCGACCACACCCTGTTCGCCACTGTGACCGGCGCCGTCCAGTTCACCACCAAACGTGGCGGCCGTTGTTACGTGTCGATTCTCCCGGCCAACGACGACGCCCAGGCGATGGCCGCCGAGTAACGCGAAGCCAGGACAGTATTTCCCCGGATCGCGTTGCTCTCGACAGCAGCCGATCCGGACCAAGGGAAAATATTCCGCGGGGAGTCTGGATCACCAGGCTCCCCGTTTGCGTTTCCCCGCCTCGAATGCCGCCCGAGCCCTCCAAGGAGGCGGCGCCGAAGACATCGAGGCCGAACCATGTGCGTGATCGAAACCTCTCCCGTCGTCGAGACGCGGCGCCTGCTGCTGCGCGCCCCCGGCGCCCAGGACGTGTCGCGGATCGCGGCCCTGGCCAACGACCACGACATCGCCCGCATGACCAAGCGGATGCCCCACCCCTTCGGCGTCGACCATGCCGAGGACTTCGTGCTGCAGGTGGCCTCCCAGGATCCGAAGAAGGCCAACACCTTCCTGATCGAGCACGAGGACCACGGCCCCGTGGGCGTCATCGGCATGTTCCACGACGCCGACGCCGTGCCGGAGACCGGCTATTGGATCGGACGCGAGTTCTGGGGCCGGGGTTATGCGACCGAGGCGCTGGAAGGCGCCCTGGTGTGGGCCTCGACACGGTGGCGGCGCCGCGCGCTGATGGCCGGCCACTTCGCCGATAACCCCGCCTCGGGCCGGGTGCTGGAAAAGGCGGGCTTCCTGTATACCGGCGAGACCCGTCCGGCCTTCAGCCGCGCGCGGGGCGAGAGCGCCGATACGCGGATGATGGTCTGGCTGGCCTGATAGTGCGCGGATTTCCCGGAGCTTTTGGTCAACGGCGCAGTTTTTTCACGAAACCGAAAAAAGCCTGTTGACCGCCCCGAGGCTCCCCCCTATTAGTCCGGCCCTCGGCGGGGCGACCCACCGGGCCCAGGTGGCGGAATTGGTAGACGCGCTGGCTTCAGGTGCCAGTGGCTTAACGGTCGTGGAAGTTCGAGTCTTCTCCTGGGCACCATTTCTCAAGCGGCGCTGTATCCGATAGGATGCGGCGCCGTTTGTCATTTCGGCCCTGATCTTCCCTCCCCGCGGCCGCGACGGCGAAGTCGAGCCCGAGTTCCGGCGCCTGTGTTCTGGCGGTGGCGCGCGGTTCGTCTATGTTGCGGCCTGAACGACGAACGAGTTTGCGCGCATGACGGTTTATTTCCACGAAGGCGACCTGCCCGACGGCCTGGACCTGGGCCCCGAGGTGGCGATCGATTCCGAGACGATGGGCCTGCGCTTCCGCCGCGATCCGCTGTGCGTGGTGCAGCTGTCGTCGGGCGACGGGAACGCCCACGTCGTGCGCCTGAACCGCCCGGTCTATGACTGCCCCAACCTGAAGCGGCTGCTGACCGATCCCAAGGTGCTGAAGATCTTCCACTTCGGCCGCTTCGACATCGGCATGTTCGAGCTGCACCTGGGCGTCGAGACGCGCCCGGTCTACTGCACCAAGATCGCGTCCAAGCTGGCGCGGACCTACACCGACCGCCACGGCCTGAAGGACGTGTCGCGCGAACTGGCGGGGATCGAGATGTCCAAGGCGCAGCAGAGCTCGGACTGGGGCTCGGCCGAACTGAGCCAGGCGCAGCTGGACTACGCCGCCTCGGACGTTCTTCACCTGCACGTCATCATGAACCGGCTGAACGAGATGCTGGTCCGCGAGGGCCGCATGGAGCTGGCCCAGGCCTGCTTCGACTTCCTGCCCATGCGTTCGCGCCTCGACCTGGCCGGTTGGGACGAGATCGACATCTTCGCCCACGCCTAAAGGATCGGACCCGAGACGCCGATGAGCGAGCCCGACGTCCAGGACGAGCAGAAGCGCGCCGACGAGGCGCGCGTCGCCCGCGCCGGCGAACGCTGGCGCACGCGCTCGCGACGGGTGAGGCTGTATCGGCGCGTGCTGCCGATCGTCATCGTGATGCTGGCGGGCGGCGCCCTGACCTGGACCGTGTTCCGCACCGTCATGTCCGGGGTCGAGCGCAAGGCCAGCGAAAGCCGCGAGATCCGGCTGGATAATCCGATGTTCCACGGCCAGGACGCGCAAGGGCGCTCCTTCGTGATCGGCGCCCAGGGCGCGGTGCGCGACCCGGCCACCGGCCATTTCCGCCTGGTCGGCCCCCTGCTGCGGCTGAACCTGGGGGCGCGCAAGACGACGGAGCTGAGCGCGGACGGCGGCACCTATATCGAGACCCAGCGCAAGGTCGTCATCGGCCCGAACGTGAAGATCTCGGACGGCGGCACCGGCTGGGAGCTGACCACGCCCGAAGCCGTGGTCGACACCGACACCGGGGTGGTCACCGGCGACAAGGGGGTGCAGGGTCGCGGCCCCCTTGGAAGCATCGATGCTTCGTCTTATGCGATCTATGATCAGGGCCAGAGGGTCGTCTTCAACGGCCAGGGCGAAAACAAGGTAACCGGGACGATCAATCCCGCCGGAGCCGACCGATGAAACTGTCCAAGTCCAAGCTGACGATCGCAGGCGCCGCCCTGCTGACCGCCCTGATGCTGCCCGCCGTTTCGGGGGCCCAGAACGCCAGCACCCGCGCCGACGCCAGCCGCCAGCCGGTCCAGTACGGCGCCGACAGCGGCGAGTATACGCCCGACGGCTTCTCGCTGCGCGGCCGGGCCGAGGTGACGCAGGGCGGCAACCGTCTGCGGGCCGACGCCATCCGGGGCTTTACGTCCAATGGCGACCTGAACCGCATCGAGGCCAGCGGCGGCGTCTACTTCGTCACCCCCGACCAGAGCATGAAGGGCGACCGCGCCGTCTACACCCTGAACGACGGCAACGTCGTGGTGACCGGCGACGTCATCCTGACCCAGGGCAAGAGCGTGCTGACCGGCAGCCGTCTGGTCTACAACGTCCGCACCGAGACGGCGCGCATCGAGGGCGGCGGCGGCAACGGCCGCGTCCAGGGCGTCTTCTACCCGCAAGGGAACTGAGGCGGCGTGGCGCGCAAGGAACTCTCCGCCCTGAACCTGGACGCGCCGGTCGTCGAACCGACGGCGACGGCGGTCGAGGACGCGCGCCCGACAGGCCTGCGGGTCGAGCACATCGCCCGCAGCTTCGGCCAGCGGCAGGTGGTGCGCGACGTCTCCCTGAACGTCCAGCGCGGCGAGGTCTGCGGCCTGCTGGGGCCCAACGGGGCGGGCAAGACGACCTGCTTCTACATGATCACCGGCCTGATCCCCGCCGACAGCGGCTCGATCTGGCTGGACAACGAGGACATCACCCGGCAGCCGATGTACCAGCGGGCCCGCATGGGTCTGGGCTATCTGGCGCAGGAAGCCTCCATCTTTCGCGGCATGACGGTCGAGCAGAACGTCAAGGCCGTGGTCGAACTGCGCGAGAAGACCGCCGCCGGCGCGCGCGACGAAACGTCCCGCCTGCTGGAGGAGCTGCGCATCGACCACCTGCGCCACGCCCCGGCCACCGGCCTGTCCGGCGGCGAGCGGCGCCGCGTCGAGATCGCCCGCGCCCTGGCCGCGCGCCCCAGCTTCATGCTGCTGGACGAGCCGTTCGCCGGCATCGATCCGCTGGCCATCGCCGATATCCGCCAGGTGATCCGCTATCTGTCGAGCCAGGGCATCGGCGTGCTGATCACCGACCACAATGTGCGCGAGACGCTGGACATCATCGACCGCGTTTCGATCATCTCGTCGGGCGCGGTCCTGTTCGAGGGCACGGCGGACGAAGCCGTCGCCGACGCCGAGGTGCGCCGCGTCTATCTGGGCGAGATGTACGGCTGAGACGCCGCGAGGCGCCCCCGGCTGCGGCGCCTGATCACCGCCCGTTAACGGCTCTGCCCCATCATCCCCAGCAAGAAGCGGGCCACTTGGTGCGCAGGCGGGGTTGAAGCGACGTGATTGGTCAGAGGCTGGAGGTCAGGCAGGGGCAGGGGCTGGTCATCACGCCCCAGCTGCAGCAGGCGATCAAGCTGCTGCAACTGTCGAACCTGGAGCTGGAGGCCTTCGTCGAGGCCGAGCTGGAACGCAATCCCCTGCTGCAACGCGACGAGGCTGACGCCGGAGGGGACAGCGCCCCAGACTCCGCGAGCGACGCCGTCACCGACGCCGCCTCGGACCACGGCGGCGAGGCGGAACTGAGTTTCGTCGAGGGGTCCGACGCCCACGCCCAGAACATGGACGCCGCCTCGGACGATCTGTACGGCGACGCCGCGCCTGGCGAACGGGTCAGCGACCGTCAGGAGGACGGCGCCGCCCAGCCCGGCCTGAACGACTGGTCCCGCACGGGGGCCGGCGGCATGGCTGACGGCGAAGAGCGCGAGCGCCCCGATCATCGCGACCTGACCCTGTGGGAGCATCTGCAGGCCCAGGCCTCGGCGGCGGGCCTGTCGGCGGCCGACCACGGCATCGCCCTGACCCTGATCGACGCCACGGACGAAGGCGGTTATCTGCGCGCCGATCTGGCCGAGATCGCCGAGCGGCTGGGCGTGGACGTCGCCCGCGTGGAAGCGGTTCTGAGCGTCTGCCACGGCTTCGAGCCGACGGGGGTGATGGCCCGTTCGATCGCCGAATGCCTGACGATGCAACTGGTCGAGCGCAACCGTTTCGATCCGGCGATGGCGGCCCTGCTGGAGAACCTTGAGCTGCTGGCGCGGCGCGACCTGACCGCCCTGCGCAAGGCGTGCGGCGTCGACGGCGAAGATCTGGCCGAGATGGTCGCCGAGCTGAAGGGCCTGACGCCGCGTCCCGGCGCCGGGTTCGGCGGGGAACCGGCGCAGACGGTCGTGCCCGACGTTCATGTGCGCCCCGACCCGGCCGGCGGCTGGCGGGTCGAGCTGAACGCCGACACCCTGCCCCGGCTGCTGATGGACAAGCGCTATCATGCGGTGATCGCGGCGGGCGCCCGGTCCGACACGGAGAAGACCTTCGTCGCCGACTGCGCCGCCCAGGCCAGCTGGCTGGTCAAGTCGCTGGATCAGCGCGCCAAGACCATCCTCAAGGTCTCGTCGGAGATCGTGCGCCAGCAGGACGCCTTCCTGGCCTTCGGCGTCGAGTTCCTGCGTCCGCTGACGCTGAAGACGGTGGCGGAAGCCATCGAGATGCACGAGTCCACCGTCAGCCGCGTCACCTCGAACAAATACGTCTCCACCCCGCGCGGGGTGTTCGAGCTGAAGTTCTTCTTCACCGCCGCCATCCAGTCCAGCGACGGCGGCGCCGCACATTCGGCCGAAGCGGTCCGTCGCCGGATAAAGACCATGATCGACGCCGAGGACGCGGACGGCGAGGTGCTGAGCGACGATCGGATCGTCGAAATCCTCAATGAGGCCGGCATCGACATCGCCCGGCGCACGGTCGCCAAGTACCGGGAAACCTTGAAAATTCCGTCGTCCGTCCAGCGCCGTCGCCTGCTCAAGACCGCCTGATCACGCCCCCGCCAAGCTTCACCACAAATCGGTGATCGACGTTGACACCAAACGCGGTCCGTCGCGTTGTAGGGCTATGCAGATACAAGTCAGCGGCAAACAAGTGGATGTCGGCGAAGCGCTAGGCTCGCGCATCTCCCAGGAACTCGAAGAGGGCATCGGCAAATATTTCGCCCGCGGCGCCCAGGACGCCGAGGTCGTGGTCTCCAAAGACCGCCATGGTTTCCGCGTAGACTGCTGGGTGCGTCTGGCTTCGGGCCAATCGCTGGTGACGACCGGTTTCGGCGGCGACGCCCAGGCCGCTTTCTCCGACAGTCTGGACAAGCTGGAGAAACGGGTCCGCCGCTATAAGCGCCGCCTGAAGGATCACCATATCGGTCCCAAGGGCCTGTCGCCCGAAAAGACCGAGGACGCGGCGCGCGAAGTCGCCGCCCTGACCATCTTCCGCGATCCCGATTCGGTCGAGGATGAAGAGTTCGGCGACGCGGGCCGCCCGGACGAGCCGCCTCCGGTGGGCATGGTGATCGCCGAGACCCAGTCCGAGATTCGCACCCTGACCGTGGGACGCGCCGTGGCCGAACTGGACATGACCGGCTATCCCCTGGTGATGTTCCGCAACGCCGCCCACGGCGGCTTGGCCGTGGTCTATCGCCGCCCTGACGGCAATGTGGGCTGGATCGACCCGGAGCGTACGGTGAACGGCGCGGTCAAACGGGTCGGCTGAAACACTTCCTATGGAAGGGCGAAGGCGCTATTAGGCCCTCGCCCTTCCGCACATGTCGGGTACCGTTTTCGGGGTAGTCATGGACATTGCTGATTTGCTGTCGCCGGACGGGATCGTCCTGCGAGGCGGCGCCTCATCCAAACGTCAGGCGCTGCACGCCGTCGCCGAGGCCTTCGCCAGCGCGACGGGAATGGACGCCGAGCGCGCCTTCGAGGCCCTGCTGGAACGCGAAGCCCTCGGCTCGACCGGCCTGGGATCCGGCGTCGCCGTGCCGCACGCCCGCATCAAGGGGCTGGAGCAGGTGTGCGCCGTCTTCGTCCGTCTGGATACGCCGGTCGCCTATGAATCGCTGGACGATCGTCCGGTCGATCTGCTGTTCGCCCTGTTTGCGCCGACGGATGCCGGGGCCGAGCACCTGCGCGCCCTGGCGGCGGTGTCGCGCGCCCTGCGCTCGCCGGAGCTGCGCGAGCAACTGCGCCAAGCGCGCACCGTGGACGCCATTCGCGCCCTGTTCGTCAAGGACGTGTCCAAGACGGCCGCCTGACCGGCCAAAAGGCGCGGCGCCCGGCGGCCCGCGCCTTTATTCTTCCAGCAAAATCAATGGACCGAGACCGGCTCCAGTTCGTGCGCGACGGCGGCGGCGAAGGCGGTTTCGCGATCCAGCATGACGGCCAGACGCTCCCCGTCGGCGCCGTGCACCGCGTACAGGATCTGGTCCGGGTCGATCTCGATGTCCGCCGCCGGCTCGACGTGGGCGTCGGCCATCACGTCCGAGGCGCGGATGGCGCGGACGTAGACGAGATCGGGGGCGCCGAAACCGGCGAAGTCCTTCTTGGTCATGATGGGCGTCATAAGACCGCCTCCTTACGCTTGACTGAACGCCCGGAAAGCCGAGCGGTTCGACGGCTTTTTCAGCCCGTCGTGGTGATGGGGATGCGCCGCACCAGCTTTTCCTGTTCCGGGCGGATCAGGTCGACGTGCAACAGGCCGTGCTCCAGCTGCGCGCCGGAAATCTCCAGCCCGTCGGCCAGGACGAAGCTGCGCACGAAGCCGCGCGCGGCGATCCCGCGATGCAGGAAGGCCTGAGGGTCGCGGCCTGCATCCTCGCGCTTGCCGGTGATGGTCAGCTGGCGCCCCTCGACGGTGACGGACAGATCGTCGGGCGTGAAACCGGCCACCGCCAGCGTGATGCGGACGGCCGCCTCGCCGATCTGTTCGACGTTATAGGGCGGATAGCTCTCGCCTGCCGCCTTGGCGGCGCGGTCGATCAGGGCTCGGGTTTGGTCGAAGCCCAGCAGGAAGGGGCTGTCGAACAGCAAGGCGCGGGTGGTCATGGGGTCCTCATGGGAAAGCGACCTCGGCCGTCCGGCGCCTCCCGCGATCGGCAAAGCGCCTGGCCGCTGTTACAGATGGGGGGCCGGGGCCGCGCGGTCAACGCTCGCCGCAGTCGCAACCGCTGTGAAAACCGCGCCGGTTCCGTTCATGACGGGTACAGATTGGAACCTTCACCATATGGCGGCGTTCCTGCGACCGGATCACTATCGAAAGGATCACCTATGCGCGCCAAGCTTGCCGTCACAGGCCTGAGCATCGCCGCCCTGCTGGGCGCCGCCGCCTGCACCACCACTGACCCCTACAGCTCTGCGCCGCGTCGCAACAACACCGGCACGGGCGCCATCGCCGGGGCCGTCGGCGGCGCCCTGCTGGGCTATCTGACCAACACCTCCAGCGGCGAACAGGGCCGCAAGAACGCGCTGATCGGCGCGGGCGTCGGCGCCCTGGCCGGGGCCGGCGTGGGCCAATACATGGACCGCCAGCAGCGCGCGCTGGAAGCCGAGCTGTCGGGCACCGGCGTCGGCGTGGCGCGCCAGGGCGACAACCTGGTCCTGCGCATGCCGTCGGACGTGACCTTCGCGTCCAGCCAGTCGTCGCTGGACGCCCGCTTCCTGCCGGTGCTGGACGACGTGGCCCGCGTGCTGAACGAGTATGACCGGTCGATGGTCGACGTCATCGGCCACACCGACTCCTCGGGCGGTGATGCGATCAACCAGCCCCTGTCGGAGCGCCGGGCGTCGTCCGTCGCCTCCTATCTGATCGACCGCGGCGTGATGCGCGAGCGCCTCTACGTCGCCGGCATGAGCGCCCGCAATCCGATCGCCTCCAACGATACGGTCCAGGGCAAGGCGCAGAACCGCCGGGTCGAAATCCTGATCCGTCCGTTCACCGGCTGATCCCGACGCCGGGTTGAGGATGCAGGGCGGCCCTTGAACCGGGCCGCCCTTTTTCTTTGAACCGCCTTGCCCCAAGCCGGTTCGCCTATTGCGGTTCCCTGTCCGCGCGGCTTTGGTGTCCGCGGTCAGGGAGCTTCACATGGATGACGACGCGGCGGGTCGGGCGCTGGGCAGGGCGTTGAGGCTTGGCGCCACAGCGGCGTTCGCCGCCGTGGTCACCGCCGCCGTCGTCATCGCGGCGGGACGGGCCCTGTTCTTCTAGAAGCCGTTGATCAGGCGGCGTGGTCGGGTCGGCCGATCGACGTATAGCGGAAGCCCCGCGCCTTCATGTCGTCCGGGCGATAGACGTTGCGCAGATCGACCATGACCGGCTGCTTCAACAGCAGCTTGACCCGGTCCAGATCCAGCGCGCGGAACTGGTTCCATTCGGTCAGGATCACCGCCACGTCGGCGCCCTCGACCGCGTCATAGGGGCCGCTCTTGAAGACGACGCCGTCCAGAAGCTTGGCGGCCTCCTCCATGCCCTCGGGGTCGAACGCCTGAACCGTCGCCCCGCGCGCGATCAGGGCCGGCGCGACATCCAGGGACGGCGCATCGCGCATGTCGTCGGTGTTCGGCTTGAAGGTCAGGCCCAGCAGGGCGACCGTCCGCCCCTTCAGATCGCCGCCCAGCGCCTCGGCCACGCGGTCGGCCATCGCCTTCTTGCGGGCGTCGTTGATGGCCACCGTCGCCTCGATGAGGCGAATCGGCGAGCCGGCGTCGGTCGCCGTGCGCACCAGGGCCAGGGTGTCCTTGGGAAAGCACGACCCGCCATAGCCCGGCCCGGCGTGCAGGAATTTCGAGCCGATGCGATTGTCCAGACCGATGCCCCGGGCCACCTGCTGCACATCGGCGCCGACCGCCTCGCACAGGTCGGCGACTTCATTGATGAAGGTGATCTTCATCGCCAGGAAGGCGTTGGCCGCGTATTTGATCAGCTCGGACGTGCGGCGGCCCGTGAACATGATCGGCGTCTCGTTCAGGTTCAGCGGGCGATAGAGTTCGGCCATGACGGCGCGGGCGCGCTCGTTGTCCGTGCCGACGACGACGCGGTCGGGGCGCTTGAAGTCGCCGATCGCGGCGCCTTCGCGCAGGAATTCGGGATTGGAGACGACGGCGAAGTCGGCGTCGGGACGGCGTTCGCGGATGATGCGCTCGATCTCGCCGCCGGTGCCGACCGGGACGGTCGACTTGGTCACCACTACCGTGAAGCCCTGCATCAGATCGGCGATCTCTTCGGCCGCCGCATAGACGTAGGACAGGTCCGCGTGGCCGTCGCCGCGCCGCGAGGGGGTGCCGACGGCGATGAAGACGGCGTCGGCCCTGCGGATGGCCTCGGCGCCGTCCGTGGCGAAGGACAGGCGCCCGTCCTTGACGTTGGTCGCCACCAGATCGTCCAGGCCCGGCTCATAGATGGGCATGATGTTCTGGTGCAGGCGGTCGATCTTGGAGGCGTCCTTGTCGACGCAGGTCACCGTGTGGCCGAAATCGGCGAAACAGGCCCCAGACACCAGGCCGACATAGCCCGTTCCGATCATGGCGACGCGCATCAAAGCACTCCTCTAGAAGTCGTCCTCAGCAGATAGCCGTCGATGAAGACAGGCGCCAGCAAGGGCGGCTTTGGCGCAAAGAAAAAGGACGATCGGCCCCTGCGGGCTGACCGTCCTTGATCTTATCGACGCTTCTTGGTCGCGGGGGCCGGGATGAACCGGCCCCCTTGAGCCTTAGAAGTTGATGTCGACGGTGGCGCGGCGGTTCAGCGGCTCGCGCACGCCGTCGCCGGTGGCCTTGGCCGGGGCGGTTTCGCCCTTGCCGTCCAGCGAGATCACGCCGCCGTTGACGCCTTGAGCGACCAGGGCGTCAGCCACGGTGCGCGCACGGCGGTTGGACAGGCCCATGTTGTAGGCCGCGTTGCCCGAGGTGTCGGTGTGGCCGACCACCAGCACGCGCGTCGGAGCGCCCGACTTGGCGTAGTTGGCGGCTTGCGTCACCACCGAGCGGGCTTCCGCCGTCAGGTCCGAACGGTCGAAGTCGAAGTAGACCACGAACTGACGGGCAGCCGGCTTGGCCGGAGGCGGCGGAGGCGGCGGCGGGGGCGGGGGCGGGGGAGGCGGCGGGGGCGGCGGCGGCGGGGGCGGCGGCGGCGGGGCGACCGGCTCGGCGCCGAACGCATAGCGCAGGCCCAGCGTCACGGTGTGCGACTGGTCATAGTCGCCCGCCAGGGTGCCGAACGGAATGGCTCCCGTGCCCGAGGTGCGGGTGTCGAACTCCATGTCGCCCGTCAGGTAACGGTACGTCAGGTCGACGTTGGCGCGGTCCGAGACGGCCCAGGCCAGACCGGCGATCGCCTGGGCGGCGAACTTGGTCGAGCTGTCGTCAGCGCCGAAGGTCACGCCCGGCGTCTGACGCAGGCGGCCGACGGTGTCGGTGTTGACGCGGTTGACGCCCACGCCCAGGCCGACGAACGGACGCAGGGTCCAGTCCGGCGTGCCGAAGTCATAGATGACGTTGGCCATCAGGGTGGTCGACGTGATGTCGCCTTCCGGCGAGTGGCACGGACCGGTGGCCGGCGTCAGGTTGCACAGGCCCTGCGGACCCGAGACGGCGCGCACGGTGCCGATGTCGCCCGAGCGGTAGCCGCCTTCGAGTTCAGCGCGCCAGTTCGGGTTGAAACGGTAGCCCAGGCGAGCAAAAGCCGCCCAGCCGTCGTTGACTTCCCAGTTCCAGTTGTGGCCGGTCGCCGAGGCTTCCGTATTGATGTCGTCGATGATGTGGTAGCCGGCGTCGATCGCGCCGTACCAGCCATCGGGCTCAGCCGATGCAGCGCCGGCTGCGAACAGCCCGGCCGCAGCGACACTGGCCAGAAGTTTCAGCTTCATGGTGTCCTCACACTCCTTAGTTAATCCGATAGCCGACACGTATCCCGCGAAGGCGCTCCAAACCCGAACGACGTTGCAGTGCGGCAGTTCCCTCTTCTAGCGCTGATTGTGGCGACTGTGGCGCCGTTTCAACACAAAAAGCCATTCCCGCCCCGGGGTTAGACAACAGAGCTTCACTGTCTGGACCAAGCTGAACGAGCGATGAACCTGCCGACGCTCGGACAGATTATCTGCGGGGTCATAACCGGCGTCGGCGATGAATTCCACAGCATCCCGCCACAGATCGTTCAAGGCCAGACGTTCAGGACGCTCAATCGCCACGACCTGCCCTCTGCATCCGCCGCTTAAAGGGTCATAGCCAGAGGAGTTCGCCGCATTGCCGCCCCGCCGCACCGCGCAAATGAGGCGTTGCGCTGCACGCCTAGCTCTCTGCCAGCAGAGCGCGCACGAACTGATCGCGCCAGTGGGCGACGTCGGTGTCGCGGACAACCTGCATCAGCGCCTTCCACTTTCGAATGCGCTCTTCCCGGGGCATGGTCAGGGCCTTGTGGATGGCGTCGGACAGTTCTTCACGGCTGAAGGGGTTGACCAGCAGGGCCTCGCCCATCTGTTCAGCGGCGCCGGCGAAGCGGGACAGGATTAGCACCCCGGGATCGTCGGGGTTTTGGGCCGCGACGTATTCCTTGGCCACCAGGTTCATGCCGTCCCGCAGCGGAGTCACCAGCCCGACCCGGGCGGCGCGATAGATGCCCGCCAGCTGGTCGCGTCGGAAGGTCCGGTTCAGATAGCGGATCGGCTGCCAGTCCATGTCGGCGTAGGCGCCGTTGATGCGTCCGGCCAGGGCGTCCAGCCGCGCCCGGATGTCCTGGTAGGTATCCACGTCGTCGCGCGAGATCGGCGTCACCTGCAGCAGGAAGACATCGCCGCGCATCGACGGATTGTCTTCCAGGAATTGCTCATAGCCAAGCAGGCGCTGTTCCAGCCCCTTTGAATAGTCAAGCCGGTCCACCCCCACGATCATGGAGCGGAAGGCGGCGCTGGCCGCGATCCGGTCATAGGTCTTCTGGCCCAGCAGGGAATCGCGCGCCGCCAAGAAACCGTCCACGTCGATGCCGATCGGAAAGACGCCGAGTTGGACGCTGCGGTCGAAGGCTTCGACCCGGCCGCCGGGTCCGACCACGCCCTTGGCCTCGACCTCGACGTAGCGCTGGAACAGCTCCATCCACTCGCGGGTCTGGAAGCCCAGCAGGTCGAAATGGAACATGGATTTCACCAGCCGGCGGTGATGCGGCAGGGTGACGAGCAGTTGCCGCGCAGGCCAGGGCGTATGCAGGAAGAAGCCGATGCGGTTCTTCACGCCCAGCCGGCGCAGGTCCCGCGCCATCGGAATCATGTGGTAGTCGTGAATCCAGATCACGTCGTCGGGCTGGAGCAGGGGCTGCAGCACCTCGGCGAAACGGCGGTTGGTGCGCTCATAACCCTCGCCATAGGACCGCTCATAGGCGGTCAGGTCGACGCGGTGGTGGAACAGCGGCCACAGGGTCTTGTTGGCGTAGCCGTTGTAATATTCATCGACATCCTGCGGCTCCAGATCGACGGTGGCCACCGTGACGCCGGCGCGGTCTTCGATGTTGAGCTCGCCGGTGAACCGCTCCACGGTCTCGCCCGACCAGCCGAACCACAGCCCCTCATATTTCCGCAGCGCCGCCGATAGGGCCATGGCCAGCCCGCCCGCAGAGCCCGCCGCCGGGTCTTTCGGCGCGGAGACGCGATTGGAGACGACGATCAGGCGGCTCATCGGGCGTCCTGCCACGAACGACTGAGCAGGACCGCGCAGTTGATGATCCCGACCAGGGAATAGGTCTGAGGGTAGTTGCCCCACAGCTCGCCGTCCTGGATCGAAATGTCCTCGCTGAGCAGGCCCGCATGGGTGCGGCGGCTGAGCATCTCCTCGAAGATGACGCGCGCCTCCTCGACCCGGCCGTTCAGCGCCAGCGCCTCGATGTACCAGAAGGTGCAGAAGTTGAAGGCGGTCTCCGGCTCGCCAAAGTCGTCCGGGTGGATGTAGCGGAACAGATAGGGACCGCGCTTCAGGTCGCGCTCGATCGCCTCGAAGGTCTTCACCTGGCGCGGATCGCGGGCGTCGAGGAAGCCCAGGTCGGTCATCTGCAGCAGGGCGGCGTCCAGTTCCGTCCCGCCGAAGCTGGCGGCGAAGCGACCCTCGTCGGGCAGATAGGCCTCGGCCTCGATGCGCTCGCGGATGACGCGCGCCCGCTCGCGCCACACCTCCCAGCGGTCGTTCAGGCCCAGGTGATGCGCCGCGCGGGCCAGGCGGTCGCAGGCCGCCCAGCACATGACCGAGGAATAGGTGTGCACGCGGGCGATGGTGCGGAACTCCCACAGGCCGGCGTCGACCTGATCGTGCATGGCGAAGGCGCGGTCGCCGACCTTTTCCAAAGCGCGGAAATCCTCGACCGTGCCGGGACGCAGCAGGCGCTGATCGAAGAAGGCCTGGACCAGGGGCAGGACGATCTGGCCATAGACGTCATGCTGAAGATGCTCATGCGCCTGATTGCCGACGCGCACCGGCTTCATGCCGCGATAGCCTTCCACGCTGTCGACGATGCGTTCGACGATGGCGGGCTCCAGCCCCACGCCATAGACCGGCTGTACATGGCCGCCCGCCGAGGCGTCGACCAGATTGCGCAGATAGCCGAGGTAGTTCTCCAAGATGTCCACCGCGCCCAGCCGGTTCAGCGCCCGCACCGTGTAATAGGCGTCGCGGATCCAGCAGTAGCGATAGTCCCAGTTGCGCCCGCTCTCGGGGAACTCGGGCACCGAGGTGGTCATGGCGGCGACGATGGCGCCGGTCTCTTCATAGACGCACAGCTTCAGGGTGATGGCGGCGCGGATCACCGCCTCCTGCCAGTCCAGCGGCAGATAGAGGGTGCGGGTCCAGTGCTTCCAGTGGGCGATGGTCAGGTCCAGCGCCGCATTGACGCCCGCCAGCACCGCCTGATCGTAGCCTTCGTCCGGGCCGAGGAAAAAGGCCATCTCTTCTTCCAGGCGGAAGGTGCGCTCGTTCAGAACATGGCTGACGGGACAGTTGGTGGTCAGGCGCAGGGTCACGTCGCTGCACAGATAGCGGATGTGATTGGAGCCGGAAGTCCGCTCAGCCGCGCGCGCGCCCCAGTCCGCCGAGGGGCGCAGCCGCACGGTGATGCGCGGCGAGCCCGACAGGGGCCGCACCACCCGCGCAAAGGCGGTCGGCCGATAGATGCGCGAGTGCTTCAGATGGCGGGGGCAGAAGTCGATGATCTCGACGGCGGCGCCGTCCGCGGCCGTCATGACCGTGCGCAGAACGGCTGTGTTGCGAACATAGGCCTGTTCGACCGAGGCCAGGCCCTCCAGCTCGATGGCCCAGAAGCCGTGCTCTGGCGCCTCGCCGTCCATCAGGGCGGAAAAGACCGGGTCGTCGTCGATCCGCGGCGCGCAGGCCCAGACAAAGCGGCCGCGCCGCTCGACCAGGGCGCTGACGGAGCAGTTGCCGATGGGGGCGAGGTCGAGGTCAGGCTTCATGGCGAGCCTCCTTGTGAGCGTCTGCGGCGACGGCTTCCAACCAGTCGAGAACGTCGGCGACATCGGCCAGTTGATAGCGGGCGGCGGTTGGCCGCGACGGCCCGACCAGCACGCCGAACCCGCCCAGGTCCTGCGCCGCCTCGAACCCGGCCTCGTCGGTCAGATCGTCGCCGACCATGACGGGCGTCGCGCCGAGGAAGGGCGGTTCCTGCATGAAGGCGCGAACCGCCGTGCCCTTGTCCGCCCCGGGGGTCTTCAGCTCCAGCACCATGGAGCCCGGCTGCAGGGTCAGGCCCGTTGACGCCGCAAGATCGGTCGCCAGCCGCGTCGCCGCGTCGCCCTCCTCCGGAGCCTGGCGGAAGTGCAAACCCGCCGACAGGCTTTTATCCTCGACCAGGACGCCGGGACGGGCGGCGGCGAAGGCGTGGAAGGCCTGCAGCGCCTGCTTGATCGCCGGGGACGGATCCGCGCGCAACAGGGCGCCGTCGTCGCGTCGGCGTTCCAGGCCATGCACGCCCGAAGCGGCGCGCGCGGCGCCGTCGCTGATCCGGTCGATCTCCGCAAGCGTGCGGCCGCTAACGACGGCCGCGCGTCCCTGCAGGGCCTGCGTCAGCCGGGTCAACACCGCCGTGCGGCGCGCGTCCGGCCCGACGGCGTCGGGCGTCGGCGCAAGGGGGGCGAGGACCCCGTCGAGGTCGAGAAACAGGGCTGCGCTGGGCAAGCAGACGGGCGGGTGAGGCAGGCGCGGGGGAGCGGCCCCCTGAGCATCGGACATCAGGCTGAGGTTTCGACTTTCCCATTAGTGAGATCGTCACAACGCGCGAGCACCGCAAAGGTTGTAAAAGATTCTCAACGGGCTGGATCGAAACGTTTTGTCCGGTGCTTTTCCGACCACGCCATTGTGTAGAGCAGCTTATTGGGGCAATTCCGGCTGCTGTACGAAGAGCCGCAGAAGCGGCCCCGGCGCCTGGAACCGTGATGACCGCCCTCTCCGCTCCTTCTACTCCCGAACAGCTCGCCGCCATGTCAGACCGCGCCCGCGAGGTCGTGCGCCTGAACATAGAGGCGCTGGAGGCGCTGGAGCGGTCGCTGGATTCCTCGATCGCGCGGGCGGCCGACGTCATCCTGTCGCGGCCGGGCTATGTCGTGGTCACCGGCATGGGTAAGTCCGGACACATCGGCGGCAAGATCGCCGCCACCCTGGCCTCGACCGGCACCAACTCGTTCTTCGTCCATCCGGCCGAGATGAGCCACGGCGACCTGGGGATGCTGCGCCCGGACACCACGCTTCTGGCCCTGTCCAACTCGGGCGAGAGCCGCGAACTGCGCGATCCGCTGATCTTCTGCGCGCGCAACGACATTCCGGTGATCGGCCTCACCCAGAGGCCGCAGAGCTTCCTGGGCCGCCACTCCGACGTCTGCCTGACCATGCCCAAGGTGGCCGAGGCCTGCCCCAACGGCCTGGCGCCGACGACTTCGACTCTGATGTCGCTGGCGATGGGCGACGCCCTGGCGATGGTGCTGATGGACCGGCGCGGCTTCACGCGGGAGGATTTCGGCCTGCACCATCCGGGCGGCTCGCTGGGCATGAGCCTGCAGACCGTGCGCGAATGGATGGGCGACAACGCCGCCGCCCCCGCCAGCGTGCCGCTGGACGCTGATTTCAGAACCGTCGTCTCGGCCATCACCGAGGGGCGCAAGGGCGCGGTCGCCGTGCTGGCGCCGGACGGCTCTTTGGCCGGGATGATCACCGACGGCGACGTGCGCCGCGCTTTCACCAACGACATCACGGCCCTGCACGCTGAAGACATCATGAGCCGCAGCCCGATCACGGTCGATCCTCAGGCCCGGATGAGCGACGTGGTCGATCTGTTGAGCGCCAACAAGATCAGCAATCTGTTCGTCATCGATGAGCGGCGCCCCGTCGCCATCATCCACATCGCCGAGCTGATGCAGGCGGGATACGTCTCCTGATGGTGCAGGACGTGCTCTTCGACGCCAGTCGATTGCTCAGCCGGACCGAACGCAGCGCGCCGACCGGCGTGGACCGGGTCTGTCTGGCCTATGCCGAATGGCTGATCGAGCATCCCGTCTATCGGATGACGCCGGTGCGGGCGCGCAAGGACCAGCTGGCGCGCGTCGACAACGACTGGTTCCGTCAGCGCCTGACCGAGCTGCGGACGCGCTGGACCGGCCCCGGCGCGGTGTCCGAACTGAACGGCGAGGCCCGCAGGCTGTTCGACGCCCTGAACTCGCCCGACAACGGCGCCTCGGTGATCGGCCACGTTCCTGAGGAGAACCCGCAACTTCGCAAGAAGCCGAAGCGGGTGTGGAAACAGTATTTCCGGTCGCGCCGCATCGCCGCCCCGCCCTCGGCCCGCGCCTATATCAACGTCGGCCACACCAGTCTGAACACGCCGGACATCCTGACGTCGCTGGCGGACGGCGGCATCGAACGGATCATCATGGTCCACGACCTGATCCCGGTGACCCACCCCGAGTTCTGCCGCCCCGGCGACGGGGCCAAGCATGAGCGGCGCATGCAGAATGTCCTGCGCCACGCCTCGCGCATCCTCGTCAACTCCCACTACACGGCGGACGAACTGAAACGGTTCGCCGCCCGATCCAACCTGGCCGCCCCGCCGATCGAGGTCGCCCACCTGGGGCTGGAGCGCACCTTCGACAGCCGCACCGCCATCACGGCCGCCCGCCCCTACTTCCTGCACGTCGGCACGATCGAGGCCCGCAAGAACCTGGCCTTCCTGCTGACGGTCTGGCGGCGCCTTCAGGAGACGATGGGCGACGAGACGCCGCGTCTGGTCCTGGTCGGGCGTTACGGCTGGGAGAATGAGGCGGTGCTGGACCATCTGCAGCGCTCGCCCAATCTGCGGGGCCTGGTGCATCAGGCCGAAAACCTGCCCGACTGCGCCCTGTCTGCGCTGATGCGCGGCGCCCGGGCCATGGTGGCGCCGTCGTCGGTCGAAGGGTTCGACCTGCCCGCCGTCGAGGCCAGCGCCATGGGCGTGCCCCTGATCGCCTCCGACATCGCCGCCCACCGCGAACTGGTGCCCCACGCCCGCCTGATCGACCCGCTGGACGGGCTGGGCTGGCTCAGCGCGCTGGAGGACTGGACCCGCAACCCGCCCGTCGCCCCGCCCTATTGCGCCCCGGACTGGGCGCGCCATTTCAATGTCGTTCAGGAACGGGTGCTGTCTTCCTCTGGCGGCGCGACCGCCTGAAGGGTAAGCATCTGATGAAATTGAACAGAGGCCCCATGACCAGAACCGCCGCCAGCCTGCTCATCGTCGCCCTTCTGGCCGGGTGCTCCACCCTGCCGCGCGACGGGCCGTCCGGGCGCAATGTCGTTCAGGGCGCCTCGTCGCCCGAACGCGCCGGCGACTACGCCCTGATCGATCTGGATTTCGCCCTGAGCGAACGTCTCAAGGCCGCGCCGCCGCCGTCCTTCTCGACCCTGGCCCTGGCGTCGTCGGACGCCCCGACCGACGTGATCGGCGTCGGCGACACCCTGGCCGTGAGCATCTTCGAGCCCGGCGGCGCCCTGTTCGGGGGCGGCTCCAACAACGCGGGATCCAGCGGCAACCAGACCCTGCCGCCGCTGGTCGTCAACCGCAACGGCGCCGTGCCGATCCCCTTCGCGGGCGAGGTCAATGTTCAGGGGCTGACGCCGACGCAAGCCTCGGCCGCCGTGCGCCGCGCCCTGATCGGCAAGGTGGCCAATCCGCAGGTGATCGTCACCATCGCCGGCAATACGTCCAACGCCGTCACCGTGTTGGGCGAGGTCCGCAATCCGGGCCGCCAACCGCTGACGAGCAACCACAACCGCATTCTGGACGTGATCGCCGCTGCGGGCGGCCCGTCGCGGTCGCTGTATGACATCGACGTTCGGATTCAGCGCGACGGCAAGACCTACGCCGCGCCGATGTCCGTCGTGACGACCGAGTTCAATGAAAACGTGCGCCTACAGCGCGGCGATCAAGTTAATCTGGTCTACAAGCCCCGTCGCTTCAGCTCCTTCGGCGCCTTCAACGCCGTGGCGCGCAGCGAGCTGCCGTCCGGGCCCCTAACCCTGGCTGAAGCGCTCAGCGGCGTCGGCGGGCTGGACTCCAACCTGGCCAACGCCCGGTCGGTGCTGGTCTTCCGCTTCGAGCGGCCGGAGGTCGCCCAGGCCCTGGGCATTCAGCAGGCCCCCACCTCGCGCGGGGTGCCGGTGGTCTACCGTCTGAACCTCAACGAGGGCGAGGGCTTCTTCATCGCCAGCAACTTCCAGATGCAGCCAGACGACGTCATCTACGCCCCGCGCGCCGGAGCCGCAGAGATGCGCAAATTCTTCGAGTTCGTGCAGAGCATCACACGCGTCGTCTACGACGTCTCGGTGACCAGCACGCTGAACCTCGACTAAGGCGCGATGTTCGGCCGTCCTCGGCGTCGTCAAGAGGCGGCCCCCGCGGTCGCGCATCCAACCGGTGCGGGTGAAGACGAAGCCGACGACGGTCTGCGCGCCATCCTGGAGCAGATCGCCGAAGTAGAAGCGATCGCCGTCGCCATCTATGCGCGCCACGGCCTGCCGGATCGATTGGGCCACTATCGGCGACGCCGAGGCGAGGACGATTGGGCGCTGATCGGCGAACATCTGACGCCGACGGAAAAATGGGACATGATCAGCGGTCCCTCCGACGAAGGCGAATGGCGCTTCGCCACCCTGGCAGGGCTTGGCGCACGGTCCGACAACGCCGAGGTGCGCCGCGCCGCCGCTATCCTCGCGGCATGCCAGGGCCTGCGCGCGCGCCTGAACGAGCGCGCGCCGATATCGGCCCAGGACTTGGCCGACGCCATGCGCCTCGGCGCCGCCTGCGGCCGCACGACAGCCTCCGGCGACGCCTCGATCAAGGGCCCCACGCCCCTATGCTTCCTGCCTCCGTCGGACATCTAGAGCGCGCGTACAGACGGACATTGACAGCCTTGGCGAGGCTCGCGTTACTTGCACTCTGACTAAGGATAACCGCGACTGGACGACCTCTTTTTCAACACTAGGAAGCGAGCCTAAGATGCCTGATCTCAGCTGGAATACTTCGCTTTGGGGCGACAACTACGGCTGGGAGGAGGCGGGTGAAGAATGGAGCGTTCCTTGGGGAGGCAGCGAAGCCCAATGGTATGGCTCGCTATTCCCCCGGCTCCACCGGCTGCTTCCTGCTTCCAGCATCCTAGAGATCGCGCCGGGTTACGGTCGCTGGACGCGTTTCCTGCTCCCCAACTGCGAACGCTACCTCGGCATCGATCTGAACGCGTCCTGCGTCGAAGCCTGTCGCAACAGATTTTCCAATGCTTCACACGCCCGCTTTGAGAGCAACGACGGCCTGTCGCTCGCCGCCGCCCCAGACGCATCGTTCGATGTCGTCTTCTCGTTCGACTCGCTGGTCCACGCAGAAATAGACGTCCTGCAAGCCTATGTCGCCGAGATCCTCCGTAAACTGAAGCCCGGCGGCACGGCCTTCATTCATCATTCCAACTATGCCCAGTCTCAACTCGTCGAGGGCCAGAACGACCATAGTCGGGCGCATTCCGTCTCCGCCTCAGCGGTCGCGGACCTCGTTTCCGTCCATGGCGGTCAGATGGTGGTGCAGGAAGTGGTCACCTGGATCGACGCGGCGCTTCTGGATTGTCTGACCATGTTCCGCAGGCCGGCAGGGCAGGCCGAAGTTCCAGCGCCCGTGCACCTGTCGAACCCTTATTTCGCAGATGAAGCCAGGCTCATCGCGCATTTCCAGGCGCCCTACTCCGCTATCTAGGGCAATCGCCCGGTTCGCCCTGCCGCCTCGGCCAGAAGCTCCAGCGATCGTATCCGCGCGGCCGGGTCCCAAATCTGGCTGGTGAGCATCAGTTCGTCGGCCCCGGTTTGGGCGATGAAGACGTCAAGGGCGGCCCGGGCCGTCGCCGGAGCGCCGACGGCCGAACAGGCCAGAGCCGCGTCGATCATGCCGCGCGCGGCCCCGTCCAGACGCTCGTAATAGCCCTCGACCGGGGGCGGCAACTTGCCGGGGCGGCCGGTTCTCAGGTTGACGAAAGCCTGCTGGACCGAGGTGAACAACAGGCGCGCCGCCTCGTCCGTCTCGGCCACGAAGGCGTTATAGCCCAGCATGACGTAGGGCTTGTCCAGATGCGGCGATGGACGGAAGGTTTGCCGATAGATGTCGATGGCCCGCATCATCTCGCCGGGCGCGAAATGACTGGCGAAGGCGTAGGGCAGGCCCAGATGCGCCGCCAGTTGGGCGCCATAGGTCGAGGAGCCCAGAATCCAGATCGGCACGTCCTGCCCCTCGCCCGGATTGGCGATGATGCGCTGATCGGCCGTGGCGGGCGCGAACCACTGCATCAGCTCCATCACATCCTGCGGGAAGGCGTCGTGGTCGCCCTGAAGCGTCCGGCGCAGGGCCCGCGCTGTCGCCTGATCCGAGCCCGGCGCGCGCCCCAGTCCCAGGTCGATGCGGCCGGGATATAGCGCGTTCAAGGTGCCGAACTGCTCGGCGATGACCAGCGGGGCGTGGTTGGGCAGCATGACGCCCCCGGCCCCGACGCGGATGGTCTTGGTCGCCGCCGCCACTGCGCCGATCACCACCGAGGTCGCCGCGCTGGCGATGCCCGGCATGTTGTGATGCTCGGCCAGCCAGTAGCGATTGTAGCCCAGCCGTTCGGCGTGGCGGGCCAGATCGATGGTGTTGGCGAGCGCCTGGCCCACGTCGGAGCCTTCGGGGACGGGGGCGAGGTCGAGAACGGACAAAGGGATCATCCGACCGATATGGGGCCGCTTCGCAGCGGCGCCATGTCCGCCCGGACAATCGGCCTCTTTTGCCAGGCGCCGGCCCGCGAGCGATTACTGACCGGCGGGGCAGTCGCCGATGCGCTCGGCCGTCATGGTGACCTTGGTCTGGGCCATCTGGGGCGTCGGCGCCGGGTTCATCCTGGTCGTCACTTCGGTCACGTAGCGGCTGTTGAAGTCGCCGGTGACGCGGATGGTGGAGTCAGCCTTCATATTGCCCGGCAGGGCGCAGGTCGACGTGGCGACCATAGCGTCGCCCTGGCGCGCGAAGGGCTGGGTCGTGCAGTCGGCGCCCGGCTGCTGGGCATTGGCGGGAGCCTCCAACTTGGCTTCCTTGATGCAGACATCCTGCGGCGCCATGGCCGCGCCGCCGGGCATGCCTTCCATCGCCGTGGACACGCGCCACAGGCCGGGCTTGGGCGCGTCGAGCGTCGCAGGCGCGGCGGCGGTCGAGGCGGTCTCAGCTCCATCAGCAGCCGGAGCTTCGGCCTTGTTGTTGTTTCCGCAGGCCGACAGACCCATTAGGCAGGCGACGGCGACGCCGCCGATGATCGCTGAACGCATGGCGCGCTCCCCTCTCGTTAAGAACCGAGCGGATAACGCGGGTCTAGCTTAACGGTTCATACCGCCGCGAGCGGTTCAGTCCAGGGTGACGCCCGTGGTGCGCATGATCTCGGCGCGCAGTTCGGGCAGACCGAAGCCCTTTTCCGACGACGTGACAGCCACGTGCGGATAGGCGGCCGGGCGTTTGGCGATGGCCTTCAGCGTCGCGGCCTGGACCCTCGCGGCTTCGCCCGCCTTCAGCTTGTCGGCCTTGGTCAGGACGATCTGATAGGAGACGGCCGACAGGTCCAGGGCGTCCAACGCCTCGTCATCGACCTTCTTCAGGCCGTGACGGCTGTCGATCAGCAGATAGACGCGTTTCAGCGTCACCCGGCCGCGCAGGTAGTCGCGGCCCAGGTCCTGGAACTTCTTAACCGTCGTTTTCGACGCCTTGGCCCAGCCGTAGCCGGGCAGGTCGACCAGACGCATCCGACCGTCCAGATCGAAGAAGTTGACCTCGCGCGTGCGGCCCGGCTCGTTCGAGGCGCGCGCCAGCTTGTGCATGCCGACCAGGCCGTTGATCAGGCTGGACTTGCCGACGTTCGAGCGGCCGGCGAAGGCGATCTCGGGCAGGTCCGGCGTCGGCAACTGCTCGATCTTGGCGCAGCCCATGATGAAGGTCGCGGGGCGCGCGAACAGGATGCGCGCCGCCTCGATCTCGGCGTCGGCGTATTCGCCGACCTTGGGCTCGTCAGAAGCGTCCAAACGATCAGGCCTTCTTGAAACGGGCGATGAAGCTGTCGATCGGGTTCTCGGCCCCGAAGCGATGCATGATCACATATTGCTGGATGATCGACAGGACGTTGTTCCAGGCCCAGTAGATCAGCAGGCCGGCCGCGAACGGGGCCATGATGAAGGTGAAGACGATCGGCATCAGGGCGAAGATCTGACGCTGCATCGGGTCCTGCGCCGGCGGGTTCATCGCCATCTGCAGCCACATGGTGAAGCCATAGACCAGCGGCAGGACGCCCAGGTGCAGCGGGCCGTTCAGGATGCCGCCCAGCACCGGCAGGGTGGCCGGGTCCCACGGCACGGCGCCGAACAGGTTCCACACGGTCGAGGGGTCGCGCGCGGACAGGTCGCGGATCCAGCCGAAGAAGGGGGCGTGACGCATTTCGATGGTCACGAACAGCACCTTGTACAGGGCGTAGAAGACCGGGATCTGCACCACCATCGGCAGACAGCCCGCCAGCGGATTGATCTTCTCCCGCTGATAAAGGGCCATCATCTCCTGCTGCTGCTTCTGCGGGTCGGAACCGTGCTTCTTCTTGATCTCCTCCATCTTGGGCTGGAGGGTCCGCATCTTGGACAGGCTCTCGTAGGACTTGTTGGCCAGCGGGAAGAGGACCAGCTTGACCACGACCGTCAGGGCCAGGATGGCCAGGCCGAAGTTGCCCAGCACGCCGTAGAAGAACTCCACCACGGTGAAGATCGGGCGCGTCAGGAACCAGAACATGCCCCAGTCGATGGCGTAGACGAAACGCGGCAGGCCCAGCGATTCCTCATAGCCCTTCAGCACCTCGGCGCGCTTGGCGCCGGCGAACAGGCGCTGGGTCTCTTCGATCTGGCGGCCCGGCTGGATCGTGCGGGTGGCGCCCAGCATGGCGGCTTCGTGGACGTTCATGCCGTCGGCGTCGCGCACCGAGAAGCGGCCTTCGATGGCTTCGTCCTGGGTCGGGATGAGGGCCGCCAGCCAGTATTTGTCGGTGATGCCCATCCAGCCGCCGACCGAATCCTTCTGGATGCGCGGCTTCTTGGCCCAGTCCTTGTACTTGACCTGTTCGGTGGTGAATTTGCCGTCCGAACCGAAGGCGCCGATGGCCCCCTCGTGCAGGATCATCTGCTTGCCGAGGTCGACCGGGACGCCCTGGCGCTCGACGCGGCCGTAGGGGGCGATGGCGATGGCCTGGGTTCCCAGGTTGGCCACCGTGTCCTTGACCGTGAACATATACTGCTCGTCGATCGAGACGAGGCGGGTGAAGCGCAGGCCCGAACCATTGTCCCAGGTCAGTTCGACCGGGGTGGTCGGCGTCAGGGTCTCGCCCTTGGTCAGGCGCCAGACGGTGTTGGGGCCGGGCACGCCGCCGGCGACGTTCGGGCCGCTCCAGCCGAACTGGGCGAAATAGGCGTGCTCCATGCCCTGCGGGCGGAACAGCTCGACCGGCGGCGAACTCTTGTCCAGCGTCTCGCGGTAGTCGGTCAGATAGAGGTCGTCGATGCGCGCGCCCTGCAGCGACAGCGAGCCCTTCAGCTTCGGCGTCTGGATCGGCACGCGGGCGACGGCGCCCAGGGCCTGGCCCCGGTCCTTGATGAAGACGCCCGGCGCGGGGCCCGTCGGCGTCAGGCCGGCGTCGGCCGAAGCCTCGCGCGCCTTCTGCTGCTCGGCGGCGACGATCTGCGCCTGACGGCGGCTCTCGGCCTGCGGGCGCATCACCATGAAGTAGTAGACGCCCATGATCAGGGCCGCGCACACGAAGAAGATGATGGTGTTGCGCGAATTCTGGGTCTGCATCGAAATCAGCGGTCCTGGTCGGCGGGGCGCGGGCTGGTGGCGGCGCGGGTCGGTGTCGAGGCGGTCGAAACGGCCCGGTCTCCCATATCGGAAGCCGCGCGCGGGGTTGCGAGCCTTGTAAGGGCCGATTTCACATCGTCAAGCAAGCGGTCCCAGTCGCGGTCCGCCGTCCCCATGCGGGCGATGAACACATAGTCGCATCCCGCTCGCCCGTGCAGCGGCGTCAGCAGGCGCGCGGCCTCGCGCAGACGGCGCTTGGCGCGGTTGCGCACGACGGCGCCGCCGATCTTGCGGGTGGCGGTGAATCCAAGGCGCACCGAAGGGTCCCCGTCGGCGCGGTCCAGCTGCTGGACCACCACGGCGCCGCGGGCCTGGGAAACGCCTTTGGCGGCCGCCAGAAACTGGGGCCGCCTCAACAGGCGATCGATTTTCATCAGATCGGTCATGCGCCCCGCCCTGAAGGGAAATGGGCGCGTGACGTCAGGCCGTCAGGCGCTTGCGGCCCTTGGCGCGGCGACGCGCGACAATCTTTTGGCCGTTCGCGGTGGCCATCCGCGAACGGAAGCCGTGACGGCGCTTGCGCACGAGTCGCGACGGCTGATAGGTCCGCTTCACGGTCGGCTCCGGGTTACTGGGGTTGGCGACAGACACAAGCGTCAGCCGCGAGAGAGGCGGGCGTATAAGCGGCGACAGGACGGGAGTCAACGCCACAGCCGCTTTTCCGTGCGCTCGACAGACGCGCACGACGGCTGGAAATCCGCTAGGGATGCAGAAGAAAGAGGATGGAGCGCGGTTTGGACCGGGTCAAAAGATTTCTGCCCCTGGCCGTGCTGTTGGCCGCCGCCGCCCTGATCTTCGGCATGGGCTGGAATCGCTATCTGTCGCTGGACACGCTGCGCGAGCATGGCGCAACGCTGGAGGCCCTGGTCGCCGGACATTATCTGCTGGCCCTGGGCGCCCTGATGCTGATCTTCGCCCTGCTGACGGCCAGCGTGGTGCCGGGTGTGGTCTTCATCACCGTGACGGCGGGCTATCTGTTCGGGCCATGGGTCGGGGGCGTGGCCACCGCCTTCGCCGCCACCGTCGGCGCCCTGGCCGTCTATTATGTCGGACGCACGGCTCTGGGCGATTCCCTGCGCCGCCGCGCCGCCGCCGATACGGGCCTGCTCAACAAAGTCTGCGCGGGGGTCGACAAGGACACCTTCTGGTATGTGCTGATCGCCCGTCTGGTCGTCACCGTGCCGTTTCACATGATCAATGTGGCGGCGGGCGTGATGGCGGCCCCCCTGCGCCCCTACGTCATCGCCACCTTCGTCGGCCTGCTGCCCGCCCACATCATCTATTGCTGGATCGGCGACAGCCTGCATGAGGTGCTGATCACCAATCCTACCCCCGACATCCGCAGCCTGTTCGCCGAGTTCTTCTGGCCCCTGATGGGCGTGGCCTTCCTGTCGATGCTGCTGCCCCTGCTGCTCAGGCTGGGCCAGACGCTGCGCGGCCGCCGCCGCACGGAGGCGTCATGACGGCGGGCGAGATGCAGTCCCATGCGCCCGAGGTCACGCCGGTGACGGAACGGCCCGAGCCGCGCCGCCGGTTCGCCCTGCCGTCGCCGGACGGCCTGTCGGTGCGGCTGCTGGTGCTGACGGTCGTCTTCACCCTGTCGGTCGTCGGCCTGATCATCGTGCCCAGCGCCGCCTCCTTCCAGGAGCGGTGGCTGATGGACCGGCTGCAGGCGGCGGAACTGGCCTCGGTCGGAGTCGAGGCCCTGCCCTATTCGGCTGTCGAGGACACGACGGCGGAGCAACTGCTCAGCATCGGCGGAGTGCAGTCGGTCGTGGTCGGCGAGCAGGGCGTGCGCCGCCTGCTGCTGCAGGCCCCCAACCTGCCGCGCGCGCCCGAGCTGATCGACCTGCGCCAGCGCAATATCGGGGCGCGGCTGCTGGACCCGTGGAAGACCCTGTTCGGCCACCCCGACCGCTCGCTGCGGGTGCAGGCGGCGCCGCGTTATCGCTCGGGCGACCTGATCGAGATCCTGGCCCCGGCCCAGCCGCTCAAGAAGGAGCTGGCGACCTTCCTGCGCAACAACCTGGCCGTGGCCCTGCTGATCGCGGCGGTGGCGGGCGGTCTGCTGTACGCCGCCCTGTCCTATCTGGTGCTGCAGCCGCTGGGCCGCGTCACGCGCTCGATCGAACGCTTCGCCGCCGATCCCGAAAGCCCGGCCGAACCGCCGTCCAGCCGTCGCGACGAGATCGGCCGGGTCGAGCGCGAACTGGCCCGGATGCAGGAGGAGGTGCGCCAGTCGCTGCGCTCGCGCGCCCGCCTGGCGGCGCTGGGCGAGGCGGTGGCCAAGATCAATCACGACCTGCGCAACATGCTGACCTCGGCCCAGATGGCGTCTGAGCGGCTGTCGACCTCGTCCGACCCGCTGGTGGCGATCGCCCTGCCCCGGCTGGAGCGGGCGCTGGGGCGCGCTTCGACTCTGGCGCGCAACGTTCTGGCCTATGGCAAGACCGAAGAGCCCGAGCCCCAGCGTCAGAAGATGTTGCTGGCCCGCGCCGTGGCCGCCGCCGCCGAGGACGCCGGGCTGGAGCCGGACCGAGTGAAACTGGTGCGCGACCTGCCCGCCCGCTTCACCGTCAACGCCGACCCGGACCAACTTCACCGCATCCTGGTCAATCTGATGCGCAACGCCCGTCAGGCCATCGAGGCGAATCCAGAGAACGGGGGCAAGGGCGCCATCACTGTGAGCGCCGCGACCGAAGGGGCTGAGGCCGCCATCCTCATCGCCGATGACGGACCCGGCATCCCGCCGCGCCTGGCCGAGCGCCTGTTCGAGCCCTTCGTCAGCGGCAGCAAGGCGGACGGCACGGGGCTGGGCCTGACCATTTCGCGCGAACTGGCGGCGAACCACGGCGGCTCGCTGACGCTGGTCGACACCGGGCCGTGGGGCGCGCGGTTCGAACTGCGCCTGCCGATGTGACCGGCAGCCAAACCTGCCCGTAAAGCGTTGTTCCCCTGAAGCCTCGGAAACGCCAAGCTTGCCGCGTTCCGTCGCCGCGTCCGAAGGAGATTTTCGATGATTCGCTTTTCCGCCCCGCGAAGCGCCGCGCCGGTTCTGTCCCAGACCTTGGCCTTGACCCTGGGGCTGGCAGCCCTGGCTGCGCCCGCCGGCGCCCAGACCACGACGCCCCGCGCCGACCCGCCTCAAGCCCAAAGCTCAGCTCAAGCCCAGAGCTCAGCTCAAGCCCAGTCACGCGACCCCGTCGCCGAAATGCTGACCAAGGGCGAGCGCTACCGCCGCGCGCCTGATTCCAAGCAGGACCCCGACGAACTGCGTCAGACCCAGGCCCTGAACGCCGAAATCGTCGCCCAGAACGACCTGGCCGAGAATGAGGACCGCGCCAATCAGGCCGCACAGGCCGAGGCCCAGCGGCGCTGGCAGGCCGAGCTTAATCAGACGGAGGCCGACGCCCGCGCCGCCCGTGAACGCCACGAGGCCGATCTGCGCGCCGCCGGGGAAGCCCAGGCCCGCTATGACCGAGAGATGGCCGACTGGCGCGCCACCGTCGCCGCCTGCGAACGCGGCGACCGCGCCCGCTGCAACGCCGGGCGTCAGGGGCCGAACTAGGCCCTCCGCAACAAAAAAAGGCGCCGCCGACCTTGCGTCAGCGGCGCCCTTTTTACTTAGCCAACGCGGGCTGGATCAGGCCTCAGCGCTGTGCGTGCGGCGCTTCATCATATTGTCGAAGCTGTCCCAGACGCCGTCGGCGCCGTGCCACGACCCTTGCGTCGCCGCCTTGGAGTATTCGGTGGCGCGCGCCTCGAAGAAGTTGGCGTGCTCCACGCCGCTGAGCAGCGACTGCAGCCACGGCAGCGGGTTCTCGGTCACGCCGTAAACCTCGGGCAGGTTCAGCTGGCGCAGGCGCCAGTCGGCGATGAAGCGGATGTAGGCCTTGATGTCGTCGGGCGTCATGCCGTTCACCGGGCCCATTTCGAAGGCCAGGTCGATGAACTTGTCCTCCATCTGGATCACCGTCTTGCAGCAGTCCACGATGTCGTCGGCCACGGCCTTGGTGACGGCGCCCGTCTCCTTGTTGAAGGCGTGGTACAGCTTGATGATGCCTTCGCAGTGCAGGCTCTCGTCGCGCACCGACCAGGACACGATCTGGCCCATGCCCTTCATCTTGGACTGGCGCGGGAAGTTCATCAGCATGGCGAAGCTGGCGAACAGCTGAAGGCCTTCCGAGAAGCCCCCGAACATGGCCAGGGTGCGGCAGATGTCGGCGTCGCTGTCGACCCCGAACTGGCCCATGTAGTCGTGCTTGTCCTTCATGGCCTCGTATTCCATGAAGGCGCCGAACTCGCTGTCCGGCATGCCGATGGTCTCGAGCAGAAGGGCGTAGGCCGCGATATGGATGGTCTCCATATTGGCGAAGGCGGCCAGCATCATCTTCACTTCGGTCGGTTTGAACACCCGGCCGTAGCGCTCCATGTAGTTGTCCTGCACCTCGATGTCCGCCTGGGTGAAGAAGCGGAAGATCTGGGTCAGCAGGTTGCGCTCGCCGTCGTTCAGATTGGCGGCCCAGTCCTTGACGTCCTCGCCCATCGGGACTTCCTCGGGCATCCAGTGGACCTGCTGCTGCTTCTTCCACATGTCGAAGGCCCACGGATAGCGGAAGGGCTTATAGGCGGCCGAAGGGGTCAGCAGGCCGGGCATGTCGGGACGAATGATAGCGGGGGCGTTCATCGAAAAAGACCTGTCGCGAATCCAGGAGAGGGCGCCCGCACCATGCGTCCCCCGGCGCGTCCGAACAAGGGATGATGCGCACATCTAGCGATCACTTTTCGCACGACCGCTAGATGTGGTGTTTGAATGGCAGGAAACTGGGGAGGAAGATGGGGACGGTTTGTTAAACCTAGAGCAGGCCCATCGCCCTGGCCTCGCGCTCCAGCCCTTCGCGGAACTCCGGCGCGGCCAGGCCGATCAGGGCGCGGGCGCGGGCGTCGTCGGTCAGCCCCTTCAGATTGACGGCCCCATGCTCGGTGACGACGTAGTGGATGTCGTTGCGGGGCGTCGTCGCCGGACCGTCCAGCCGCGCCACGATGCGCGAGGCGGTCCCCTTCGCCGCCGTCGAATGGCAGGCGATGATCGACTTGCCGCCCTTTGACGCCGTCGCGCCGCGCACGAAATCCAGTTGCCCGCCCGCCGCCGTATACTGCCGCCCGTTCAGATATTCCGAGCAGCAGGCGCCGAACAGGTCGATCTGAAGGGTGGCGTTGACCGACACCATCCGATCGTTGCGGGCGATGACGGCCGGGTCGTTCACATAGTCGACCGGATAGGCTTCGACAGCCGGGTTCTCGTGCAGGAACTCATAGGTCGAACGGTCGCCCATGGAGAAGGTGAAGACAGTCTTGCCCGGATGCAGGGTCTTGCGCGCATTGGTGACCACGCCCGCCTTCATCAGCTCGACCAGACCGGGCGTCAGCATCTCGGTGTGGACGCCCAGATCGAGATGGTCGTGCAGGGCCGCGCACACAGCGTCCGGCAGGGCGCCGATGCCCATCTGCAACGTCGCCCCATCCTCGACCAGCCCCGCGATCAGGGCGCCGATGGCGCGATCCTGCGGCTGCTGCGGCGCCTTGCCCGCCTCCAGCAGGGGCGCGGCATGTTCGACCAGGGCCGCGACCTGAGAAATGTGGACGCGGCAGTCGCCGAACACGCGCGGCATTTGCGGATTGACCTCCAGGATCACCCGCTGCGCGCTCTGCGACACGGCCAGGGCGTAGTCGGTATTGGTCCCGAAACTGAAATACCCTTCGGCGTCCATCGGCGAGACGGTCGCCAGCAGGGTGTCGACGCCGATCTCCTGCGTCAGCAACCGAGGCGCCTGCTGAAAGCCGGTCGGCACGAACCAGACGGCGCGGCGGCCCTCCTCGATCGCGCGCGCCTCCAGCTTCCGTTCGATGGCGCCGTGGAACAGGCTGTGCGGGCGGATGCGGTCGGTCAGTTCGTAGCGCATCACCGTCTCGCCCGCGATGGCGGTGGACAGCAGGTAGTAGAGGTTGATGTCGCCGACCTGCCGCGCCTCGGCCCGCTCGGCCAGCGCCTTCAGCAGGGCCGGCGGCTGGCCGACGCCCAGGGCCATGGCGACCTTGGCGCCCGACGGTATCAGGGCGGCCGCCGCCTCGGGCGTTGTCAGCCGTTCGGCGTAGAGGGCGGCGAAATCGGTCATGGGCAACTCCTGAAACGTCGTCCGTCTTTATCCGTCAGCTGCGCGCCGTCGCGGCGCTAGACCTTGGTCTAAGGGCGGGCGATCAGGGCGCGTCCTGAAGCGGCGCGTCGTGCAGGCGCTGGCGGCGCTCGGCGGCATAGGCGAACAGCCACAGCGCCATCGACCAGGCGGCGCCCACGCTCCAGCCCGCAAACACGTCCGAGGCCCAGTGCGCGCCCAGATAGATGCGCGTCAGCCCGATCAGAAGGGCGATCACCACCGCACAGCCCAGCACATAGGCCTTCAGCCTCCGGCGCGGAAAGGCCCGCGTCAGCATGACGCCCAGCGTCAGATAGAAGACCGTCGACAGCAGGGCGTGACCGGAGGGGAAGCTGGCGTTCAGCGTATCGACCGCCTGATAGATCTGCGGCGGCCGCTCGCGCTCGAACAGCGCTTTCAGCCCCTCGCTCAAGGCCACCCCGCCCGCCAGGCCGACCACCAGCATCAGCGCCGACAGCCGCTTCTTCATGATCAGCAGGAAGCCGATGGCGATGATCGCGAACAGCGTCAAAACCGATATGCCGCCCAATGACGTCAGGTCCGCCGCCGCCTCGTGCAGCCACCACGGCCCCCAGGGGCGGCCGGGATCGTCGGCGAAGGGCCGGACCGCCGCCAGCACCGCCTGATCGAAGGCCTGGCCGTCCGCCTCGCGCATGTCGTCGGCCACCTCGATGAAGGTCAGCACCCCCAGGGCGACGACCAGCATGGCGGCCACAGCGGCGATTTCAGTGCGCGCGACACGCAGGGCGCGGGTCAGAAAGGCGGTGGGATGCGGAGCCATGGGGCGCTAACGGCGAAGCTGGAGGGACGTTCCCTGCCTGATAGATTTCCACAACCTTTGGATAAACACCCCCAGCAGGCAGCAAATGCCCGCGCGGCGCTGACGAATCACTGGACGAAATTCCTGCCTGTGCGTGTCACCTAGGTTCGCCAAAAAAAAATCACTTGGCCTGCGACGTTAATGCCGATTTAGTCACTTCCGGACAGGGTACCCACTACATCTAGTGGTTTCCAAGCAAGAGCGGGATAGCGAGATGGCTGGCGGCGAAGCGTTGCAGACAACGGAATTCTCTCAGGTTTCCCCGGCTCCGATCGAGCTGAAGCCGGACCTGAAGGTGGTGGGCGGCTTGAAGCTGGACCGCTCGCGCGACGCCCTGCTGACCGATTTCGGCAAGAAAACGCTGGAAGACCGCTACCTGCTGGCGGGCGAAAGCTACCAGGACATGTTCGCCCGCGTCGCCACGGCCTATGCCGACGACGCCGAGCACGCCCAGCGCGTCTATGACTATATGTCCAAGCTGTGGTTCATGCCGGCGACGCCCGTCCTGTCGAACGGCGGAGCCGATCGCGGCCTGCCGATCTCCTGCTTCCTGAACGCGGTCAACGACAGCCTGGACGGCATCCAGAACGTCTGGAACGAGAACGTCTCCCTGGCCTCCAACGGCGGCGGCATCGGCACCTATTGGGGCGGCGTCCGCTCCATCGGCGAGAAGGTCAAGGGCGCGGGCCAGACCTCGGGCATCATCCCCTTCATCCGCGTGATGGATTCGCTGACCCTGGCGATTTCGCAAGGGTCCCTGCGTCGCGGCTCGGCCGCCGTCTATCTGGACGTGCACCACCCGGAGATCGAAGAGTTCCTCGAGATCCGTAAACCCTCGGGCGACTTCAACCGGCGCTCGCTGAACCTGCACCACGGCATCAACATCACCGACGCCTTCATGGAAGCGGTGCGGGACGGCAAGAGCTTCGACCTGATCTCGCCCAAGACCGGCGAGGTGCGCAAAACCGTCGACGCCCGCAACCTGTGGACCAAGATCCTGGAAATCCGGATGCAGACGGGCGAGCCCTATCTGATCTTCTCGGACACGGTGAACCGGCAGATGCCGCAGCACCAGAAGGACCTGGGCCTGTCGGTCAAGCAGTCCAACCTGTGCTCGGAAATCATGCTGCACACGGGCCTGGACCATAAGGGCGTCGAGCGCACCGCCGTGTGCTGTCTGTCGTCGGTCAACGCCGAGACCTTCCTGGAGTGGCGCGAAGAGCCCCGCTTCATCGAGGACATCATGCGCTTCCTCGACAATGTGCTCGAGGACTTCATCACCCGCGCCCCGTCGTCGATGGCCGCCGCCGTCTATTCGGCCCAGCGCGAGCGTTCGGTGGGCCTGGGCCTGATGGGCTTCCACTCCTTCCTGCAGGCGCAGGGCGTGGCCTTTGAATCGGCCATGGCCAAGAGCTGGAACATGCGTCTGTTCAAGCACCTGCGCCGCGAGGCCGACAAGGCCAGCCGCACCCTGGCCGAGGAGAAGGGCCCCTGCCTCGACGCCGCCGAGCGCGGCGTCATGGAGCGCTTCTCGCACAAGCTGGCCATCGCCCCGACCGCCTCGATCTCGATCATCTGCGGCGGGACCTCGGCGGGCATCGAGCCGATCCCGGCCAACATCTACACCCACAAGACCCTGTCGGGCTCCTTCGCGGTCAAGAACCCCTATCTGCAGAAGCTGCTGGGCGAGAAGGGCATCGACACCGAGGCCGTCTGGTCGTCGATCCTTGAGCACGAAGGCTCGGTCCAGCACCTGGACGCCCTCAACGACGAAGAGAAGGCCGTGTTCAAGACCGCCTTCGAACTGGACCAGCGCTGGGTCATCGAACTGGCCGCCGACCGCACCGGCGACATCTGCCAGGCGCAGTCGCTGAACCTGTTCATCCCCGGCGACGTCAACAAGTGGGACCTCCACATGCTGCACTGGTCGGCGTGGGAGCGGGGCCTGAAGTCGCTCTATTATCTGCGCTCCAAGTCGGTGCAGCGCGCCGCCTTCGCCGGCGCCGAGGACAAGGTCGAAGCCGAGATCGATCCCAACCAGCCGGACCTCTTCTCCGTCACCCGCATCGACTACGACGAGTGTCTGGCCTGCCAGTAAGGCAAGCCTTAGCCATCATCGCCATCGCCTTTCAGCCGCCCGGGGGAACCCTCTCCGGGCGGCTTCGTTCGTTTGACTAGGATTAAGGCGCAAAAGAGTCCGTTGCGGTTCCCCGGCGTTCGTGCACAGTGGAACCGTTAACGGGTCGGGAGGGACCGTTGATGCGGCGCATGGCATGGGCAGGACTGACGATCGGGGCGGCGACAGTCGTCTCCATGCCCGTTTCCGCCCTGCCGCAGATGGAAGCCGACGGCCCCATCGTCGCGCGCGGCGGCGAGGCGGTCCGGTTCGAGGACGCCGCCGCCCTGGCCGACAGCCGCCTGCCCTTCTCGGCTGAGCCTGAGGCGGCCTTCGGCGCCCCGGTCCAGATCAACACCGCCTCTCGTTTCAGCGCTGACGCCGGCCAACTGCGGCAAGAGGCCTGGTTCGCGGGCGACGGCTTCACCGACCGTCTGCGGATCACGACCACCGGCGAGCTGCGCCACGCCGACGGCTCGCCCGCGCCGCCCCGCGCCCTGGACCCCGTCGCCTTCTCGGGCGAGAGCTATGACGTCACCTACACGCGCGGCTGGACCGCGGCCAGCGGCCGCACCGCCTCGGGGCTGGAAGTGTCCCTGACGCCGCACGCGGGCTTCGGCGTCGGCAGCGACGGCCCGTCGGCCGAGGCCGGGGCCACCCTGCGCATCGGCGAGAATCTGGACCGGCTGGCCCCCAACGGCGACGAAGCGTTCGGCGACCGCCCGCGCTGGTATCTCTACGCCGCAGGCTCCAAGCGGGCGGTCGGCTACAACTTCGCCCGCACGCGCGACGGCGAATTCGCCGGTTCAGGCGTGACCCAGGACGCCGGCACCTATCTCGGCGACGCCTCGATCGGCGTGGCCTATCGCCGGGGCGCCATCCAGAGCTCCTTCGGCGTGGTCTACCGCGAAATCGAAGCCAAGGGCCTGCGCGGCTATCAGGGCATCAACACCGACGTGTCGGAAGGCTTGGTGGCCTTCCAATTGACGATCCGCCCGCCGCGCTAGGCTCCTCCTCCTCCTACTGCGTCCGCGCCACGCCCTCGCGGCGGCTGTCGGCCGCTCCGTCCCAGCGGCCGTCCCGCCACAGCCCGCCATGCAGACCCGAGGTCTCGGTCGTGTTGGGCCTCAACTCCACGCCGCGCGCCGCCATCCCTTCGCGCACCGCCTCTGGGAAGCCCTCGGTGTCGGCGCCGAAGCCGTCGCCCTTGGCCACCAGGTTCGGCAGGTCGAACGCCTGCTGCAGCGGCAGGCCCCAGGCCAGGGCGCCGATCAGGGCCTTGGCGTTATAGGCCAGGATCGACGAACCGCCCGGCGAGCCCAGTAGGCCCACCAGCCGCCCCTCGCGATCCAGGATCAGGGCCGGCGACATCGACGAGCGCGGCCGCTTGTTCGCCGCCACGGCGTTAGCCGCAGGCGTGCCGTCCGACGCCGTCGGAACCATCGAGAAATCGGTCAGCTGATTGTTCAGGAAGAAGCCGCCCGCCATCCGGCCCGAGCCGAACAGGCTCTCGACCGTGGTGGTCATGCTGACGGCGTTGCCTTGCGCGTCCACCACGACCAGGTGCGACGTCCCCGCCGGTTCGCGCGTGGCGTCCGCGCCGACGTTCGGCGCCCCCGCCGGCACGCCGTAGGGCGCCGCGCCCCGCAAGGCCGGCGCCAGCGCCGCCCGCTCCGCCACATAGGCCGGGGCCAGCAGACCCGCCACCGGCACGCTGACGAAGGCCGGATCGCCGAAATAGCGGTCGCGGTCCGCGTACATCAGCCGCTGCAGCTGGCCAAAGGCGGCCCAGGCCTCGGGGCTGTCAGGGCCCTTGTCGATATCCGGCGTCCGCTCAGCCATCGCCAGCAACTCCAGGATGGAGGCCCCGCTGGACGGCGGCGGCGGCACGCAGATGGTGTAGATCTTATAGGGACCGCACACGGCCTCGCGCACCAGAGGGCGATAGCCGGCGACGTCGGCCGTGGTCAGGGCGCCGGGACGCGGTCCCGCCTGCACCGCCGCCACAATAGCCTCGGCCAGCGGCCCCTGTTGCAAGGCCGCGGCGCCGTCCCGCGCGATCCGGCGCACCGTCTCGGCATAGGCGGGATTGCGCAGGACATCACCCGCCTGATAGCGCGTCCCGTCCGGCTTGGTGAAATACTCGCTCGCCCAGCGGGTCTTCGCCTGAGGCGCGTCGCTGTTGATCATGCCCGCCAGCCGCTCGCTGACGACAAAGCCGTCCTGCGCCAGTTTCTCGGCGTCGCCGAACAGCTCCGACCAGGCCAGGGCTCCGTGCTGCTTCTGCGCCAGGGCCAGCATGGGCACCACGCCCGGCGCCCCGGTCGAGCGCCCGCTCAACACCGCATCGACAAAGGCCAGCGGCTGGCCGTTCTCATAGAAGAGTTCAGGCGTGGCGGCCGCCGGCGCCGTCTCGCGCCCGTCATAGACGGTCACGGCCCCGCTCTGCCCATCATAGAACATCATGAAGGCGCCGCCGCCCAGGCCCGACGACTGCGGCTCGGCCAGACCCAGCACCGCCTGCACGGCCACGGCCGCATCCACGGCCGACCCGCCGCGCGCCAGCACCTTCATCCCCGCCTCGACCGCCAGGGGATTGGCCGCCGACACGAACGGCCCGCGCGCGATGGTCTGGCTTGCCTGCGCCTGCGCCTGCGCTCCCGGCGCGACGCCAGCGTCCAGCGCAGACGTGGCGCACCCGCCCAGCAACAGGGCCGCAGCCGCCGTCCCGGCGATCAACGCCGACATTCTGCGGGCAGGACGGAAGGTGAAAAATGGCAAGGCGCGCACGCAATTTCTCCAGCACGTTGCAGGGCGCCTTATGCCTAGGCCCCACGCCCCCTCAGGCCAACCCTGCATTTTCTCAAGTTTTTCTTAGAAAACCGACTTGCCAGCCCGGAAGCGACCCGCTAGATACCCGGCCCTGCCCGCAAGGCGGTGCGCACCCGTAGCTCAGCTGGATAGAGCACCAGACTACGAATCTGGGGGTCAGGAGTTCGAATCTCTTCGGGTGCGCCACTTTGAACATTTGTGTGTTTTTCGCTGTCCGACAGCTGAGCGATGGCAGGGCCTTGTCAGAAGGCGGCTTTAATCGACCCGGAGCCAGACGCGCTTATGCGACCGTCGGCGCAGGCTGACGGCGCCCGACAGCCGGCGACCGGCAGTCTTGTAATCCGTGATGTAGAAAAAGGCCGACACGTCCGCCAGGATGGCGCCGCCTCAGGTCGACGCCAGCTTCACAGCAAGTCTGGAAGAGGAAAGATGGCGCGCCGCCCTGGACGAAGCTGAGAACTATTCCGCCATGGTCGGCTGGGCAGCTTGAGCTGAATGTCTGCATTCTGGTCGGAAGCCATGGTCGCAAACCGACCCATTGCGGACGTTTGCGAATTAAATCTAGGACGGCTGATGATCATCGCCTTGATGTTTTTCGCTCTCAGTCAATCGCCACCACCTGCCCCAGCGCGGCCTGAACCCGGCGTTTGTGATTTATCCGAGCGTGATCCAGCGACTGGATCTCGGCTTTGGTGCCCTGCTGAGCTCCTGGGGCGAGTGCCACGAAACCTGATGGCTACGATGCCCATCGAGGGAACGGGCAAGGGGTGGGCGCTGTTGAAATGCGACCTCGGTGAAGGTGGCGTGACGACGGCGTGCGGTCTTGTCGACGAGTCGCAGCCGGGGTCTTCGTTCGGCGCATGGGCAACACGCGTTCAGCTCAGAGCGACTGCGCAGGTACGCGGTGGCAGTTTCCCCCAAGCGGGCGATAGCTACTACGCCTTTGCTCGATGGGAAGTTCGCTAAAGTCGAGGCCGTGACCAGATCGTGAGCAATCCGGGCGAGGTCCTTACTTACGACGACTTTGGCCGGCTCGCACCTACCGCGTCAATTCGCCGACCAACGGGGGACACGGCCGGTAAACGGGGCATCGCTGAAATATGTAAAGAGATTCGGGCGAGACACCCGAGCATTCAAGAGCGCTTCGGATGTTGAGTCACGTGGCAGGAATGTTGCGATACATTCGGAACAAGCTCAGCGCTGTGGCCCAGCTAATGTCGCCGTCTTTGACAAACTCGTTGGTGCATACGGCTTTCAAGATCAAGCTCTCTGTCGGTTTATCGCCGGAGGCTACTGCGGGACCAGCCAAGTCGGACCGCGTCACCAACTGGCCGCCGCCATCATACCAAACGACGGAAAGCGGCTTTGTCGTGCGGGCTTCGCAATCATACTCAGCTAGCGACAAGGCGTAGTCCATTCCCGAAACAGTCAAAGGAAGCATCATCGCCGTCCAAGCGGTCGCTCTGCCATCGGAGTGAACCACGGTGGACATTTCTACTGCGGTCGCTTTGGTGCTGCTGACTTCCACAAGCCTCCAATCGCTCGCCCAAGCGATGCCAGAAGCCGATGATAGAGCTGCTGCGATCGTCAAAACCTGTTTCGCTTTCACTCGGCGACCACTCTGGCTGCAAATTCCATCGTGGATTTATAGCGACTGACTGAACCGATGTCTGCTTTCCACCCCTAGTCGTCGTTCGCCGTGTCTGCTGTCGGGCACGATCGGCTAGGACCGCTTCCGGCACCTGACGTTAAGGCCGAAATCGACCCTTAGCGGACTCCTAACCGTCATGTAACTAACCACCACCGACAGCTGACTGGACATGACGATTGACGTGACCCCCTGAAACTCCTCCAGGAATAGCTAGAGTCCGCCCTAACGAAGGACGGACAGAATGAAGCGATCAAGGTTCACGGAAGAGCAGATCAT
>NZ_JBKFAI010000003.1:482500-485356 GCF_053345555.1 Brevundimonas sp. M1A4_2e | reverse complement strand
GTCCAAACCAATCGTGGCTACCTGTCCCATGGCTCTCCTCCAGCTCTGCCGGAGGCCTAACGCCGCCGGTGGGTTGGAGAGCCGTCCACAGCATCAGAAGCGGTCATGCGAGCACCGCCGATTGTCTGACATTTAGATTGCAGGACTGGAAATCCAGTTCGAGGCTCGTAGCCAAAGTCCATCCGTCGATACCCTAAGGCCCGTTCGGGGGCGAGCGATGTCAGGCAAGAAGCAGCACTTCATTCCCCAGTCGCTACTTCGCGGTTTCGAGACAGAGACGCGGACCGGCCACCGCCTCTGGGTGCATCACCGAAACCGTGGGACGTTCGAGGCCAATGTTCAGGACGTCGCCGCGTCCCGATTTTTCTATTCCGAGCCGCGAGCGGAGGGTGCGCCAGAAACTCTGGATGATCAGATCACCGCTTACGAAAGCCGACTGGCCGATCTTCTGAAGTGGCTCAAGGTCGCGCCGGAGGGAAACTCGTCGACGACGCCCAAGCTAGGGAGGTCGTGGCGGATCCGGCGTTTCGAACCGAAGCGACGCGGGACGTCGTTGGCGAGGCCATGCTCACGACCGTGCGGTTGAAGGTCTGATGGCCACGCCATCCATGATGCTCGCCTATGTCGGCGCCGACCGGGACAAGCCAGGCGAACGGTTCGAGGGTGCGACCCAGGCATCTTTCTCAGCGGCAAGCTGACCTGCGGCTGCTGTGCGGGCCCGATGATCCGTAGCGGTTCCCAGAGATTTGTCTGCTCCTGGCGACGCGAGTGCGGTCCGGCCGCCTGCGACAACGGTCGAGGCGTGAAGGGCGCCGACATCGCCGACCGGGTCCGGGCGGCCCTTAGGGATCGCCTGCTGATCGATCAAGTGGCCGACGGCGTCCTGAGCGGTCCAGCGATCAAGGACAGGCTGGCTACCCTCGAGACCCAGCGCGCGACGCTAGAAGCCGAACTGGCGCCGCACGAAGAAGCGCCTTCGCCGGTAGCCTGCACCCTGGGATCGCCGGACACTATCGCCGCGTCGTCGGCGACGTAGCCCAGGCGCTGCATCGGAGCGACAGTGAAGCGGCCCCAGAGGCTCGGGATCTGGTGCGCCGGCTGATCGCGACGGTAGCGGTGACGCCGGTGCTGGAACGGAACCAGTATGGGGCTGACCGTAAAAGGACAAATTTCGGGCCAGCAATTTGGGCAAAGAAAAACCCGCTATCCAGTTGGAATAGCGGGTTAGAATCTTGGGTGCGGGAGCAGGATTTGAACCTGCGACCTTCAGGTTATGAGCCTGACGAGCTACCGGGCTGCTCCATCCCGCGGCAAGGCGGTGTGTAAAGGAAGAAGGTTCGAGATATTTCAGACATGTGTGTCGGGTAGACCCGGCGGCGACCTACTCTCCCGCGCCTTAAGACGAAGTACCATCGGCTCTGGAGGGCTTAACGACCGAGTTCGGAATGGGATCGGGTGGGGAACCTCCGACAGAGCCACCAGGTCAACCCGACACACACGAATGAAATGAGAAGATATCGTTTTTTGTTTTCGACACGTAAAAATCGAATGAGTTTTGCTGAGAAACGATCAAGCCGATCGGATTATTAGTACCAGTAAGCTTCACACGTCACCGCGCTTCCACACCTGGCCTATCAACGTGGTAGTCTTCCACGATCCTCAGCGAAGCCTTGTTTTGAGGTTAGTTTCCCGCTTAGATGCTTTCAGCGGTTATCTATTCCATACTTAGCTACCCTGCTGCGCGGCTGGCGCCACGACAGGTCCACCAGAGGTATGTCCATCCCGGTCCTCTCGTACTAGGGACAGATCCTCTCAAGCTTCGAACACCCACGGCAGATAGGGACCAAACTGTCTCACGACGTTCTGAACCCAGCTCACGTACCACTTTAAACGGCGAACAGCCGTACCCTTGGGACCTGCTCCAGCCCCAGGATGTGATGAGCCGACATCGAGGTGCCAAACTTTGCCGTCGATATGGACTCTTGGGCAAAATCAGCCTGTTATCCCTAGAGTACCTTTTATCCGTTGAGCGATGGCCCTTCCACGCGGGACCACCGGATCACTATGGCCGACTTTCGTCTCTGCTCGACTTGTCAGTCTCGCAGTCAGGCTAGCTTATGCCATTGCACTCGACGACCGATTTCCGACCGGTCTGAGCTAACCATCGCGCGCCTCCGTTACACTTTGGGAGGCGACCGCCCCAGTCAAACTACCCACCACGCCATGTCCCGGGACCGGATAACGGCCCTCGGTTAGACGTCAACGACAGTAAGGGTGGTATTTCAAGGATGGCTCCACCAGAGCTGGCGCCCCGGTTTCATAGCCTCCCACCTATCCTACACATACGGTCGCTAACGCCAAGGCGAAGCTATAGTAAAGGTTCATAGGGTCTTTCCGTCTGACCGCGGGAACCCCGCATCTTCACGGGGAATTCAATTTCACTGAGCCTGTGCTGGAGACAGTGGGGAAGTCGTTACGCCATTCGTGCAGGTCGGAACTTACCCGACAAGGAATTTCGCTACCTTAGGACCGTTATAGTTACGGCCGCCGTTTACCTGGGCTTCAGTTCGGAGCTTTCACTCCTCCCTTTAACCTTCAGGCACCGGGCAGGCGTCAGACCCTATACGTCGCATTGATGCTTCGCAGAGCCCTATGTTTTTGCTAAACAGTCGCTACCCCCTGGCTTGTGCCACTCAGTCCTGGTTGCCCAGGGTGAGTCACGCTTATTCCGAAGTTACGCGTGCAATTTGCCGAGTTCCTTCAGCACAGTTCTCTCAAGCGCCTTGGTATGCTCTACCTGACCACCTGTGTCGGTTTCGGGTACGGTCTCTGCTGGAGTTATTTCCAGGGACGACG